>JBOGIV010000031.1:0-8357 GCA_050747925.1 Vicinamibacterales bacterium
CGGGGTGACGGTCACCCGCGCGGAAATGCGAGGCTTGGCCCTACATCCCCACACATTCCATGGGGACTGGAACTACGAGCTACGCCCCCGCGCAAGTTGCTAACTCAATTTCGATCAGAGCCCTTAGCGGGATCCTTTTCCAGGCAGGCCATCACCAACTCCTCCAGCGCGGGAGGGATGGGGCGTGTTGTGCGTTGCGACGGCAGCACGGGCGGTGTGTGCGCGTGATGGATCAGCAATCCCATCTGCGTGTCCGCGGTAAACACCAGCTCGCCGGTCAGCAGCCAATAGGCGACGCAGCCCATCGAGTAGAGATCCGCGCGGCCGTCGATGTCGGTTGCCCCCAGCGCCTGTTCCGGCGCAATGAACGCCGGGGTCCCGCGAACCTCGTTCCCCATGGTGAGCAGCGTCAGCCTGGTATCGGCGGTCTGGTGCAGGGCCTTGACGATGCCGAAGTCCAGCACCTTGACGAAGTCGAACTCCTCACCGTAGCGGCAGAGAAAGATGTTCGCCGGCTTGATGTCGCGATGCACCAGGCCGCGCGATTCGGCTTCCGACAACGAGTGGCAGATCTGCCGGAGCAGGAAGATCACACGCTCGGCCGGGAGCGCACCGGACCGGCGCACCATCGAGTCCGCATCGAGCCCGTCGAGCAATTCCATCACGTAGTAGAACGCGCCATCGCCGGCGACGCCGAAATCGTAGAGATTCACCGTGTGCGGCGATCGCAGGGCGGCAATCGTGTTGGCCTCGAGCTCGAATCGCCGGCGGAGCTCGCCGGCCATCGCCGCTCCGCCATCAGCGCCCGGCGCGCGAATCAACTTGATGGCCGCCGGTCGCGCCAGCAGCCGATGCTTCGCGCGCCACACTTCGCCCATGCCGCCCTGGCCCAGCTTTTCCACCAACTCGTAACTGCCCAGCTCGCGCGCGCGGCTCACCTCCTTGCCCAGCCCATAGACAACGCGGGCGCCGACATACGCCATCATCACGACCAGCAGGTAAGGGAACGTGAAGCCGAAGAACACCTGCAACGCCACATTGGTGCTCATCGGCCCAAGCATCCCTGTGAGCACAACCGCAACGGGCACTGAGGACACCGAGGCCAGCGCGGCGATGACGGCGCGCCGCGGCGGTGTCGGGATGACGACGGTGAAGAGGAGCGTCCAGACGGCCACCCACGACAGTCCCTGCCAGTGCGTGTCCTCCATGAATCCCAGCGGATCCAGGAACTCGGACGCGGCAATGCCGTAGCTGCCGGCCACCTCGAAGACCAGCCCGATGGTCATGGCCGCGTGCAGCGACACGCGCGGGTTGCGAACGATCGCGGCGACGCCGAGGGCGACGATGATGGCCACCACTGCCGTGATCCAAAGCACCGGCGTCGCAAACAACACCGTCCTGCCTTCTTCGAAGATGAGCGCCGGGAAGAGTCCCGCCATGAAGAAGGTGAAGGCGTACAGCAGCGCGAGCGTCTGCAGTCGTGACGCCGATTGACTGACGAGATCCGAGTGCAGCCCGGTGTCGATCTCACCCGTACTCGAAGCGGCGCGGTGTGGATCGGGAAGAAGGCGGGTATGGGTCCCGGAAGAGGAGGACGGCAAGGACCGAGTATAGAGGGGAATCTGGAGTCGCAGGCTTCGCGTGCTCCTAGGGTCGGCGGCTTCGCAACTCGCGCGCAACGCAAGCGGGTTGCTGAGCGCCGGTGGCCCAAAAGCCGAGATGCCCCTGACGCGCCCGTGCCTGAGCCAGGTCCAGGCCGGCATCAGAGACGTATCGATGGAAGGTGCAGCCAAGTCCCGCCGCGAGAATTGCCGCCGACGCGTCTTTTCCATCCACGCTCACTCGCGCGACCAGCCGGTCGTAGGCATCGACGTCCTTCACAACCGCTTCGACGTCTCGCGAGAACATCAAAACACGGGTGAACGTGCGCGCTTGCGTGCTGAACGGCTCGCCCCGCTCGGGCGCGTCGACGCCGTACAACCGCACGCGCAACACGCGCTTCGCCGGCAACAGCAGATCCACCGTGTCGCCATCGATCACGCTCACGACCTTCCCAGTGATCCGCTTGTTGATCAGATCACGCGGACGCTGAGCGGAAACCGTCGCGGTTGCGAGGACAGTCGCAAGAACGACAACAAGAAGACGAGCGACGCCCATGGCGCGACCTACCGGGCCGCCGCCAGCTTCTGCATGGGGATCTGCCGTGCGGCGGTCTGCAGCGTGGGCAGGTCGGAAGTCTCGGCGGTGACCTTGACCATGAAGCGATCGGCGACCAGCACATGGATCTCGCCGTGGCCGGACTCGGCCGTGAACTCCTCATACGCTGGAAAGCCGTTCACCGTGGTATAACGCTGCGTCGTTCCCCGGGTCGCGGGCGGCAGTTGCTTCAGCGTGTCCCGCATCATCAACAGCACGTCCGCGTTCCGGCACGAGTCCATCAACTCGACGCTGATCGTTTCGGTGCCGCGGTCGAAGTCCGCCGTCGTTCTCGAAACCGATTCCTGTAGATCGGTTTCGGAGCTGGGTGTCCCACGGGACCAGCCTGGCATCACCGGATAGAACTGCTCCAACGTCGTGCCGGGGACGGGGCGGCACGCCTGGAGCGGCAGCGTCGCACCTGCCTCCCGCAATGGGCTTGCACTCGTGATCACCGAAATCACCGCCATCATCGCAGCCGCGACGAACATGTTCGTCATGACACTCCCGTTCTGGTTCCTAACGCGTCATCTCACCGGATCGTGGGTCAGTCCCAACGAACGCGACCCTGACCAGAGAGACGCAAACGCCAGAAGGCGCGAGCACACCAAACCGGATCCATCTATCGGTCATGCCACAGGCCTCAGGTGAATCTGCTGCGGGTCTTCGCGTCCCCGGGGGCTTGACGCGCAGCGACGTGGGTAACGGTTTGAGAGTGTAACCGTAGTCGCTCAGAATCAGCGCCCTCCACATGAGCGCTCTTTCTTCCTCCCGCGACTGACTGCTCATGCGCAGAATCTGCGACCTCGCTGGAGCCGTCTGCGAAATACGCGGGCATTTCACCAATCTCGCATCGGCACACCTTTAGCACCATGTCGGCGCCGAGGACGATGCTAGGATGGCCGACGAGTGGGCAGCAGAGATGCGGGCGCAATTCGAACAGCTGCAGCGTAAGTTAACCGAAGTCATCAAGACGGAGCTTCGCGGAACCGAGGAGCGGTTGTCGCAACGCCTTGATGAGCGGTTGTCGCAACGCCTCGATGAGCGGGCAGAGGCTCTCGAGGAGCGCATGACCCGGCGCTTCGACGAGCGATCCCAGGACCTAGAGGAGCGCTTGACTCAGCGCTTCGACGAGCGGTCCCAGGGCCTCGAGGAACGCCTGTCTCGGCATATTGACGGGCAGTTGCAAGCTACGGAGGAAAGGCTTTCCCGACAGTACACAGTCGCTGTGGAAGAGGTCCGAGGGGAGGTGCGGCTGTTTGGCGAGGCTTTTGGCGGAACGCTCGAGGTGATTCGTCGCGACATCCGAGGGCTCGACACCAAGTTCACTTCGGTGCTCGACGTGCATGGAAAGGTGCTCGCCGAGCACTCGCGCGACATTGCCGAACTCAAAAGAGGTCGCGATAGAGCGTAGTTTCGGCGAGGGCGGCGGCTGCTACTTCGTCGGCCGCTTCTCCAGCGCCACAATCCGCTGATTGTGATCGCGCAGCACGAGGCGCGTCACGCGGAGATCTGCAGCCTGAGTCCGTTGCACGTCTTGGATCGCACGTTCCCACTGCTCGCGCAATCTGACGACGCTGTCGAAGACAGCTTTGAACCGAACCGTCATCACCTCTTCAAGCGTCTTCGACCGCCGATTCGGGCCCACTGTTAGCTTCTTCATTCGCTTCGGTGTCTCTCGCTTCACGGATTCAACGATGTCGACGATAGCATCGTCAGCGACGACTGCGTTTACCCTAAGTTGAGAGGTCGCCAAAACTGCTCGTGCGACGACGTTCGTCGTATGAGAAAGCCGAATCCGCCCGTAGCGAGCGACGCGAAGTCTCAGGCATTTCACCAATTTCTGTCCTTCGTCGTGCGCGCGCCGCCGTGCGCGATCACGGCGAACCCGCCGATCAGGACGTATTTGACGGGATGCGCGTTCAGCGCGCCGGCGAGGCGGGCGAGGTCGTTTGCTGGTGGAGAAGATTCAGGCGTCCGATGGTCTCCCAGTCGGCGCAGCGCTCGACGAGATCATCGCCTTCAAGGCGATCCCACGCGAGTGTCTCAGCGAACCAACGATGGCATCGAGCACCGTGTCGAGATCCCTGGCGACGTCTTCGGCGAGAAAGCGCAACACCCTGTAGCCGTTTTCTTGAAGCAGTCGGTCCTTGCGCCGATCCCGGCGGTAGGCCTCGGCGTCTCCCAAATGCTGCACCCCGTCGAGTTCGACGACGACGCGCGAGTCCTCGCACAACATATCGACTTCCATTCGACCCCCAGCCGTCGAACGGGATGGACAAGCCGGCATTCAAGCGAAAACGACGTTACGTCTCTTCAAGCGTTTCCAGCCGGCGGTACAGGAACGCCTCAGTGGCGCTCCGTGCGCGGCTGACGCCTTCGGCCTCCGGCGGGACCGCCTGCGCCGCGCCTACGAACAGCCCCGCCAAAGGCGCATCGATGCCATCGCGAATCAGACGACGAACGCTGGCGCCATAATCCCGCTTCCACAATGGATCAGCAGGTAGTGGCACGTCGACGGGCCATCCAGGAGTTGCGCTTGCTGGCAAGACGATCTCGTAGCCCAGGGCCTCGTATCCGCGGCAACGGCGCTCGAACATCCTGGACAACATTCGAACGTTGAGATCGGCGTAGTCATACACGCGGACGTCCCGCTTGCCATCGCTCAGCCGGTGAAGTCGGCCGACGTATTGGGCAATGGTCCCTCGCCACGACACCGGAAGCGTGACGAAGAGCGTATCAAGCCGAGCGTCATCAAATCCCTCTCCGATGTACCGGCCGGTCCCGAGAAGCACTCGTTCTTCGCCAGGAATCGTCGCCGCCAATTCGTCGGCGGCTGCGTCCCGTTGTTTCTTGCCACTTCCGCCACGGAGAACGACCAGATGACGAACCTTCCCTGACAATTGATTCGCGAGCCGCTCGAGATGCTCGCGCCGTTCGGTCAGGACCAACGGTGATCGGCCTGCTCGTACGGCCTCGAGTATGTCGTCACAAATCCGACGATTGCGTACGTCGTCATCGATCAGCGCCCTGTAGAGCGCCTGAAACTCCGTTCGATTGTCCGAGCCGTCCTGGTTGCTAAAAGTGAACGGCGTCGGCCGAACGACGACGGTGTGCGTAAACGGTCGCAGGGCCGCTTGGTCCTTCGCGTTCACACGGTGCCGCACCGGTCCGCACTGCATGAAGATGATGGGATGGTGACCGTCCTTGCGCGTGACTGTGGCGGATAGCCCAAGTACGAATCGTGCCTTCGCGCGACGAGCGACCTGTTCGAAGCTGCGAGCCGACAAGTGATGGCACTCATCGACGATCACGTGTCCGCAATTCCCCACGCGGTCGTCGACGACACCTTTCCGAACCAGGCTTTGGATGATCGCAACATCTACCCGACCTGTCGGCCTGTTTCGACCACCGCCGATTCGGCCGATGGCGCTCGGTGGCAGGCTCAGAAACGTGGACAGCCGGTCGATCCACTGATCGAGCAACTGTCGCCGGTGGACGAGTACTACCGTGTTCACGCCTCGTTGGGCGATCAGCCAGGCAGCAACGACGGTTTTCCCGAATGCCGTGGTCGCGGCCAGGACACCCGTCTCGTGCGCCCACAGGGCATCGGCAGCTTTCTTCTGCTCAGGTCGGAGCGCGCCCTGAAACGCAACATCCAAGGCCTCGCCCCCGCTGCGCTCGTCCCGGACAACGACGCCGACATTGAGATCGCCAAGGAGTCGGCGAAGATCGTCCAGGCAGCCGC
This sequence comes from Vicinamibacterales bacterium, assembly GCA_050747925.1. Lineage (GTDB taxonomy): Bacteria > Acidobacteriota > Vicinamibacteria > Vicinamibacterales > UBA2999 > 12-FULL-67-14b. The sequence continues at coordinate 5,945 of JBOGIV010000031.1, forward strand.
GCGGCAGAGCAATGTGAGCCAGGTGGTCCTCTGCGCAGGAAATGATTCGCGCCTTGTCGTACGTGGGCAGCCGCATCGCCTGCGCCTTGTAGAAGTCCGGGTTCTGGAAGGCCGCCAGCCGGAGCAATCGGTTTCGAAGCCACGGACTCAGTCCACTCTTCGAGATGTAGATTTCGTTGGCGATAACCAGTTCGACCGATTGCGGCATTCGCCTTCGATCGGCGGCGCTGTCCTTCGACGCGACGGCGGAGTCTTCCAAGGCTCGTCGTCTTCATCCGCTGGAAGACGAACGCCGACGATGTGGCCTCTTCGTTCGCCCTCGGCGACGACCCGTTCGACGTGAGATCGCTCGAGCTTGCGAATGGTCGAGAGATAGGACCACTGATCGGAGTACGGAACGAATTGATCGTCAATGAAGACACTGTTGCCACGTTCACGAGCATGTTTCTGCAGCGGCAGCGCGATAAGGTTGCCGAATCCGCCATGCGGCAGGGTGTCCTGGCTCGGAAAAAACCGGTCGTACGATTCAAATCCCACGTCCGGATGTCATTCCATCGTGTCGTTCAGCACGTACGATCCGAGCCGGCGCGCCAGTGCGGCCGGAATCGCTTCGTCGAAGAAGAACCACACGTGCCCACCACGGCCGGAGCGTGACCGCTCCAGGGCGGCTGGCAGGTTCAGACGACGGCACGTCTCCAAGAACGCACGCGCATCGTCGCCCCAACCCTGCTTGTCGAAGTCAATGGCGAGGAGAAAGCACGTCTCGTCGAGTAGCGTCGGATAGACGCCTGCGATGAACGGCTGCCCGGCGTCGTCCTGGCCGGACAAGTGCCACCGGACCACGGTGTCATTTACTGGAAGAAAGCGGCGGTGGGGACATTCCGCGCACTTGATTCGCGGCTTTTCGCAGATGCCACGAACCCATTCGTTCGAGCACGCGGGCGCGTAACCCGACTTCCCGGTCTTGCGACTTTCGAATCGACGAGGATAGACATCGTCTCGCCCCCGGAAGAGCGAGCGAAACAACGTGATCTTCGCGTCAACAGAAGAGTGCCGATCGACGATGAGCTTGAGCGGTTCCATCGAGCTCGGAGCGATGCGCGGCGCCAACATCCTATCGTCGTCCGGTTCGTCGCCCTACTCCTCCAGGTCGTGCCGAAGACGTTGCACCGAAAGGCAAAGTGTCGCCACTTGACGAAGGCGATCGCGGCGTTCTTCGCCAATGTGGCGCGTTTTCTCGGGTGAAATCTGCGAAATCGAGCCTTGGAACGCATCCGGAGCGTTCCTCTCGAGCCAGCACGACTCCGGTTACAGACCGTCGGTCGCATCCGCTACTCGAAGTTATCTCGGGGGTCCGAGTGGGGTTGGCCAAGGCGCCACGTAACGAAAGCCTTTGACGAACGGGGCGAGCCGTTTGAAATCAGCGTCCTTTGTGATGAGCGTAATCCCCTGCTCGCGGCACGATGCCGCAATCAATGTGTCGTTGAGCAGCGACGGGTTCTCGTTGAGCAGTGGCCATCCCTCCCGTGCAGCGACGGCCGCGAGAACACGACCGCTCTCAACGAACGCGGCAACGGAGGGCGCAAAGACTCGTCCACGCCGTTCGAATGGATCGAAGACTCCGTGTTGGACGTTGCGAGCGGTTTCTGTCGCTCTCGCGCCTGCCGCGAGCTCCTGCATCACCACCGCACTCAGGTAGGTGAACGGAAGCGCCCTGTTGAGAAACGCGAACACCTCAGCTTGGGCTTCCTGGCTGCGGAACCCGTCGATGAAGATGTTGGTGTCGAGTGTGTACTTCACACCCTCCGCCGGCGCTCGAGGACGTCCTCAATGCCGCCGCTTCGGCGAACCGATGCGAATCCCTCCGCAAGCTCCTCACGAAATGCCACGAAGTCGAGTGCCTGGTCTATGGCTTCGGTCTCGGTTTCGACACCCAATGCGCGGCGAGCCACGTCGAGCTTTCGCTGATCCATTGCGACATTTTTTCGGACCCAACCGGCGCGGTCACGCGACGGCCTGACATCTGCTGTCGCAGCTCGTCTCCCTTGCCGGATCAACACCTTTGCCATATCAGTTTCCGTCTGTATAAACTCTACCACGTATCTGTATGTGTAAGAGCGTGGCATGTTGGCCTTCCAGCCGAAGCTCGGGTGGTGATCCGCCTTCGCCGAGGCTACGGCGGACAGCCTTCGCTTCGAACCAGAGCGAAGGCATTAACGGGCAATCGGGTTGAGGGGATGGCTTGTCAGCCGTAGTTTGGAAAAGCCGCGTTTGGGTGCGAGGGCGCGTCGAGTTCGACGTCTCCTCCGTCGAGGTGGGATAATCCCACCATGATCGTCACGCTCGATTCCAAGCGTCGATTGACCGTGCCGACGACGTTGGCCCCCACGTCGCCAGGCGAGTACTTCGACGC
>JBOGIV010000032.1:0-17219 GCA_050747925.1 Vicinamibacterales bacterium
GCGCTGAGCCGCGGCAGTAGATGCCACGATCGCGCGAACCAGTTGCCCGCCGCCGGCTCCAGCGCCCTGTTAGCCCGCCTTTCGACGCCTGGTTGATTGGGTCCTGGCGGGCACCGCGGCAATCACCGAACGGAGAAGTTTGTTCACCGATCGAGATGAATCGAATACTTCGGAGACACCCGGCTCGAGGACGACAGCAACAGTTCGGCGGCCAGCTCGATCTCGGATTAGTGGATCCGCCCCCCTCTATCTCGTACCCATGGCATCCTGGATCTTCGCCGTGTCGACGTACTGTTGGAACCTGGTCATCTTTCCGTCCTTGATGTCCCAGACGTGGCAGACCTGCGCGTCGATGCTCTTACCCGTCGCCTTGTACGTCCCGCTGTAGCGCGCTTCGACGATGACGCTGTCGTCGGCCCCATGGAATGACTTCGGACGAACGGCGAAACCGTCCCACTCTCCGCCTAGCTTCATGAACAGATTGTTGAGGACAGCGTCCGGTCCCACCCATGCCTCGCCGCTGGGCATGTAGGGATTGCCCTCGGCCAGGTACCACCTGATGTCCGCGCTCATCGCCCCAAGAACGGTCGGGATATCTCCGCGACCAAACGCCTCGTAGAGATTCTTCAGAAGCCTTACGTTGTCCATGCACTCTCCTCTGATGCGATTTCCATGAACCTTGCCGCAGTTCCGTGATTCAGACACACCGTGGGGCGCTCTGATGCCAGCCGATTCGTGGTGTCGGTCGAGCCTGGCTAACGCCTGCAACTGAGCTGCGGCGCGTTCTGCACCGGCGCCGTCGGCTCCAGTTGCTTGTTCGGCCGCTCGTACCTCAAGGTTTCTCGCGCCAGACCGGCATTCGAACAGCGTCTGAAGGTACTGAGTACTTTCGAGAGTACTCCTTCAACTTCGCAAGTCGGGACTCTGAAGCACGTAACCCAGAAGCGATGTTCAATTTGCACTGATCAGCGTCGTTCTCGAAGAATCGCCATTCTAGCGCAATGCTGCCAAGCGCCTTCTCTAGAAAACGCTGCGCCTCTTGTCGGTAGTCCGGACAGATTAGTCTCATGTCGGCCACTACACAGATCCGGCCACTCCGCAATGTTTGGATGAGCTCTTCACACCGCCGCGCCCGCTCGAAGTGTGGCGAGTTCTCACGCGCGTTGGCCTGAAAGTCGTCGAAAACCTCATAACCCTGGTCGCGTAGCTGTTCGAGGTATGGCGTCTTGCCAGAACCGGGAAGACCGCCGACGAAAATGACGCGCGGAATCATGTCCTTCAGGCCGCTCACTCTCCCGCGGCCCAGTGGTTGTCGGCCGAACTTCATATGGGTGGATAGCGTCAACTGCTGGTCAGCCGCCCCGTGCGCCGCCGCCCACCGTCGGGAACCACCCACGACTCGCGGGCATTATTGTCGCCATTCGATCCGAGGGCAAGTCGTTCAGCAGGTGAGAGTCGCCTGAATTCGACGGCTCCGAGACCAGGGAATTGGTGGCGGCGCCAATTGCTGGGACATCCGAGGATAGGCGGAGGGTGCCATTCCCCGATCCGCGGCAACGTGGGTTGCACACAGGCAACCTGGGTTGACACCGAACTGGGCTGATCCGTGTCCGATCATGCCGTAACGTGTTGCTGAAGCTGAGCAAGTGCGTACGAGTCGTTGGGCATGCACCTTGCCTCTCATCCTCGAGGTGAAACATGCGCGAGCTCGAGTCTTCATTGCAGGAGTTCGGTGAGTTCTTGCTCAAGGCCCAGTTGGTACGACCGGCGGCGGCACCCTACTGCGTGCGTTGGGTGCGGCGGTTCCTCTCGCGTCCGGCCTCGGACGAGCCACTGGCGGATCAAGTGCGAGGCTTTTGCGAGGAGCTGGAGCGGAGCGGCAAATCCGCGGACTGGCAGGTACGTCAGGCAGACCAGGCGCTACGCATCTACTTTGTCAACTTCCTCAAGCGGACCGACTGGCATCGGCGGCCGACCAGCACAGTCGTCAATGAACACGGCAGCACGAGTCCGTTGGCAGCGCTGGAGCAGCTGCGGATACGCGTGAGGACACGTCACTATTCCTATCGAACCGAGTCCACCTACGCGGACTGGGTACGGCGGTTCCTCGGCTATGCCGCCCAGCAGCAGGGCGTTCCCCATCCTCGCGTGGAGTCGGAGGTGGTCCGCGACTACTTGACTCACCTGGCGGTGCGCCAGCGCGTGTCGGCCAGCACGCAGAATCAGGCCTTCTGCGCAATTCTGTTCCTGTGCCGGGAGGTGCTGGGTGTGAACGTGGAAGGTGTCTCCTCAGGCGTGAAAGCTAAGCGGGGGGAGCGCCTTCCAGTGGTACTCAGCGTGCCTGAGACGGTGGCGCTATTGGACGCGATGTCGGGGACCCCGCGCCTGATGGCGGCGCTCATCTATGGCGGCGGCCTGCGAGTATCAGAGTGCTGCGAGCTTCGGATCAAGGATCTCGACTTCGACCAGGGGTTGGTCATTGTCCGCCACGGCAAGGGAGACAAAGACCGGGCGACGCTGCTCGCGGAGGCTGGAAGGGAAGAACTGCGTGCTCACTTGCGCAGGTCGGAGGCTCAGCATCTGGCCGACCGCCAGGCGGGACTCGCCGGTGTGTGGATGCCCGAGTCCCTGGATCGCAAGTACCCGAATGCGGGCCGGGAGCTGGTTGGTTCTGGGTGTTTCCGAGCCGGACGCTGTCAACCGATCCGCGAGCCGGAGTCGTTCGACGGCATCACATGAGCGACTCGGCGATACAGAAGGCGGTCAAGGCGGCGGCGCGGGAGGCGCGGATCCACAAGCCGGTTTCGGTACATACGCTGCGTCATAGCTTTGCCACCCATCTGCTGCTGAACGGCGTGGATATCCGGCAGATCCAGGAATACCTCGGGCACGCGAACGTCGAGACGACGATGATCTACACACACGTGGTCAAGGAGTTCCGAAACCCCGCGCGAAGCCCGCTCGATATCATCAACACGCGCACGCGGCCGTGATCACCTGCTCGGTGAGCGGCACGCCATCACCCGGTCGCGTTCACAACTCGGAAGAGACCAAATTTGCTCGCCTCCGTGGCAGTCGAAAACAGCTGAACCGACACGGCGTAGTGTCGCGCTTTGGTCCGGCTCGTCCACGAGAGGGCCTACGGTTTCGGCTTGACGCTCTTCCTCGCGACCTCGGTCTCGAACTCGGCTTTGATCTGCGGCAGATCCGGCTCGAGCTGATCCTCGAACCGCAGCCCGAGGTTCCGAACGATCGGCGGTGCGTTGATTGCCAGGTAACGCGCCGACTCATCTCCGGGGTTCAGGTGCTGGTGATACCAATAAATCGGCGGCACGAAGAGCGTGCCCTCCTGCCAGTCGACTCGCACGCGCTTGTCATACTGTCCCTCTGGCCACGTGATCGAATATCCGTTGCCCGAGAGCAACAGGATGAACGCATCGCTGCTATGCCGGTGTGCGGCCTTGTACAGCTTGGACGGCATCTCCGACACGTGCATGTCGATTTGGGTGTTGCCGGCCATGTCCCAACCCATGCTGGTCGAGCCCTGGCCGCGTTCGTTCCACGCTTCGAGTTTGAAGTCGAGCGCGTCCTTCACCAGGTTGGTCGCGGTCTCGCGCGTGCGAATCTTGTGATTCTTCTTCAGGTAGTCTTCTTGCGCATCGTAGCGGTCGGTGAAGCGGAACGGGTTCTCGAACACGAACTTTTCGCTGTCGGACGAGTTCATCACGAACGGGAAACTGGTGACCGCCACCAGACGCACCGGCTTGTCGCTGTCGTTGAAGTGCTGGTAGCGAACGTTCAGCGGCACAGAGAACAGCGAACGGTAGTTCCAGTCCACGCGCTGCGGCTGCCGGCCTTCCTGCTGAATGATGGTGTGGCCCGGTCCACCAAAGAAATAGATCCCCGACTCGAACAGGTGGCGCTGCGGTTTGGTCGATCCTCTGGGAGGAATTTCGAGAATCCACCCATCGACGATCTGATAGTCCGCCATCTTCACGTACAAGCCGCTCACGCCCATGTCGGGCCACGGCTTGACCGGCACCGTTCTGACGTCCTGGATGAAGAGTCCTTCGAACGAAGGCATACGAGTTTTGGTTCGCTCGAACCAGTGGTCGTACGGCGTGTCCACCGGCTTCACGCGCCAGCGGTTTGGCCCGACGTTCTCCATCTCCTCACCGCGATTGCTCGTGGGCGTGACGGCGCTGACCGGCTTCTTTTGCGCGCGCAGCAACGAGTCGCCGGCGCCCGCCACCAGCAGCGTTGCGCCCACCGACACGAAGATCGAATGACGATGCACGTCTAGAACTCCACCTTGATGCCAAGTTGAATCAGCCTGGGCGTCCCGAGAATCGTGCTGATCTCGCCAGCATTCTCGGCGCGCCCCGCAGAATTGAAGACGGTCGCCTCGGGTAAGCCGAAGTTTGCACGGTTGAGGATGTTGAACGCCTCGATTCGGATCTGAGCTCGATATTTCTTACCGACCGGAACGTTTTTGAAGAGTGCCGCGTCCCACGACGCATACCCCGGACCCGTGAGGGCATTGCGCTGCACATTGCCAAAGTATCCCGGTTCGGGCAGCGTGAACGCTTCGGGATCGAAGTAGCGCTGCTGGCCGCCGAGAATCGCTGACTTCGCCGTCGCCCCCGATGCCCAATGCGGTCGTTGCCCGGCGCCGCCCGATCGCGGCAGCGCTCGCGCACGATCGAACCCCAATACCGGCGAAAACGGAATGCCGGATCGGAGGCTGACCAGCCCTGACACTTGCCACCCGCCCAACACCGCGCGCAGCGTCGGGGTCCACGACGCCGGCTCCGGCAACAGATAGCTGTAGCTGAAGACGAAATTGTGCCGGACGTCGAAATCGGATGGCCCGAAGTTGTCGTGACGGTCCGGCCCATAGCGCGGCTGAAAGCTGTTGGCGAAATCCCCACTGCCAACCGACTGCGAGCCTTCGTCGGTCGCATGTCCCAGCGTGTATGACGCCTGCATCTGCAGCCCATGGCTGAAGCGCTTGGTCAACCCGACGATGAGGCCGTTGTACCAGGAGTTTCCGTCCGAGGTTCGAATGCGAATGCTCTCGAAGTTGGAATTCGGGCGAGTCTGTCCCGCCGGAAAGAAATACTGCCCGTCCGAGAGCACTTGCGGAGTCGCTTGATTAGCCTCGAGGTTGCGGATCTGGTGGTAGCCGCGCGATCCGAGGTATCCCGCGGTGATCACGGTTCCCGACAGCAGCTCGCGCTGCACGGTCGCGTTGTACTGCAAGCGCAGCGGATTCTGGAGGTCGAACTGCACCAGGTCCAACCGGTTGCGCACGCCCACGACGCCAGTGAACGGATCGGGGAACGTCGGCCGGCGGATATTGGCCTGCTGGAAATAGGGAGGCGTGCGATTGCCATACGCCCGATAAATGTTGCCGAGGATCGGTTCGTAGAACGCGCCCGCCCCGCCACGCACTGACATCTTGCCATCGCCGAACACATCCCAGGCAACCCCCAGTCGAGGCGCGATATTGCCGAGCGACGGGTTCTTGAACAACGGATTCCCCGGCGTTGGCGCCGCGTCGGACAAGTTCACCATGTGCGCCACGCGGCCGCCGACTTCGGTCGGGACGGTGATGAATTCGTATCGGGCGCCCAGGTTCAGCGTCAAGCCTGTCGACAACGCGAAGTCGTCTTGCACGAACATGCCGATGAGGTTCTGCCTCCACTTGCGGTCGGTCGTACTGCCGGGAACCGTGCCCTCGAACGTGTTCGCGATGTTCCGCACGAAGTCGTCGATCGAACTGAAGTTGTAGTTGCCGCCTCTCGTGAAGGCCGAGTCCTGGTCGTTGAACCACCGAGTCCAGTTGATGCCCGTCTTCACCGTGTGACGTCCGCGGGCCCAGGTGAACGTGTTCGTCAGTTGCAGGTTCTTGTAGTCGACCAGGGTTGGCGTGCCGGTATCAGGCCCCAGGTTGGTGAGCCCAGACACACCGAGCAGTCCGAATTGCGTACCCGGGATGAACAGCAATCGCGGGTCGAACGTCGCGATATCCACGTTGACCGTTTCCTCGTAGGGGCGGTTCCACGACAGGCGGAGCACGTTGAGCGTCGTTGGAGAAATGATGCGCTTGTACTCACCGGTGAAGAAGTGAGCCTGGGTGTGCTGGTTATTGGCAAACAGCGGCAGCGTCTGCGGCGACACCACGCTCGCGTCGTCGAAACTGTATCGCAATGAGAGCGTGTCGTTGGTGGTGAGCGAGTCGTCGATCTTGATGACGAAGAAATCTTCGTTGGTCGGTTCGTTCTCGGTCGCGGTGTACACGCCCGACGCTCCGGTTTCCGCGCCGTTCGGCTCGGGATACATCAACAGGTACGGACGAACGGCCGGGCTGATGTCGGTGCGTGCACGCGTGGCCCGGCTCGGAACGCGCGCCACGAGGCTGAGGCCGCGATCCTGGCGCAGGCCCTCGTAGCTCGTGAAGAAGAAGATCTTGTCTTTCCTGAGCGGGCCACCAACATAGCCGCCGTACTGATTGCGATCGAGGGTGGGCTTGGGCTGATCGGCCGCCGCGAAATAGTTTCTCGACGTGAGCGCGTCGTTGCGGAAGAACTCGAAGCCAGCGCCATGATAGGCGTTCGATCCCGATCGCGTGATCGCCGTTACAATCCCGCCCGCACTGCGACCGTACTCGGCACTGTAGTTGTTCACGAGGACCTGGAACTCGCGCACCGTGTCAACGCCGAGCAGCCCGCCCGCTGCACTGCCCGGTGACTGATTGCCTTGGAAGTTCACATCGGCGCCATCGAGGACGTAACTGATCTGGTTGGGTCGCGCACCTGCCACCGAAACTTGAGTGCCCATGCCGCGATCGAGCGTGCGGTCGGTACTGGCGGATGCAACGATGCCGGGCTGGAGGAGCGTCAACTGCGAGAAGTCGCGTCCATTGAGCGGCAGGTCCCTGATCTGACGCTCTTCGACCAGCGCCGACAACCCACCCCGCCGCGTCTCCACCGGTGGCGACGCGCCGGTGACGACGATGCGCTCGCCCAATTGGCCGACTTGCATCGTGAGTGTGATCGCAAGGTGCTGGCCGATGCTCAGCTGCAGGCCGTCTCGGACCGTGGTCTGAAAACCTGACAACTCGGCAGACACTTCGTAGGATCCGGACTCGAGCGAGGGCGCCTGAAAGCGGCCTTCGCCGTCTGTCGTGACGATCCGCCGGGCGCCGGTTCAACCTGACGAATCGTCACCGTGACGCCAGGCAGCGCGGCCCTGGTGCCGTCCAGCACGGTGCCGGCAATGGTCGCGCCCGTCTCTTGGGCCGCGGCGGGATGAGTGAGCACGACACTGAGTGTCAGGACCGACGCCAAGATCACTCGCACCATGTGCGCCTCCAGTCCCAGCGACCTGCTGGGCTCAGCAGCTGAGTACTACGTTCCCCTGATCGATGAATGCGCCGTGTCCCGATAAGCCCACCAACTGAACAGCAACGCCACTGCAACGAGGACCGCTGTGAGCAATAACACGAGGACTCCGCTGAGGGGCCCGACGATCAAATGGGTCGGCAGGCGCTGAACCACCGTGTGAATCTCTCGAAGCTGCCACACATAGTTCGCCAATCCGAAACCCGCCAGCCCTGCAGCGGCGCCGCCGATCGCCAACCCGACGAGCGCCGGCGAGAGCAGCATCCCAAGCAGCAGGCGCCAGAGTGCGGTCGGCGAAGCGCCCCGAATCCGCAGCAAGGCAAGAGTTCGCCGATCCTCGACGTAATTTGCCGTCGCGATCGCCAGAATCGCCACTAGCGCGAGCAGCAAACCTCCGACCAGATAGATTCGCATGTTGGCCAGCGCGAGTGAAATATACATGTCGTGGCCGACTTTCTGGCGCTCTTCGTCGAGACCATGGATCTCGAGGGGCGGGGCAGCTGAAGCGGCGGTCACTTCTCGGCGGATCGTCTCGGCGTCGACTCCCGGCGCCGTGCGCAACAGCACGACGATTCGTGGAATCAACAGTTGGAGATCCGCGAGCGCGGCGTTGTCGGCGGCTGATACGAGGTAGGCATTGGTGCCCAACAGATAGTTCAAATAGTCGATGCGCGCTTGCACGTAGCCTTGGCGGTCGCTCAGGGTCTTTGGCGGCATCCCGGGAAGAAACGCCAAGACACCAGCCGTCGTCCCACCGATCGCCTGACGCGCCCGGTTGAGGCCCACAACCAGCGGTGTGCCCGCTGACAATTGCCAGAAATCAGCCACCGGCTGGGACAGGGCAATCTCTCCACCGCGGACTCGCGAGATCAATGCCGCGAAATCCGCGGTCACACCTACCCGCGGCTCGTGGTACGCCTGCGCCTGGTATGCCGCGGCGTCGTTCAGGATGTAAAGAGGCACCCCACGCAGGCCGTAGCCCGGCAAATAGAAATCGGGCAGCAGTGCCTCGACGAGATAAGTGACGGCGGTCACTCCTTGAATGCGGCCGAGGTTCGCGAGCACGGGCGTGGCGGCCGCACTGATCGACGACAACTGATCGCGCGACGGGCCGGACAGCTGAGTCGCGTCGACGAGGTCGGGCGTGTTGTAGAGCACCTGCCAATCGGCGCCGATCTGCACACGCGCTCCCCGCGTGGCTTTGTCCTCGAACGAACCGCTGGTGATCGAGGGGTACAAGCTTACGCTCGACATCAGCGCAACGATCAGCAGAAAGGTGACGGCGCGGTGGGGCTTCGCCGACAAATGCTTGTGGGCAAACCACCCCAGTCTTCCGCCCAACGGACAGAGAATCGGCGCCATCAGGGGGTCGAGCCAGCCGCGACCTGAAAGCCACGACGCTACGCCGTACACGAACATCGGAAGCCCGAGGAAATAGAGGACCTGTTCGACCGGCTTCGCCCATTCCATCGCGGTGAAATTGGTGAGCGACACGCCGGCGATCCACGCGACCAGCACGTAGCTCCCGACGGCGATTGCGGCGGCCGGCCACCACTCACGAGTCGGCGCGGCGACTCCGGTCGATTCCGATCCCGAAACCCGCTTGGTCGCCTCGAGCGGCGAGATCCGCGTCGCGTAGCGCACGAATCGCCGGCACACAAGCAGCGCCATCACGATCGTCACCAGGAGGAAACCCGCGAAGATTCCAAGCTGCCGGCTGTCGGTCAACACCCCGAGCGGGAGTCGGCCGTTCTCGTAGATCAGCAGTGTCGCCACGGCGCCGATCGTCAGCCCGACGGCGCCGCCCACCAAGCCGCCCACGGCGACGCTGCCGATCAACACGCGGCCGATCTGGCGTCCCTCCACGCCCCGAAGTCGCAGCAGACCGAGCCGGCGTCGCTCGTTCAGCATCAGCAGCCCCGCCAGATTTGCCCCAAGCGCCCAGGCCATCCACAGAAGCGGCAATGCGACCAACAGCGAGACGATGCCGACGCTTCGAGCGATCCCTTGCATACGGTCGAGCAACACTTCGGTGGTGCTGTCGACGACAAAGGCGATCCCGCCGAATTTCTCCGGATGCGGACCGTCAGCCGACTCTCCCTCTGGGCCGCGATGCCCTTCGTCGTGCGGCACCGACGTGGACGGATCGGGACCGCTCAGCGCGGCGTCGGCATGCAGCCGCCGGTTAAGGGTGCCGACCCGGGCCAGCGAGCCAGGAATGTCCCAGCCGGAAATCAGACGCGAGCGGTCGAGGCGAGCCAAGTACACCAACTCGGGCGCATACTCTGCCTGCTGGACGTGCGCTTGATCGGTACTCATCGCCACCGACAAGTCAGGCGGGACGATGCCGTTGGCCACGAAGTCGAATTTCGTGATCACGTCCCAGTCGTAGGGCATCAGCAGGATGGTGCCAATGACGGGGACGTAGCTCACCGAGCCGGTCTGATCCATCAGCCAACGATTGAGCTCGTCTCGTTCGAGCCGCACGACCTGCCTGACCGGTGTCTCGAACACCTGTGTCGTGGTGCCGAGCGTGGTCACGTTCATCGTGAACTGCCGCGCGCCCTGCAAACCCAAGAGCGCTTTTCCAATCGCGAACTCGGGACCAACTAGCGCGAGCACGGCGCCGCGACGGTCGGCGGCGCCGGCGTTCTGAGACAGGGCGAAGCCCAACTGGGGAGGCAGCAGCGACAAATCGGACGCTGCCAGGACGCTTAGCCAAGGGGTGTTGAGCGGGGTGCCGTCCACTTTGGCCTGCACTTCGCCGCCTTCCGGGAACCGCGCGCGCAGAAAGGCCAGGCTCGCCACGCGCGTGATCCCAGGCGTCTGCTCGACGAACGCGCGGAGACTGTCGACGCCGCCGGTAGGCCCCTTTTGATAGAGCGCGACGTCCCAAGGGATTCGATCGAGTTGGTACTCGACATACTGCTTGAGGGCGTATCGCGACGTGAGGTGAATCGACGCCAAGACGCCGCCCACCAGGCATGCCACGAGGCCAAACGTGAGCAGAGCGCGGCGGCCGAGGATCTGGAACAGGCGACGCGTCATCGTGGCAAAGGGCTCCGATCGAGCTCGGCGGGAATAGGCACGATGTCAGCGGAGTCTGGCGTTCTCGACGGGAGCTGTCAAGGCGGCGCCGGTCGAACATCACGAGACGCTTGACTTCCTCCTGTCGAGCCTCTATTACTCCGGTGGTCGAACCAAGTCGGGGCAGTCACGATCGTTTTTTCGGTGGAGTCGGCATGCGCGTGTCAACGACATTAACCCGGTTGGTAATACTCAGTGGTGCCTTGACCATCGGCGCCGCGTGCGGTCGCTCGGAGCCGGGCGCGGGCGGAGCCACCGCCACGCCCACGACCGCCGCCAAGGAAACCTATCCAGAACCACGCTGGCCGGCATACTTCAAGCCCGCGAAGACCGTTGACGATCTGATGCCGGCTGCGAGACAACTCGCCCGAAACCGATCCGGCCTGCAGGGCAACGGTATGGGCATCCTCAAAGAGGGCGAGTCAGTGCTCATCGTCGTCAACAACGACGATGCCGACCCGATGGTGCTCGAGGCAATCGACCGGGCGCTGAAGGAGCGCAAGATCGCGCCGCACATCAAGTTCCGTTCGGAGCTCCTCGGGAAGACGAGGGCGCAGGTCGCTCGCGAACAAGGAGACGAAGGCGCGGGACGCCGCATCGAAGACGCCGGCATTTACCAGGCCTCGGCCTGGGTTGACGGACAATTCCCCAACCCGGCCGAGCCGAAGGCCTGGTTGAAGAAGAGGCGACCGGAGCTTTACGCCGAGCTGTTCCCAGGGGACAAGTCGCCAGTGGGCGCTGGCCCTGGGATGAGTGAGGGCCCGAGCGCTGGTGGCGAAGGAGGCACGGCACGCCAGGGCGAACAGTATCGCAACCGCAATGCGGTCGGCGACGCGATCAAGAAGTACCTGACGTCGCATCCGGAAATTCGCGGTGTGTTTTGGGGCGGCGGCGGTTCGACCGGACTGCGCCGGCAGCTCTATCCGATGTCCGACAAGTTCCTCGGCTTGTTCGTCCAGGACAACATTTACAACCTGCAGAGCCCGATGTCGTCGTATCCCGGCGATGTGTGGCAGCTCGCCGAAGAGCAGCTGCTCGAACCCCTCGTCTATGTCGACCGGATGGAAGCCAAGGATCCGGAAGGCATTGATGTCTACGCCGACCTCACCGAGGAAATGGCGCAGAAGTGGGCCCAGGGCGCATATCAGCGCGGCCACTTATACATGTTCCCGAACCAGGCGACCGGCCGGTTCGGGTATTCATTCGTCGATTACCCCGCCTTCCAGCCGAGGTACCTGCCGCGCGAACCGATCGCGCGCCTCAACGGCACGATTGCCGGCACGCAGGGTCACGGCGGGTTCTATCCACGATGGGAAGTGATCTTCAAGGATGGCTTCATCTCTGAGGTGAAGGGCGGAGGCGCGCAGGGTGAAGCGCTCCGAGAGTTCCTGAAATATCCAGGTCTCAACGAGCGAACGTATCCGTTCCACAACCAGCCCGGCTACTGGTATCTGTACGAGATCGCCTTCGGATCGCACCCCAAGGGATTCCGGAACCCGATCGCGATCATGGACAACGGCAACACGAGCCCGGAACGCGTCCGAAGCGGCGTCATCCACTGGGGCCTGGGCATCCGCGTGTGGCACGACCAGTCGGGGCCGAGCGAGTCGAAGGTGTGGGCGGATTACACCGAGAAGAACAACGTGCCCAAGGATCACGGCTGGCACACCCACACGTACTTCACGACCTATCGCGTTCGTTTGCGCAATGCGAACAAGTGGGTCAACCTGCTCGAGAAAGGGCACATGACGACCCTGGATCATCCCGAGGTGCGCGCGTTGGCGTCACGCTACGGTGATCCGGACTATCTGTTGACCGAGGACTGGATTCCCGAGGTGCCAGGCATCAACGCGCCTGGCGACTATTTGAAAGACTACGCGCAGAACCCCGGTGGGTATTCGCTCAAGGTCTTGGAGAAGGCGCAAAACGGAACCTACGAGCACTACTTTCCAAAGCCGAGCGGGAAGAAATAGCCGGTGCTGAGGCTGACACGCCTCATCGCCATCCTTGGCCGTCGTGCCGGGCTGACATTTGGCCTGGTCACGATGCTCGTGGCGGCGCTGCTGGCGACCGTGAACATGACGTCACGGTACGCGCTGAAGGTCTACGTCGAAGACCAGCTGCGGCGCATCCCGTGGGATCTCGCCATCTATCAGCGGAGCGCCAGCAGCGATGCGGGCCTGATTCAGTCGCGGCTGCGCGCGATCGATGGCCTGAAGCGGGTTGAGAGTCTGGCCTTTCTGCGCGCGCGCTTTCCCGAGGGCGGTGAGGTCAGCGTCGACGTCGGCGGAAAACCGCTGACCACGCCGTGGCTGTCGGTGCTGGCGGCATCGGACACCTCCATTTTGCCGCCTGAGCTGGGCTTCGCGCTGGCGGGCAGCGGCAGCGACGGCCGCAAGTCCGGAGCCGTCCTCGCACTGGTCGGACCGGAGCGCGCCATGGGTCCGGCATTCCTCGCGCTCCAAGGCGCTCGAGACTTTGCCGTTCGCGTCAAGGTCCAAGAGCAACAGCGGCTGCTGTTCCAGACTCCGCTGAACGGGGTCGTTCGACTCGATCGCGACGAGTTGAATCGCTGGCTGATGGATCAAACGGGATCGGTCAGCTACATCCCGTACATCGGCGTGATCCTGCTGATGCCGTTCGACGGGCAGATTCTCTCCCGCTTCGACACGGTGGCCGGTGGGTTGCTACCGCCCGACATGGTGGACCCCGAGGAACTCGAAGAGGGGCACATTCCGCTCGCCGAATACCATCCCGAGGTGGTGTTTCTAGGCCAGCTCGAGCGATCGCAGCTCATCTCGGGGTGGGAGATCCCGGGATCACTCGCACGAGTTGCGGCGCTCACTGGACGACTCCAGGGACTCGCCGAATGGGCGGCGACCGCACCATCGTCAGAAACGACACCGCCGGCAGAGCTGAGCGAATCACCACGACCGGTTGTCACCGATTCGGCCGAGGCGTCACCAAAGGAGTCGGCCTCGGGATTCGTGGTCGACAGCACCACACATGTGCTTCTGACGCGCATGGAAGGCATCGCACGTCTGGTGGGTGTGGTGTCGCTGCTCGTTTCGCTGCCGCTCTTGTGGATGGGATGGGTGCTTGCGGCGAACTTATGCGGGCTGCTGATGTTGAACGAGCGCCGCACGTTGGGGTTGATGCGACTGCGCGGCGTGCCGGGCCATCTCATGGGACGAGCGTTTCTCGTCGCGGTCATCGTCGGCGGACTCGCCGGTGGGCTTCTGGGTTTGGCGATTGGATCGATCGGGCCTCTTCTCGTCTATGAGAACGGACGGCTCCCCGTGAACGTGTTGCTCGATCCGCAGCAACTGCTGTTCTCCGCGGCATTTCTCGTGGTCAGCCTCGGGTTGGCGCTTGCTGTCGGCCGACGTCTCGTGCGTTACGCCACGACCATCTCGCCACTCGAGGCATCGCGCCGCGTCTCGGTGTCAGAAGTCGCGGAGGCCGGGCTCAGGTTCGGTCCGGTTCAAGGACTTGCGCTCGTGCTGGGGCTCTACACGCTGGTCGTCAGCTGGATCGGTGGGCAAGCTCTTTCGCGGAGTATCGATGCGGCGGCGGTGAGGAATGCGGACCGCCTTCTCGACTTTCTTGGACTGCCACTCCTTTTGTATGGAGTCGCGACGCTGCTCGCCTCGAAGCGGAACGCGATCGCTCGCGTTCTCGGCATTTTGATTCGCCCGATCGGGGGCAGCCTCGGACCGTTCGCGACGCGACACCTGGCGGTCAAGCCTCACCGCACGGCGGCCTTTCTGCTGATTGTGGCGTTGATGGCCAGCGTGACGCTGTACCCGACGATTACGAGCCGATCGTTTGCCGACAAGGCCGAGCGTGGAGCCAAGGTGCAGCTCGGGGGCGATTGGCAGATTCTCTTCAACTCGCCCGAGATCGCCGATGTCTCACGCCTGAGCGGATCGCTGGGTCAGCAACTGGCGGCCCTCGGTCCTGAGTTGCAATCGCTCGTCACCAAGATCAAGGGAGTTCCCGGCGTCCGCGATGCCACCTACCTCTACGAAGGGCTGCTGCCGCAATTCTATTTGCCTGGATACGGCCTGAGGGGCGTCCCGATCTTCCTGCTGGGCGAGCCAGAACATTATCTGCAGCGCGCCTATGCCGAGCCGGTCGTCGGATTGAGCGACACCTTCGATGCCGTCATGCGTCCGGTCTCCGACGGCCAGGTGGCGGCCTCGCCGCCGGTCGCCGACTTCTGGAAGCTCGAACGCGGGCTTCCCATCCTTGTCGGAATGGATCGCTCGCGTGGAGCGGTTGACGCAACGGCGAGCGGCGTGCTGGCGTATCTGCCCGGCATTCCCCCGAGGACGGTCACCGATCGGCAAGGCTACGTGCAGGCGCGCATCGACTACTTGAATCATCTGTTCAACAGCAACTCGTACCTCGTTGGTGCGGCATCGAGCCCTGGATTGCAGTCCCTTGAACTCCTCATCCCGCGGGTGATTGTCTTGGCGTGGACCGATCGCGAGGCGACGTCGGCCGACATGCAGCGCGCGCTCGTCGGAGCGGTGCCGTTCCCGCCACTTGAAGTACACGATCTGACGGCTGAGGTCGCCAAGGTTGGCACCGATATGTTCATCGCGCTCGCCCTCGCCAACTTGCGCATCTATCTCTTCGGCGGTTTGCTTCTGGCGGTGGTGGCGATTCTCTCGATCGCGATCGCGAACTACACCGAAGACAAGCGGACGCTGGCGCTCCTGCGAATACGAGGTGTGTCGCCGTCCCAGATGTGGCGCTTTCTCTTGGCGACGCTGATCTCACCGGCGGTGCTCGGCCTCGGCGTCGGAGGCCTCACCGCCCTCGTCGCGGGATTCGGCCTGGCCAACCATGTGTGGGAGCTTCGCGAGATTCGCACCGTCGTACAATTGCTGCCGACCAGGCTTCAGATGTCGTGGTCCACCATTGGCGTGGGCGTGGTGCTGGTCGTGATTCTGGTCGCTGTGGCCACCGGTTTCAGTTGGTGGGTCTATCAACGAACGGCTCATCAGCGCGTTCGGGAGGCGTAGGGTGGCGAGTTCACTATTTGCAACACGCGGCGTCGATGTCGGAGTCAGCGGCGTCAGCAAGACCTACAAGATGCCGGCCGAAGACGTGCAAGCGCTGCGACACATCGACTGGGAGGTTCGCCAGGGCCAGGCGGTCGCCATCATGGGGCCGAGTGGGTGCGGTAAGTCGACCTTACTCAACCTGCTCGGGGGCGTCGATCGCCCCACCAGCGGCCGTGTCCAGGTCGATGGTCTGGATGTCGGGGGCATGGACGAGCGGGGGCTCGAAGTCTATCGCCTTCGCAGAGTCGGGTTTGTGTTCCAGTTCTACAATCTGATCCCGAGCATCTCGGCCATCGAGAACATCGAGCTCCCGATGATCATGGCCGGCCAGCCCGAACCGCAAAGCCGCGAGAGGGCGCGCGCGATCCTGGCGCTCGTCGGACTCGAGCACAAAGCGTACAAGCGACCGGAAGAGTTGAGCGGCGGCGAGCAGCAACGGGTCGGCGTCGGCCTCGCGCTGGCCAACGACCCAGCGCTCATTCTCGCTGACGAGCCCACCGGTAACCTCGATAGCGTCAACGCCGATGGCATCGCGCGACTGCTGGTCTCTCTCGCCAGCGAGCACGGCAAGACGGTCATTATGGTGAGTCACGATGCCAATACTGTGGCCCACTTTCCGACGACCTACGCGATGCGCGACGGCCAGTTCGAAGCTTAGCGAGGCTCCGCCTCAGACCGCCGAGATGAACCGAATGATTCGGCTACGCCTGCGGTTTGTGCTCGGCGCAAGTGCCGCGCTCCTGCTCGTCGCGTCCTGCCGATCGAAGGTTCCGGATCGAGACCAATCGGCGTTGCCGAGCGCGGACGAGTCGTCACCGATCGCTCGAAGGGTGACGCCTCCCGTTGCAGGACGCTCGCCGCTCGTCGCCGGCGATCGCGTCTCGTCCGCGGTCTTAGCCGCCGCGAGCCACTGGGAACGCGGCGGCGCCGCCGGCAATCGCATCCTGGTCGTCAACCTCAACCACTCGCGCTGCGTGGCCAACGAGCCCTGCGACGTGGCTGAGCAAAAGATCCGCCGGCTTCACGATCAGGTGCGCACCGATCCCGCGCTCAACGGGTCGGTCGGACTGCTTACGCTGAGCGTCGATCCATCGTTCGACGTGCCAGCGGTTTTGCGAGCTCACGCCGACGGCCTCAGCGCCGACGCGGCGGTGTGGCGCTTCGCGGCGCTGCCTGCCAATCGAGTCGACGAGGTGCTCGGCGAGTTTGGTGCGTCGCCAGATGCCCCGGTCACCGCGATTGTCGACGCTGGTGGCACGCTCGCCAAGATTTACGCTGATGAGGCGTGGACGGCTGATGACCTTCTGCGTGACGTTCAAAGCCTCGTGCTGCGCGCCGATCCGGAGGTGCTGAACGCGTATGTCGCGGGCCAGGAAGCGCTGGCCGCCGACGATGTCGTGACGGCGCGACGTGCGTTGAACCGGCTGTCGACCGCCGTGCGGGAGCCTGCGGTGGCGCGGCTTGCCAAGACGGCCGCGACCGGACCCGATCTGGCCGCGATGCGCGCCGCCTTCAAGCCGCTGTCCGAAAGCCTCGTGCGGCTACCGTGGCCGTCGGCGTATCAACCGATGTATTGCCCGATGTTCGAGGGCAACAGCGGCGCGACCTGGGTACAAAAGGCGGGTCCAGTGGCGAATCCGTACTACGGACA
>JBOGIV010000033.1:0-6522 GCA_050747925.1 Vicinamibacterales bacterium
CGATGCTGTACTGGCGCGCCCAAGCCAGCTCGCGGCTGGGGCTGTCGAACCGCACGGTTCCACCGTTGCGGATCCGTGTTCCGGGCGGAAAGAGCGCGTCGATCGCGGCGTGATTCACGACGGGTCCGTTGATCAGTCGCGGATCGGTCGGCACTGACCCGTTGCGCGGCCCCGGATCGACATTGTTCGTTGGGTAGCTCACCGTGAACGAGTCGGAGAACCTTCCGGAGTCGAACATTGGGGTCAGGAACGTGTACGACGTGCGCTGGAAAAACAATCCAACGCCGCCGCGCACGGCCGATCGCCCGGAGTCGTCTACGGCCCAGGAGAAGCCGACGCGCGGCGACACGTTGTTCATGTCCCGGGGATACCCGTCGGGGTCGTCGGCGAACAGCGGATTATCCTGGTTCGGCGTCGGCAGAATCTCGAAGTCGTACCGCGCGCCGAGGCTGAGCGTCAGCTTGTTGTTGAGCTGCCATTTGTCCTGGGCGAACATCCCGATGAAGTGCCCGTTCATGAGGAAGTTCACCGGTCCGCCCACCCGGATGGTAAGCCGCTCCGGATACGTACGGGGATTGTTCCTGTCGAACGGCAGGTCGGTGTTGAGTGCGAACGTTCCGTTCAGGTTGCTGTGCGTTTCGATGCGCAGCGTCGAGTACAGGTAATTGACCCCGAACTTGAGGTCATGATCGCCGCCTTTTCCGGGCACGAACCACGCGAATACGTCGTCGGCGCCGTACGCCACATCGAGTCGACGCGTTGCGCGGGCGCTCTGCTGGTCCTGGAAGCTCAGGTAATTCAACTGCGGCTGCAGAATCTTCTGATTGTGACCGTTACTGTTGAAGTTTGGATTGCCGAAGTAGACGTCTTCGGTGACCGCCGACACCCGGAACGTGTTGACTTTCGTCGAGCCGAGCACCGAGCTGAGATTGCCGACAAACGTCCAGTCGGTGTCGGTCTCGGCCTCGTGCCGCGATGGCGTGTGGTTTACCGCCTGGATCTGAAGTGGCTGCGGTGAATCCTCGCGCAGCCATCGGATGCCCCACGTATTGCCGGCGTTCAGCTGGTGGTCGGCGCGAACGAACGTGTTCCAGACCTTCGTCGTCTCGAAGTCGGTGCGGGCCAGATCCGGGCGCGTCGGGATGTTCGTGGTGACCCCGCCGTCGAGGAGCACGCGCTCGACACTCCCGAAGTAATGTGCCTTGTCTCTGATGATCGGTCCGCCGATCGTGCCGCCAAACTGCTGTTGCTTGGACTCGGCCTCTTCGAGTCCCTGCTTCTGAGCAAAGTACTCGACCGTGGACATCTTCTCGTTGGTAATGAAGGCGAAGGCGCTCCCATGGTACCGATTGGTGCCCTGTTTCGAGACCGAGTTCACGATGCCG
This sequence comes from Vicinamibacterales bacterium, assembly GCA_050747925.1. Taxonomy (GTDB): domain Bacteria; phylum Acidobacteriota; class Vicinamibacteria; order Vicinamibacterales; family UBA2999; genus 12-FULL-67-14b. The sequence goes on from JBOGIV010000033.1 coordinate 1,386, forward strand.
CCAGACGCCAGGCCGTATTCGGCGTCGAACTGACTCGTCAGGAACTGGAACTCCTGCACCGCCTCCACCGGCACGCGCGCCTGCGCGCCGCCGTTGCCGCCGTTGAACGTGTCGTTGTTGTTCGACCCGTCCATCGTGTAGTTGACATTACGGACGTCCTGCCCGGCAACGCTCACCGAGTCGGCGCCGAAGGTCGTGGCTGAGATCGTCGCCACGACGCCCGGCAGCATGCCGAGGTAGCCGGCGAAGTTGCGGTTGAACGACGGTGTGTCCACAAACTCCTGCGCGCTGATACGACCACCGATCTCCTTCGACGTGGTGTCGACGATCGGCGACTCCCCGGTGACCGTGACCGTCTCGGCCACGCCGCCCAACTCGAGCTTGAGCTCGACCTGCACGGTCTGACCGACCTGGATGATGAGGTCTCGCTGCGCGTACTTCTTGAAGCCCTGCAGCTCGGCCGACACCTCGTACACGCCCGGTGTCATCGCGCTCATCAAGAACAAGCCGTCGGCGCCGGTCACGGCTTCGCGGAAGAGCCCGCTCTCTTGGTGCCGGACGATGACCAGCACGCCAGGCAACACGGCACCCTGCTGGTCGATGACTCTGCCCCGAATGTCAGCCGTGCCCTGCTGGGCCGCCACCCCCGCAGACATCAGGCACACAATAGCTACCCAAGGTACAAGCCAGCCAAATCGCTTCATGGATCCTCCAGTGTCCGGCCGCGCCACATCCAGCCGGACGAGACCACGAGTCCCAACCACAACACTAACCAGCGAGAAATGCCGCCGAACTGAAGCCACTGAACGCCGAGGCAACAGAAGAGCCGGGCATGACCGCGATGAGCCGCGGTTATCGAACGAGGCTATTTGGACATGAGGGGTTCGGAATAGTCAACGGGTCAGATCACATCGCGGTGACGACCTGGGACATGAACAGACAGAATCGGACTACCGTAGTCGATCAGACGGATCCGGCGGCCCGGCCGGATCCGCCTATCTGGGAAAGCGTCCCAACGCAACCAGCAAGTCGAGTCGGGCTTGTCGGACCGCGTCTTCGACTTGCGTCACCGCCGTCTCGAGATCTCGGGCGGAGCGTTGCGCGTCGATGACTTCGATGTTGGTGGAGGCGCCGGCGTCCAACGCCACAATCGTGATCGTGAGCACCTCGTTGGCGTTCGCCGCTGCGCGCCGTGCGCTGGTCAGCGATCGCTCGTGCGCGGCAACGGCCTCGCGGGCCAGACGCTCTTCCGATCGCGCCTGAATCTGCCGCTGAGTGACGGTCAGCTCCGCGGCGCTCAGCGACGCTTCGCGCTGACGCCTGAGACCCCTCCGCGATCCCCCTTCGAACAAGGGTTGCGTCGCCGAGAGGGCAATCCGCCAGCTTCCTGATGGCTGGAAGATGCTGGCCGGCGTGATGTATTGCGGATCGAACGAGACGTTGCCCGTCGGCCACCAGTCTCGTGAGCTGTCGCGAACCACGCGCCGTGCCGCCTCGGTCTGCGCGGTGAACAGTCGCAGGTCGGGACGCGCCGTGAACCAATCGTTCTCTGGTGTCGCCACGGGTATCTCGAAGGTCGGTTCGCTCGTCGTGTCCACCGGCGCGTTGCCAGCGGCCAGAACGCCTAACGCTTCCTGCGCACGGCGTACGGCGAGTCGAAGGATCTCGAGCCGCGCCTCGTTGGTTGCGACCTCCTGGGCGGAACGGAGCTGGTTCAGCCGCGTCCCCACTCCACCCTGCACCCGTTTCTGGTTGTAGTCCAGCTGCGCCTGCGCGGTCTCCAACGCGCGGCGGCTCACTTCGACCTGGCGCTTCTGCGTAATGACGGCGAGGTACGCCTGCGCGGTGGCGACAGCGATCTGACGCCTGATATCGGCGAGTGACAGACGCGCGATCTCGATTTGATCGCTCGCCTGCACCCGCGCGGCCCACGCCGCACCCTGAAGAACCGGCAGTGTCAGATTCGCCGCAAAGAGCGACTGGTTCTGCGGTTGGACGACGAATTCGTCAAACGATCGGCCGTGATCGAGCGTGGTGTTGGTGAATGACAAGCTGGCCGACGGCAGCGTCGTCGCGCGAACCTGCTGCAGGAGCGCCTCCGATCGAAGGATGTTCGTTGCGACAATGGCCACAAACGGATTTTTCTCGAGGGCGCGAGCAATGGCGGCATCGAAATCAAGCCGTTCCATCACCGGCGCGCTGGAGGCCTGCGCGTTGGCGGCAGATGGCAGCCACAACACGGCCAGTAGCGAGACGACGCCAGCGGCCCCCGCATGCCCCAACGCACCAGCCCCACTCGGCCCCGGCGACCCACCCGGCCCACCCGGCCCACGCGACCCAGGCCCACCCGGCTCACTCGGCCCACCCGGCCCACCTGGCTCACCCGGCCCAACTTCCCCCTCATCCAACTCGTGTCCGCGGTGCGCACGACCGGGTATCAGTGTACGAATCACAACGTAGAGGACCGGGATGAAGACGATCGACAGGAACGTTGATGCCACCATCCCTCCCGCCACCGCGGTCCCAACGGAGTTTCTGGCGGCTGCGCCGGCCCCGGTGGCGAGCGCGAGCGGCAGGACGCCCAGGATGAACGCAAACGAGGTCATCAGAATCGGCCGGAGGCGAATGCGCGCCGACTCGACGGCCGCGTCGACAATCGAAAGGCCCCTCCCGCGCAGTTGCTCCGCGAACTCGACGATCAGAATGGAATTCTTGGCCGCCAGGCCAATGAGCAGCACGAGGCCCACCTGACAGAACACGTCGTTGGCGAAACCTCGGACGAGCTGAGCGCTGAGCGCTCCCAAGACCGCCAGGGGCACGCCGAGCAAGATGATGAAGGGCAGCACAAAGCTCTCGTACTGCGCGGCCAGCACGAGGTAGACGAGCATGAGGCTCAACCCAAAGATCGTGCCGGCCTGCGTACCCGCTTTGATTTCCTCCAGCGACTGCCCCGACCACGCGAAGTCGAACCCCTGCGGCAGCTGCGTTCGCGCCAACTGCTCCATTGTTTGAATGGCTTGACCCGAGCTCTGGCCTGGCGCCGGATTGCCCGTCAACGACGCGGAACGAAACAGATTGAAGTGACTGATCACCTGCGGCGCGGTCGTCTCTCGCAGCCGGACCACGCTATCGAGGGGGATCATTTCTCCGGAGCTGGCACGGGCGTACAACTGCTTGAGGTCTGACGGATCGGCCCGGAACGACTGATCGGCCTGCACGTACACGCGGTACGCGCGGTTGTTGAAGTCGAAATCGTTCACGTACTGCGACCCCAGGAACACTTGAAGCGCGTCGGTCACCTCGCGAAGCGGCAAGCCAAGGCTGCGGGCCTTATCTCGATCGATATCGACGAGCAGTTGCGGATCGTCTGCGCGGAAACTGCTGAAGAGCCCGGTGACCTTGCCGCTCTGGTTGCCGGCCCCCATCAGCCCAAACGTCGCGGCGGCGAGTCCATTGATGTCGGCGTTGCCGGTCTGATCGAGCACCTCGAATTGGAAGCCGCCGAAGATCGAAATCCCCTGCAGCCCAGGCGGCGCGAAGGCAAAGACCATCGCGCCCGGAATGCCGAAGAGCGCGCCACGCACGCGGTTCAGGACCGTTTGCAGCGAATGTTCCGGCCCGGGGCGTTCGGCATAGTCGTTGAGCCGCGCGAAGATCATTCCGCTGTTCGGCGCCGCGCCCGTGAAGCTGAACCCCATCACCGAAAACACCGCCGCGATGTCTGGATCGGCAGCCAGAATTTTTTCCGCCTGTTCGGCCACTTCCGTCGTGTACTCGAGCGACGCTCCGGCCGGCCCCTGGACGATGGACATGAAATAGCCCTCGTCTTCGTCGGGCACGAATGATGACGGGACAAGGCTGAAGATGCTATAGGTCGCCCACAGTCCGGCCGCGAACAGGACGACCATCGCCCATCGCCAACGGAGCGCCCGTCGGACCACGATCAGGTACATTCTCGTGCCGCCGTCGATCACGCGATTCACGGCGGTGAAAAACCGACCGTGTTCATGCGACTCTCGATCGAGCAGCAATGCCGACAGGGCCGGCGTCAGCGTCACGGCGTTGAACACGGACAGCACCACCGCGAAGGCGATCGTGAGTGAAAACTGCTGATACAGACGACCGGTGACACCTGGGAAGAACGCCACCGGCACGAAGACGGCGACGAGCACGATGCCAATGACGATCACCGCGCCGAACACTTCGCGCATGGCATCGCTGGCGGCGCGGCGCGCGCCCTTCTTGTACTCCGCCATGTGGCGTTCGATGTTCTCGATCACGACGATCGCGTCGTCCACGACGATGCCCGTGGCCAGGACGATGCCAAAGAGCGTCAGCGTGTTGATCGAGAAGTCGAACAGCTTGACGAACGCAAACGTGCCGATGAGGGACACCGGAATCGTCACGGCCGGAATAACCGTGCTTCGCCAGTTCTGGAGGAACAGGAACATCACGAGGATGACCAGGCCGATGGCTTCGAGCAGCGTCTTCAACACCTCGACGATCGACTCGCGAACGACCTGGACGTTGTCGAAGGCGATGCGCCACTGGAATCCAGGCGGGAAGTTGCGCTCCAGCCTCGTGAGCTCGGCCACGACACCGTTGTAGACATCGATCGCGTTTGCGCGAGGCAGGAGCTGAACGCCGACGCCCATGGCCTCGAGGCCCATGAACCGCAGGTTGGACGAATACGTCTCGGCCCCGAGCTCCACGCGGCCGACATCCTTCACCCGAACCAGCGCCCCACCCTTGCCGGCGGACACAACGACGTCCGCGAACTCCGACGCCTCCGACAAACGCCCCATCGCGCGGACGCTGAGCGTGTATTGCTGGTCGGCGCTGGCCGGTGCGTCGCCGAGCGCGCCAGCGGCCACTTGCACGTTCTGCTCGCGAAGCGCATTCAAGACGTCAGTCGCGGTCAGCCGGCGGCTGGCGAGCTTGGTCGGGTCGAGCCACAAGCGCATCGCAAAGCGGCGTTCGCCAAAGATGATGACGTTGCCGACTCCGGGTACGCGCTTGATCGCGTCCTTGATGTAGAGGTCGATATAGTTGCTGATGAACTGGCTGTCGTAGCGGTTGCCCTCTGAGAAGAACCCGATCCCGCCCATGAACCCGGCGGTGTTCTTGGTCACGGTGA
>JBOGIV010000034.1:0-3549 GCA_050747925.1 Vicinamibacterales bacterium
GCGGAGGAGGAGGGGGTGGCGGTGGGGGCGGCGGCGGGTTCAGTGCTTCGCCGGTGCGGCCGTTCTTCAGCCGTCGCATCGGGCTGGACCAGGAGGGACAGCCGCAGCCGATCGACGTCGGCGCCAAACTGACCGGGCAGGTGGGCCGGCAGGACATCGGCCTGCTCTACGTCCGCACGCGTGACACCGACACCGCGTTGGGCGAGGAGTTCGCGGCGCTGCGTGTGAAGCGCCGATTCTGGGCGCAGTCGTATGCGGCTGCGATCTACACGGGACGGTTCACGCGCTCGGGCGACAGCTCGCTGCTCAACACCGCCGGAGTCGACGTCCGCCTCGCCACGTCCCGGTTCCGTGAGCGGCAAAACCTGGAGTTCGACGGGTTCTTCCACTGGACGACCGATCAACTGGGCGTTGGCAAGAACCGCTCCTACGGCACGCGTGTCGGCTTTCCCAACGAGCCGTGGTCCGGCAGCGCGTCGTACGAAATCGTGGAGGCCAATCACGACCCCGTGCTCGGCTTTGTCAGCCGGACGGGTTACAAGAACCTCAACCCGCGGATCGCGTACCAGCCGCGGCCTCGCAACCATCCCTGGATTCGACGGTTCGATTTCACGCTCGACACGAACCTGCTGGTCGACGAACGCAATCGCTGGCTGACGCGCGATTTCGACTGGCAGGTCGTCCGCGTCGAGACCCACTCGCAAGACGGCATCGGCTTCAACATCCAACCGCAGTACGAACGGCTCGAGGAAGACTTCGAGATTGCCACAGGAATCGTCCTTCCCGCGGGGCGCGAGTACGACGTCACCCGCTATCGCGTCGGGTTCAATACCGCGAACCGGCGCCCGATCTCGATCCGCGGCGGGTACGAATGGGGTGGGTTCTTCTCGGGTAAACGAGGCGAAACCACGATGAACGTCGGGCTGCGGCCACGGCCTGGTATCCGGCTGCAGCTCGAAGCCGAATGGAACGACCTCGATCTCGCCGAAGGGTCGTTCTCGACCAAGTTGTACCGCTTGATCAGCGACACGCAATTCAATCCGTGGGTCTTCATCGTGTCGAACGTGCAGTTCGATACGGTGTCAAAGGTGCTCGGATGGCAGACCCGGTTGCGTTGGACCCTGAAACCGGGCAACGACGTGTTCATCGTCTACACGCACAACTGGCTGGACGATGAGCGATTCAATCGTTTGGCGACGCTCGACCGCCGTGCGGCGGCGAAGGTGGTGTACACGCATCGCTTCTAGGCCGCAGATGACACAGATGACACAGAGGCATCCCGTGGCGTCTCTTGGTGTCGGGAGTCGGACCGCGCCCTCACCGCGTCATCGATCGTTCGGCACTGCCTGAATAGTTGAAGAACACCGTCTTGAGCTCGGTGAAGAAGTTCAGGCCCTCCCCCGCCATCTCACGCTCGCCGACGCCGGTGGACTTCGTGCCGCCGAACGGCAGTTGTGCTCCGCAGCCGACAGCGGGGCCGTCAGGATCACCAGAATGCAGAGCAGATTCGTGGTCTTCCTCACGGCGTTCGGAGGGTACCACGCGCCTGCCGTCTGGCGTCTGCGGTGGAATATAGTGGTCTCCTTATGGTTGCTGTAGAAGTCCTCGACAATTACATCGGTGGCCGCTGGGTCGCGTCGGCCGGCACCGAGCACGTCAACGTCCACAACCCCGCGCGTGGGTCGGTCATCGCGCAGACGCCTCTATCAACCCACCGCGAGGTGGACGCCGCAGTGGCAGCCGCTGCCGCGGCTTTCCCGGGCTGGTCCGAAACGCCTCCCGTCGTGCGCGCGCGCACGATGTTCAAGTTCAAAGCCCTGCTCGAGGAGCACTTCGAGGAGATCGCCCGCACGGTCACCACCGAACACGGCAAGACGCTGGACGAGTCACGCGGCAGCGTCCGGCGCGGCATTGAATGCGTCGAGGTCGCGTGCGGCGCGCCGTCGATGCTGATGGGCTACGCGCTCGAGAACGTCGGCACCAACATCGACTGCGCGGTCATGAGACAGCCGATCGGTGTGTGCGCCGCCATTACGCCGTTCAATTTCCCGGCGATGGTCCCGCTGTGGTTCCTGCCCTTTGCCATCGTCTCGGGCAACACGTTCATCTTGAAGCCCTCAGAGCAAGTGCCGCTCTCAGCCAGGCGGCTGTTCGAGCTGCTGCAGAAGTGTGACATCCCACCAGGCGTCGTCAACCTCGTCAACGGCGGCAAGGAGGTCGTCGAAGCTCTGTGCGATCATCGCGGCATCCGCGCGGTTTCGTTTGTCGGATCGACGCCGGTCGCGCGGCTCGTCTATCAGCGTGGCACACATGTTGGCAAGCGGGTGCAGGCACTGGGCGGCGCGAAAAACTTCATCGTGGTCATGCCGGACGCTGACCTCGACAAGAGCATTCCCGTGATCAGCGAGTCGTTCTATGGCTGCGCGGGTGAGCGCTGCCTGGCCGGCGCCGTCCTGGTGCCAGTGGGCGAGGCGCACCAGCGCACGCGCGATCGACTCGTCGATGCGGCGCGGGCGATCAAGGTCGGCGACGGCCTCGAGCCGGGTGTGACGATGGGGCCGGTGATTAGCGGAGCCCACCGCCGGCGCGTGACCAGCTACGTGGAACGGGGCGTCTCCGAAGGCGCAACGCTGATGCTCGATGGCCGATCCACGGCGGTTGCCGAACGACCCGAAGGGTTCTTCTTGGGACCAACCGTCTTCGACAACGTGTCGAGTTCGATGGCGATTGGCCATGAAGAGATCTTTGGTCCGGTGGCGTCGGTCCATCCAGTCAGGGATCTGGCTGAGGCGATCCAGGTGATGCACAGCCACCCGAATGCCAACGCGACGTCGATCTTCACGACCAGCGGTAAGGCCGCGCGTGAGTTCAGCCATCGGGCGACGGCGTCGATGGTGGGTGTGAATATCGGCGTCGCCGCGCCAATGTCCTACTTCCCCTTCGGTGGCGCGCGCGACAGCTTCTTCGGCGACCTGAAGGTGCATGGACGGGATGCGTTCGAGTTTTATACCGACAAGAAAGTCACAATCTCGCGGTGGTTCTGAGAGGCGCCGGCCTGAACCTGCCGTGCGATAGCCGAGATATGAGCCTGCTCATCACACACGGCACGATTGTGACGGCGTCAGACCGGTTTTCCGGCGACGTCTTCGTCGAGGGCGAGAAGGTCACGACCATCGGCACGTCCCTCGCGATGGCAGCCGACCGCGTGATCGACGCGAGTGGAAAGCTCGTGCTGCCGGGCGGCATCGACGTGCACACTCATCTCGACATGCCGTTTGGCGGCACCGTGTCCGCAGACGACTTCGAGTCGGGCACGATCGCCGCCGCGTTTGGCGGCACCACGACGATCGTGGACTTCGCGATTCAGTACAAGGGTCAAACGCTGCACCACGCTTGGGAAACGTGGATGAAGAAGGCCGACGGCAAGGCCGCCATCGACTACGGCTTCCACATGATCATGACCGAGCTCACCGATCAGGTGGAGGTCGAGATGGACGCGCTGGTTCGCCAGGGCGTCACCTCGTTCAAGCTCTTCATGGCGTATCCCGG
>JBOGIV010000035.1:0-25512 GCA_050747925.1 Vicinamibacterales bacterium
CACGCGGGTGACGCCCTCAGTCGCGCGACGTACGGACTCGAGGTCCAGTAGATCGCCCTCGACGGCAGACACGCCGAGACCAGGAAGCGTCGATGCTTCAAACCGCGCTCGACACTGGGGACGCACCAGGGCCCGGACTTCGTCGCCTCGCGCCGCCAACGTAGCGGCCAGATAGCCGCCGGTAAAGCCGGTCGCGCCCGTCACGAGCACCCTCACGGGCTCGCCAGCTCCTCCGTCCCGATCGATTGCGTCGAATCCATGCGCAAGAGCCGGTTATAGACCTCTGCCGTTCGACGCAGATAGAGATCGCGGCTGTACTTCGCTGCCACGAGTCGCTGGGCCTGTTCTGCCAGACGCTGTCGCTCTTCCCGGTCGGCCATCAAATCGAGGATGGCTTGTGCAAACGGCTCAGGCTCTGGCGAGACGAGCCGAGCCGTCTCAGCGGTCAGCACTTGTGTGTGGGTGAGAAGGTTGGTCGCGATGATGGGCCGCCCCGATCGCAGATACGAGTAGATCTTGAGCGGCGTGTTCGTACCGCGAATCCGCGGCGAGACGAGCAGATCGGCGGCTTCGACGAAGCCAGGGATCTCCCTGGGCTGTTGCTGGCCCGTGAACACCATGATGCGGCCGGCCTCGCACGCCTCAGCGCGCCGCCGCGCGAACTCAACCTGCGCCGGCTCGCCACCGACGACGAGAATGCGAGCGTCGGGTCGCTGACGCGCCACGATCGCGGCAGCGGCGGTCAGCAGTTCGATGCCTTGATAGGGTTCGAAAGTCCCGGTGTAGAGAGCCAGGGGCGCGTCATCGGCAATGCCCCACGTCCTGCGAATCTCTTGCGGAGAACGCGACGGCGGTTCGTCCACATCGCTGCCCATGACGTTCTCGATGAGGAGGGACCGATGGCCCAGGCCCATCGCCGTGACGGTGTCCTGCAATTCCTGGCAAATGGTAATCACGACCTGCGACCTGCGGACCATTTGATTTTCGATCCAGCCGAACAGTCGGCCTATCCACCTGCGTCCCGGATGGTCGAAGTTGCTCAACTGCTGAGGCAGGCTTGAATGCATGTCGTAGACGTGCGGCACGCGCATCCACCGGGCGAGCCAAACGCCCACCAGGCCCATTTCCTCATGCGAGTGGATCGCGTCGTAGCGGCCCGACCAGACTCGCCGCGCGATGGTTGGCAACATCAAGACATCGAGCAACAGCTTCGGCGCCGACGGCCCGACGCGCACGCTTCGAACGAAAGGCGGACGAATCGACCGAAAAATGCGAAGATTTGGCAGCTCAACATCGCGGCCGATCGGGTAGGTGACCAAGTCGACGTGGTGACCGAGCTCACCCAACGCCTTGATGCGGTGATACTCGCTGAACGGCGTGCCGCGCGGCTCGAAGAAGGGCTCCGGCGCGAGCATCAGGATGCGCACGCGTCATTATATCTGACTGAACGGATTGCATTTATCCTCTTGGCCGCGCCGGAGAGCCAGAACCGACACCGTTGCTCAAAACCATCGTTCGCGTCGTCATTAGCGCCGCCCTTCTGTTCTTTGTCTTACGCTCGATCGACCTTGGCGCTTTCTGGCTCCGAGTGCGAGCGATGAACCCGGGTTGGCTTGCGCTGGCCTTGGCCACCTACGCGTCAACCGTCGCCGTGAGTGTCTGGCGATGGGAGCGCCTGCTTCGAACCCAACACATCGAAGTGGCCCGAAAGACTCTCACTCAGTCGATGTGGGTGAGCATGTTCTTCAACAATTTTCTTCCGAGCAACATCGGCGGCGACGTGATCCGAATCGCCGATACGGCGGCGGCAGCAGGGTCGAAGACCGTCGCCACCACCGTGGTCGTGGCCGATCGAGCGCTGGGACTTGCGGCGTTGATGGTGGTCGCGGCCATTGCCGCGTTTGCGGCATCGGTCAGCGGCATTCAGGTTCCCGGCGAACGCTGGCTCGCGCTTGTTTCCGGCGTCTCGGTTTTGGTCGTGCTTCCGTTCGCGCTGATGCCGCAGCTGGTCAGCCACCTGCTGGCCCCGGTTCGAGCGCTGAAGCGGCCCTGGGTCACAGAGCGAGCCGAACGCCTCCAGGACGCCGTGCTCAAGTTTTACGCCGCCCCTTCAGCGCTGGTCGCCGCGTTTGGCGGCGCGGTCGTGGTGCAGGTCACAATCGTAGGCTTCTATCTGCTTGCCGCGCGCGCATTGTCGATTCCGCTTCCAGTTTTGCTCGGGGCTGTGCTAATTCCTGTCAGTCTCGTGATCCAACTCGCACCGGTGTCCATTAACGGATTTGGTGTACGAGAAGCGGTTTTTGCATTTTTCTTTGCCCGTTTTGGTCTGCCTGCTGACGCGGCCGTCGCCCTCTCCCTCGTGGCGACCGGGTTGGTCATGGCATTGTCCTTGATTGGAGGTTTGGTCTTTCTAGGAAGGCGACACTAAGCGCGCGAGTGTCACTCTGTAAAGTTGGCGATGCCTGCGCCGATATAGGTGAGGGGGGAAAGTCAGCGTGTCGTACCGAAATACCGTCTCCGGCCTTGCCGCGGTTGTGGCCATGGCCGTCAGCCTGGGTTGCGAAACCGCGAAGAGCGCCAACCCGACCAGTCCATCAGTCGCAGGTCCAATTCCGGGCGTGAGCATCACCGCGCCCAGACCGCTCGAGCCGTTTTCCGGGAGTGAGCTTGTCGCCGAGGGTCAGCTCGTCAGTCTGCTGATCGAAAACGCCGGCACGTCAGGTCCGCGGTCATTGTGGATGCAGATTGAAATGGCGGCCGACGCTAGTTTCCAACAAGTGCTGCACCAGGCCGATCGCGTTGATCTCGGCGCCAACGGCCGCACGACATACAGGCTGCCCTCTCCCCTGGCCGCGGGCCACACCTACTACTGGCGCGTTCGCGCCCTCGATGGCGCAAACACCGGCCCTTACTCCGCGGTTTCGAACTTCAAGATGGTCGCGCCGGTCGTCATCGAGGCGCCGGTCCCGGTCGAGCCCGCGGGCACTCTGACCACCAATCGTCCGCAGTTCAAGGTCAACAATCCAAAGTTTTCGGGCACGAGCGAAGTGATCGTGCGATTCGAAGTCTTCGCGACCCAGGACTTGAGCCAGGTCGTGGCGGTGGTGACGTCGGGGCTGGGCTCTGGTGGCTCAACCTCGATGTCGCTCGGCGATTTGCCGTGGAACAAGACTTACTTCTGGCGGGCCTACGCGACCGACTTCGTGGCCTCGTCGCCCCCATCTCTGCTCGTGCAATTCAAGACCGCACCCGAGCCGAGACCCGTCGAGACTCCGGGCAGCGGCCCCTTGCCCCCGGACACCGGCAGCGTTGGCGGCCCACGAACGATTTCGCCGAACGAAGCCCTGCAAATCATCAAGAGCATTCACGATCTCGAAGGTTGGAATCTGGGTTCGCGCTCGTCGCGTCAAGAGCGCATCTCGTTTTGGTGGCGCGCCGTGGCCGTTCTGCACTACGGCCACAGCCGTTACAACCCAAAGGGGCCGGACAGTGATTGGTGCGTCAAGGACGCTGGAGGCGGGCGTCCGCCCTCCGACGACGTGCTGGTTCGCTGCAGATCGCGCGAGGCGTTCGACGTGATTGCCAGTGCCGGCGCCGATGGCTATCGATTTCACATGGATTCGATCGGCGCCCTCCCATTGGAGCAGAACGTCTATCCGCCGCCACGGTCGTCATTGCCGCGCTAGTCCCCCGAAGCCCGGATGGTAAGATCATCCGGCGTGAACACCGGGAGCCGCCAGGTCAAACGCAACACGCTGGACCTTGCGGCTCTTTGCATTTTCGCCCTCGCAGCGGCCTACAGGCTCTACCGGATCGAAACACCCCTTCTCGACGCGCACAGCTGGCGCCAAATCACCAACGCCGACATCGCGCGCCACTTCGCGCTTGGCTCCCTCAATCTGTTTTCGCCGCGCGTGTCGTGGGGTGGGCTGAATGGCGAGGTCGGCATGGAGTTCCCGCTGCTCCAGTGGATCACCGGGATCCTCTGGCGCATCACGACGGAGGAGCCGATCGTCGCCCGTGCCGTCGCGGTCGCCTTTTCGATGGCGGCGGTGGTTGGCATCTACCGGCTGGGTACGCGGCTCTTCGGCCGGCCGGCGGGACGCGCGGCGGCGTTCCTGCTTGCCGTCTCTCCTGGCGCCATTTTCTTTGGCCGCGCCTTTCTGTCGGACACGCCGATGCTGGCCTTCATGATTGGGGCCGTGCTCGCGTGGGATTGCTATTTCGATAAACCCACGACCGCGCGCGCGGCCATCGCGGCACTGCTGACCGCGCTTGCGCCGCTCGTCAAGCTTCCGGCGATTCTCGTGCTTGCGCCCATCGTGGGTCTGGCGTGGTCGCGCGAAGGTCGGTTTGGTCTGCGTGATCGCGGCCTGAACATCGGCATCGCGATCGCGGTGATCGCCGTCGCCGCCTGGTACTGGTACGCCGACTGGATCTATTTGCGCACGGGTCTCACGCAGGCCGTGTTCAGACCCTCAGGCACCTATCCACCAGACATCGCACCTGGCACAGTCTTCCAGTCGGTCTCGCACTGGGCGACCCGGGAACGTCTGTTTGCTCTCGGATTCTGGCGCGAAATGATCGATCGGTTCTGGGACCTGCACTTGACGCCCTTTGGTTTTGTCGGTGCGCTGCTGGGCGTGGCGATGTCGTGGCGGAACCCGCGGGCGCTGTCGCCGGCGCTGTGGGCACTGGCGGGCATCGCTCTCGTCGTCGTCTCGGCAGAGGGCCAGTTCTGGCACCAATTCCACCAGATGCCCGTGCTGCCTCCGTTGGCGCTGTTCTTCGGCGTCGCGGCCGCTCCCCTCTTCGACGGATCCACCCTGCGCCGATTCTCGCGCACGGCAGGGCCGCTGGTCGCGGGCTGTCTCCTGGTCTTGGTAACGTTCCAGACGTTCATCCGATCAGGCGCGATCCAACATTTCTATCGGCCGGAGAATCTGCAGCTGCGGTTCCTGGCGGACGGCAACGTGCTTCAAGGATTGATTCCGCCTGACGCGCTCATGCTGACGGTCGACTACGACAAGGTGGGCGTCAATTCACCGATGCTGCTCTACCACGCTCGACGACAGGGCTGGAGTTTTGACGCCGCGACCGTGTCGCCCGAGGTCATCGAGCACCTGCGGAAGACCCGGGGGCTTCAGTTTTTTGTCACGTCGTTCAGACCTGAAGTGGAAGCCAACCAACGCGTATCCGATTACCTGCAGCAGTTCCCTAACATCCAGGTGCCGGAGGAACACAACTGGCTGTGGCTCGTTGATTTGCGGAAGAAGAAGTCGGGGGAGTGACTGACAGACGGCGGCCCAGGGGCAAGCCAGCCGCCGGCGATCACACGGGCGGAGTCGGTGCTCGCGAGCTCCCTAGAATCGAAAACGCACTCCCAAGCCGTATTGCGCGCCGCCGACATCGGTGGCTCGGTCGGTTGTCATCAGGAAGACGCTGGACTCCGCCTTTGAGTACCGGACGAATCCTCCAGCGCCTAGTCGGACCCGGTCGTTTTGCCAGAAAACATACGTGGCGTCCACGCCCACGTTGTACCCGACGATGCTCTTCTTCCGGTTCACGATCGTCGGCTGCACGACAACCTCAGTGAACGGCAAACCACGTTCCGCGATGATCACGTCGCTTACGACTTCTTGTTCGAGCCTGAACCAGGAGGGGCCGGCGAAAACGAGCACGTCGAGCCTGCTGGAGCCGACAGGAACCATCCATCCAAACTGCAGGTGCCCGGCGCTTTCCTTTCGCTTCAACTGCGTTGCCGTCGCGGTCAGTGAGCGCGGGCGGTTGAAGAAAATTGGATTTGGCACGGTGCCGGTGATGGCCACGTCGGTCTTGTTGTTTTCCATGTGGAAGGCGCCGCCGACGGAGATGTTCCTCCAAACCCGCACTCCAGCGCCAGCATCGATGATGTTCCCGGAAGTCAACTTGCTGTTGGTGATGGTCTCGGCCCGCTCATCGTAGAGGACGTAGGTTCGAGTGTCGTTGAGCTCCGTCGTGCCCTGCTCGACCGTAAAAGGGGTGAAGTTGATATAGCCACGGTCGGTCCACTGGGCGGCAGCCTCTCGGGAATGGCCAATCAGGGCGGCAAGTACGAGGATCGCTACGGCAGTTTTTCGCATCGTTTCGTGGGCTCCGAGGATATGAAGGGGCCCGAAGGTCACCCCAAACCTTGTGATGCTAGCACGAGCTGTGGCCGTTCAACCGGCCATAACCACATTCTCTTGAGCTAAAAGTGCGACCCGGCCTCTCAGGATGATTCCGGGAGCTGGTATACTTTCGGGCGATTTGGGCACGTAGCGTCACGCGGCGATGCGCGAGGCGCGTCTCGAGCGCCCAATGAAGGAGAACGGAATTGAGAACGCAACTCTCGTGGCTCGCCACCGCCGGGGCGCTGTCACTTGTCGTCACCAGCTGTACCGGTTCACCGCAGTCGCCCACGTCGCCATCGGCAGCCGCCGGAGGCACGACGTTCGAGCGGAATGACCCTGCCACCTTGAAAGTCGATGCACCGAAGGTAGTATCACCGACTGACAACGAACTGCTGGACACCCGCCGCCCCAATCTGCTGTGGGTCAACCCGACGGGTAAGTACGCCGGCATCGGGCTCGCCTATGAGATCGAGCTCCGGGATGCGACCGACAAGGTGGTGTACACGGTCACCGTCGGCGAAACACCCGACCTCGGTTCGCACATCGTGCCGTTCGAGCTCGACGTTGACAAGGCGTACTTCTGGCAAGTCCGCGGCCGGTTGGGCGATATGTTTGGGCCCTGGTCGATCACCGGCGACTTCAGGACGCCCAAACCGACCGCGACCAACGCCCCGGCTCCCGGGCCGACCGGCCCGTCGGATGGCACGGTCGGGCCCGCCCGCCGAATCGATTTCAACGAAGCGTGGAACATCATCGTGACCATCCATAACGTGGGCGGTTTCGATCTGGGCTCCAGATCGACCCGCGATGGGCGCATCGCGTTCCTCAATGGAGCGGTCGCAGCGATCCACTTCGGACATCCGCGTTGGAATCCCCAGGGACCCGACAACAACTGGTGCGTGAAGGACGCCGGCGGCGGTCGGCCTCAGTCCGACGACGTGATTGTCAATTGCAGGACACGTGACGCATGGGACCTGGTGGCGGGGGCTGGCGCGAACGGCTACAGCTTCCACAGGGACTACCTTGGGATTCTGCCGAGTGTGCAGAACGTGTATCCGCCGCCATTCGGCGCGCTGAACAACATCCCACGCTGAGCCCAGCGCTCAACTTACCGGCCATCGGCGGCAGCGTCCTGGCTGAAGCCGATAGCCGAAAGCGGCATCACGTCGCGTTTTCCGGGGGTGGTCAAAAAGTGGCCACCCCCGTGTCGTGTAGACTCTCGAATCCGTGGCAAAGCCGTCCACGTTCTATAAAACCTTCTCCGAAAAGACGCTCACGAGCTACGGCAGCTCGCGACGCGGAAAGATCGACCTCCATCGGCTCCGCCTGCTGCATCGGTTCGCGTCTCCAGGCGACATGATCGAGATTGGTCCCGGACACGGCACCTTGGCCGAACAGGCGGTTGGCGCAGGTTGGCGCTACACGGCGATTGAAGCAAGCCCGATTCTGATCGACGTGCTCCGCGAAAAGGGCTTGGCGGTCATCGAATCCTGGGCGCCACCGATTCCCGTGCCCGACGCCATCGCCGACGTGGTCTACGCGGACCAGGTATTGGAGCACATGAGCGGCATCGACGCGGCCCGTGCCTTCACCGCAGAGGCCCTCAGAGCTTTGCGTCCCGGCGGCATCTTCTTTGTCGTCGTGCCTGACTATCTCAAGGAACGCACGTTTTTTTGGGATGTGGACTACACCCACAACTTCGTCACGACCGAGCGTCGCGTCCGACAACTGCTGAACGATGGCGGCTTCAGAGCCCTCTATGTGGAGCGAGGCATCGGCGTGGCGACCGGTATCGCACGCGATGCCTTGGCGGCCGGCGCCTTGCTGGTGAACCTTCCAGGCGTGGATGCGCTGTCGCGCTACACCCGCACCGAAGAACTGCTCTTCAAGATTCGGAAAAACCTGTTCGAGACCCTGACTTTCGTGGCGCAAAAGCCCAAACCGTGACGCGAGCGGCCTGGACCGGCGCCCGGGTCCTGCTGACGATCGCGATCATCGCCTCTGTCCTGCGCGGGTTCGATCTGATTGCCGCGACAATCGCACTTGGGCGCTTCTCCAGCATCGCACTCGAGGAAGCCTTGGTGTTGATCGCGGTCGACCGCGCGCTCATGTTTTGGCGATGGCTCGTGCTGATTCGCGTGGTCTCGTCGGCGCCGCTTCATCAACTCGCGCGGATCTTCTTCGTCAGCTCGTTCCTGGGCAGCTTCTTGCCATCAGGCATCGGTGGCGATGCCGCCCGAGCGTTCCAGGTGGGCCGTCAGATCAATCAGGCGGGCGCTGCGGTCGCGAGCGTGGTCGTCGATCGATGGCTTGGCCTGATCGCCGTCGGCATCTCAGGGTGTGCCGGCGTGCTCGCGTCGCTGGCGGCCGTCCCCGACGAGCTTCGCGAGCTGACCATCATCACGACCATCCTGCTCATCACCAGCGGGGTCGCGACGCTATATGCCGATCGCGTCGTTGGTTGGCTCCTGCCTCCGGCCAATGGCGGCGGTCGGCTTACGGTTGCGATTCACCGTCTCTCATCGGCGCTCGCCCTCTACCGGCGTTATCCGCGCGAGCTCTGGCTGGTCGGAGGACTGTCCCTGGCCGTGCAGGCCGTTCGGATCACGCTGGCGTGGGCCATCGGCTCCGGGCTCGGCATCACGCTCCCCTTCAGTTACTATTGGGTGTTCATGCCGTTGAACATCCTGATCATCTTGTTGCCGCTCTCCCTCGGCGGATTCGGTCTCCCGCAGGGGACGATGGTCTGGACTTTGGGACCGCTTGGTGTCGCGCCCACCGAGGCGTTTCTGCTCTCGCTGCTGTTCGTGCTCGCAGGTGTCGTCGGCAACCTGCCGGGAGCGCTGCTTTACGCGTTTGGGCCATCTCGCGACAAGCCAACGGGCGGCGGCCGCCAAGTCGGTTGACACGATGCTGCGAAAACTGAGGGACGCAGTCGCCCACGAGCTCAGAACGCTCCGCGGCGCGTTCTATCGACGCCTCTCACACACGCGTCGCCAGGAAGCCGAGATCGTCGATCAGTTCCATCGCCTGTACTTCGACGCCCGCGCCTACAACATGACGTGGCGGAATACCCATTGGATGGGACACCAGGTGCTGAAGTGCCCATTGGATCTCTGGCAGTATCAGGAAATCCTCCACGACCTGCGCCCCGATTTGATCGTCGAAACCGGGACGGCCTTTGGTGGCAGCGCGCTGTTT
Source organism: Vicinamibacterales bacterium (assembly GCA_050747925.1). Taxonomy (GTDB): domain Bacteria; phylum Acidobacteriota; class Vicinamibacteria; order Vicinamibacterales; family UBA2999; genus 12-FULL-67-14b. The sequence goes on from JBOGIV010000035.1 coordinate 9,354, forward strand.
CTGGCGCACGCGCTCGATATGCTGGGCACGGGCCGTGTCATCACCATCGATGTCGATCCGCGATCGGGTCGGCCCGAGCACGAGCGCATCACCTACATTGCGGGCTCGTCGATCGACCCCGACGTGACCCAGCCCGTCTTTGACGCGGCCGCTCGAGCGAAGACCGTGATGGTGATTCTCGACTCAGATCATCGGCGCGATCACGTGCTCGCAGAGCTCCGGACGCTTGGCCCACTGGTGACACCTGGCAGCTTCCTCATCGTCGAAGACACGAATCTCAACGGCCACCCGGTCGAGCCCAACTACGGTCCAGGTCCGATGGAAGCGGTGAAGACGTTCCTGTCTGAGCGCGGAGACTTCGAGATCGACCCTCGTTGGGAGAAGTTCTTCCTCTCCTTCAACCCCCGCGGGTACCTGCGACGGCTCACGCGGTAGACGTCGGCCGCAAAACCACGTAATATCTATGAGTTAGTATGGCTCAGGTGTACGCGGCCAAGTACCTTGCGAAAGCGGCGCTGAGCGCGCCACGAGATCTCATGCGGGCGGCGGTCGCGAAGTACACGCCGCTGCACCCGACGGTCCTCATCTTCCATTGCACGTTTGTCTGCGACGCCCGCTGCGAGATGTGCAGCAATTGGACGCGCGGCAACCGCAAAGAAGACATGACGCTCGACCAGATCAACCGAGCGTTCAGCTCCCCACTCTGGAAGGACATCGAAAATGCCTCGTTGTCTGGCGGCGAGCCGACGACGCGCAACGACATGGTCGAGATCTGCCGGATCATGGTGGACAAGTTCCCCAAGCTTCGAAAGCTCACGCTCAATACCACCGGGCTGACACCGCATCGCGCCATCCCGATGCTGACGAAAGTGGTTCAGCTCTGCAACCAACGAAACGTGATCTTTTCGATGCGCATCTCGATCGATGGGGTCAACGAGATGCACGGTTCGGTGCGCAATGTTCGGAACGCATTCGAGAAGGCGGGCAAGACGATCGCCGCGATGAAGGAGCTGCAGAAGAGCTACCGCTTCAACTTCGGCATCTCATCGACGATTTTTTCGAAGAATCTGGATGACGCCGACAACATCCTGGCGTGGGCGAAGAAGGAGAAGCTCGACATCGTCTTCAATATGGTGCGCTTCACAGACGCGATGCTGGGGAACGGCGAGCTCGAAGGGGAGCTGAAGCCCATTGGCGTGGAAGAGCAGCGCATGCGCCGCTTTTTCCTCGATCGGGTGCGTCAAGACCCGCTGCTCGACGGCCAGAACTACATCTACATGCACTATGCCGACATGATCGGCAACGGGTACCATCGCACGGCCCCGTGCCCGTTCCAGACGCAGGGCATGATGCTCAACCCGAATGGCGATCTGTTTTTCTGCGAGAACAGTCAGGTCGTGGGGAACGTCACCAGTGAAGACGCGGGGGCCATCTACTTCCGCGACAGTGCGCAAGCTCATCGTCGGGAGATTCGCGACGGCAAGTGTCCGACCTGCCTGAGCCCGTGCCAGATGAACGTCGCAGCGATCAAACAGGTGGTTCCGTACGCGAGGTTTCTGGTACGAGCATCGATGGAAAAGCGGCGCGCTGGCTCGGCCAGCACGTGGAGCGCGCCACCGACGCCACCGGACCGGTCAGTGCCAGCCGCCAGCTAGGAGCCTGTCTGAGTAACTGGGGCAATCACAGGGAGGTCATGGAGATCAGGGAGTCAATCTCTGTCAGATCCAATTCTATCTCCCCGATCTCCCTGATCTTCCTGTGATTCTCCCTAGGCTGGAACCTGCGATCCAGCGTCAGCTGCCGACTGACGAACCGCGGCAGCCTCTTTGTGTCGGCCACACCGCTCGAGTGCTTCAGCCAACGCAGACGTCAAGGTAGCGGGGATCTGAGGCGCCTTCTGTTTCCGTAACGACTCATCGACCTTGTGAAGCGCCGCAATCGCGGCCTGGTACTCCACGACGGCTTCGTCGTACCGCTCCTGCTGCAGCCGGATTTTCGCGAGCCCATAGTGAGCGGCGCCCAACATGGGCTGGAGCCTCAAGGCTCGCCTGAACTCACGTTCGGCAGGCACGAGCCAGCCCGCGGCCAGCAGCTCTTCGGCAGCGAGACAGTGGAGGATCCCGCGGCGACCGGAACCCGACGAGACGATGTCCGCCAGCACCGGAATCAGCGCCAGCAGCAGCAACCCGCCGCCGATAACCGCAAAACGCAGGAGCATAATCTCCCCGGGGACGCAAAGTCTAGGGTGCGGCGGCCCTCTTCGCAAATTTCTTCAAGATAATGGGAGGGCCCCTGTTACCGAGGGAGCGCGGATGCCTCCTGACGAGCTTATTGGCACGTATACTGATTTCTCTTGAATAATTCGGACGAGGCGCAGCCAAGCCCATGACCCTTTCTCCAACGGCGCCCCGGCGTGGGCGGCCGCCCAAGTTCGGCCGGCGCGCCCAGCTCATCACGCTGACTCTTCCCGAAGACGTCGTGCAATGGCTGTCCAGCGTCGACCCTGATCTTGGTTGGGCCATCGTCAAGCTGCATGAGCGCACCGTGCAGGGACGGCGGAGTAAGCCGATTCAAGTCGCCGATCTCGTACAGCTTCCAGGTCAGCGCGCCTTGATTCTGGTGCAACCCGAACCGTTCAGAAACCTCAAGGGCGTTTCGATCATTCCGCTGGCCGATGGCCGAGGGTTCCTCGCCCTGGAGTCAGGGCGCGGCGTGTCCGATCTCGAGCTGGCCGTGATCGACCGGCTCGATTCGGAATCGCTGGCCACTGACGAGCGCGAAGCCCTCGGCCACTTGCGCATGCTCCTGCGGCAATGGCGTCAGGACGGCGTGCGTTTCGAGTCGCGCTCGATCATCGTCGCGCACAGACGTCATGCCTTCGGGGTCCCGCGGCCTCTGTCGCCGCTCCAGGCGCGCCGGCGGAGTTCGAGTGACGGCTGAGCCTGCACCCTCCCAGCACGAGACACTGAGCGTCCTGGTGCCCGTCTTCAACGAGCGGGCCACCATCGAAGAGCTGCTGAACCGAGTCGTGGCAGTCAAGGCCCCTGTCGAACTCCAGGTCCTGGTCGGAGATGACGGATCCACCGACGGGACTCGCGACATTCTCTCGAAACTCGCCTTGCCCGGTCTTCGGGTCGAGTTCCTGACCGAGAACGTTGGGCGTGGCGGCGTGCTGAAGTACTTGTGGGCCCTCGCGACCGGCGCCATCATCGTCCACCAGGACGCCGATCTCGAATACGACCCGCAGGACTTCAATTCGATGCTCGAGCCCCTTCTTTCCGGGCGCGCCGATGTCGTGTATGGCAGCCGCTTCAAGGGATCGATCGACGGGATGCGGTGGCTCAACCGCATGGGCAATCTGACGATGAGCGCAGCCTGCCGCGTCCTGTACGGCGTGGCGGTCTCTGATCTGATGACCTGCTACAAAATGTATCGCGCGTCGATGGTCCGCGGGCTCCATATCCGCGCCAATGGCTTCGACTTCGAAGCCGAATTCACCGCGCGCCTCGCCCAGCGGGGAGCGCGATTTGCCGAGGTGCCGGTCAACTTTCACGGCCGCACCTTCGAAGAGGGCAAGAAGATTCGGGCCTTCGACGCCGTCCGGGTGATGGGTGAGCTGGCGCGATGCAAGATCGGCAGTGAACGGCGTGGCTGAGCTGAAGAGCCGGATCGCTGGTGTCATTCTGGCTGCGGGCAAGGGCGCCCGGATGTTTCCGTTTTCGGACCGTTACCCGAAACCCATTCTCCCGATTCTCAATCGGCCCCTCCTGGCTCACCAGATCGATGTGATGCGCGATTGCGGGATCCTCGACATCCACATCGTCGTCGGCCATCTCGGGTACCACATCGCGAGCACGCTGGGCGGTGGCGAGCAGTACGGGGTCAACCTGTATTTCGTGGGTCAGGAGGGAACGCTTGGTTTGGCGCACGCGGTGGGTGGGCTCGAGCCATCGGTGCAGCTCCCGTTTCTCCTGATGCTTGGCGACATTCACTTTCAGTTGAAGATGTCGCTTCGTTCCGCCATCGACGAGGTTCTCGAGGGTCGGGTGAATGCGAATCTGGTCAGCATGTACGAACCCGACCCGGACATGGTGCGTCGCAACTTCGTGATCCAAGCCGACGATACGGGTCGTGTGTCTCGAGTGATCGAGAAGCCGCGGTATGTGGACAGCCAGTTGAAGGGCTGCGGGCTGTACGTGTTCGATCAGCACATCTTCGACGCGATCCGTCGCACGCCGCGAACTGCCTTGCGGGATGAGTACGAAATTACCGACAGCATTCAGATCCTGATCGACGACGGGTACCACGTGCACCACACGCCGATCGTCGAGCGCGACCTCAATCTCACCAAGCCCGACGACCTGTTGTTGATCAATCTGATCGAGCTTCGACGCCAGGGTCTGACCTCGCTCGTCGACGACAGCGTCAGGGCGCCGCAAGGAGTCGGCATCTCGAACAGCGTCATCGGGCCGGGCGTGACGATCCAGCATCCGATTCGCATCACGAACTCCATGATCATGTCCGGCGTCGACGTGGAGTCGTCAGTTGACCTCGATGCCGTCGTCATGAGCCGTGAACACGTCGTTCAGTGTCCGGGCCTGCCGGCGAGCCTGCGCGTGTGACTCCGCTTTCACACGTGCTGGTGACCGGTGGCGCGGGGTTCATCGGATCGCACACGGTTCGCGCCCTGTTGGCGCGGGGTCAGCGCGTGACGGTGCTCGACAATCTCTCGGTCGGCCGACGCGAGGCCGTCGCGTCGGACGCGCGGTTGATCGTTGGGGATGTCCGAGATCGCACCTGCGTCGCCGAGGCACTGGATGGCATCGACGCGGTCATTCACCTGGCCGCACAAGTAACGGTGCGCGGCAGCTTCGAGCGCTTCTATGAAGACCTCGACACCAACGTGATGGGCACGGCGAACTTGATCCGGTCGCTCGACCCGCGTCGGATCCTTTGGGTCGCCTTCGCGTCTTCGATGGCAGTCTATGCCGACCTCGAGTCGCCCGCGGCCATCTCGGAGGACCAGGCAACCCGGCCGATCTCGCCGTACGGTGTCGGCAAGCTTGCGGCGGAGCAAGTCTGCATTCAGATGCTGGCGGCCAGGGGCATTCCACTGACGGTGCTTCGTTTGTTCAACACGTTTGGTCCCGGCCAGACGATGACGCCCTATGTTGGTGTCATCACGATCTTCGTCACTCGCCTGCTTCGGGGCGAGCCGCCGGTCGTGTTTGGGGACGGGCTGCAAGAGCGGGACTTCGTGCACGTGCACGACATCGTGGACGGCATCCTGGGATCGACCGGCACGGCGACCGGCACCTTCAATCTCGGCAGCGGACGAAGCATCTCGCTCAACGATCTCGCCCGGCTGCTCATTGCCCGCGTCAATCCGTCGATGGAGGCCGAACACGTGCCCGCGCACGAAGGCGAAGTCCGATTCTGTTTGGCCGACATCACCGCGGCTCGGCGGGCGTTTGGCTATGCGCCCGAGCGATCGCTCGACGCTCACCTGGACGAGATTGTCGCGGACGTGCGCGCGCGACTTAACGCGAGTCGGGTGTGACCCAGTAAACAACGATCGCGTTGTTCCGGAACACCGGCGCAAACAGATCCGAACGCGTTTCCAACAGCCCCACGAGCTCCGGGTGCGTCTGTTGCTCGGTGGTCCCCACGAACAAATAGTCAATGCCGAGACGCCGCGCTGCCTTGGCGCGCTCGACGACCGACCCGTTCGAGAAGATCTGGTCGGAGACCTTCTGCGTCGCTTCTTCGTAGGGTCGCATCGGAATCATCGCAATCGGCAGACCGGCCGCCATCCTGCGCTCACCAAATGCCGTGACGTAGCCCCAGGTCTCCGATGCGCGAGCCAGGCTGTCCGGCTGCACGATGACGTCGGACGGCGTGTGCGCCTTCAACCAATCCAGGGCTTCGATCTCGAGACGACTCAAGCGGAGAGTCCACGGAAAGCTCGCTCCCCTGCCGGAATTGTTGATGTCTTGTGCGTTGAAAATGTCCACCGTCACCGTGGGTACTGCCGCCAGTGCCAACAGCATGGTCGTGGCCCAGGCAGCCTTCGTGTAGATACCAGACGTTTCAGCCAAACGTGTAAAGAACACGGCGACCAGCACTGCCAGCGCGATGAACAGCGCATGTCCCGCGCGCCAACCCACCCACACATGCTGCATATCAGGGACATCGGTCAGGAAGTAGAACCCAAGAGCAGCTGCAGCAAGCGCAAGGGCCGGGAGAGCGTCCCATCGGCGCAAATAGATCAAAGTGATGGCACCGCAGATCCCTAGCAGAAGGAGTGGACCGAAGCTCAAGAGCAGGAGATATGGCCAGCTGACGATCGCCGTGGGATTCAGTCCAAACCGCAACAGCGGCCCACCGCTCGTGTCCACGTAGGCAAGTGCGGAGCTGGCGAGCACAGCCGCAGCCACCGGCAACGCCCCCAACAGCGCACACAGCGGCATCGTCAACCACCGTCGTGCGTGGACGAGCCGAACGGCATAGACGACGGCAACGGCCGCTCCGAGAATGATGGCCTCGAAGCTGCTGATGAGCAGACTGAGTCCCAGGAAGACTCCGGCCGCCAGCGCTACCGTCGTCTTCGACGCGTCACCAACGCGTGCCACAAGCACCAGCGCGGAAAGGCCCAGGGCATAGCCGGCGAGATGGTGGGGCTGATACAGCAGCATTCGCTGCAAGCCGTCGACCGGCATCCCGACGTAGAACCAGCGCGTGACGGCATCGACGTTGATGTCTTTCAACTCGTGCCAGATCGAGCCCCGATTCCGCCAGACCACGATGCGATCGAGCACCTCGAAGCTGTTGGCGAGAAAGAGCAGGGTCACGGCGGCAGCAGAGGGCCAGGCGCGGGCACCGAACACGCGGACAAATGCATAGAGGAACACGACGAATGCCACACCGTAACCAATCGAATTGGCGAGCGTGACCTCCTCGATCGTCAGCCCAAGCGGTCTCAGCATTCGGTACTCGGCGGCCGACAGAAAGTGAGCGAGCCAGTAATAGTTGAGGGCTCCGCCGGTCACGAATGGGTTCTTCGGCGGCGTGTCGCCTTTGCTCACCTCGGCGATCACAGTCATCGCCCAAACGAAGTCGGCGGTGAAATAGGCCCGGTAAGCCTTGCCACCATTGTCGACGGGCTCGGCCACGTTCGCGTAAGGCGCACCGACGATGAGCGGCACCAGCAGGACCAGCAACCACACGGCGAGCCAGTCGTTTCGGTCGAACGCGGGAAGCCTGAGGCCACCGCCGATCCGCTGCAGGGGGAACAGAAGGAGGCACCAGACCGGCCACGGCCCAAGCGCGACAATCCACGGTCCTCGACCGCCGAGCAGCCAGAGGATCAGCATTCCAGCGGCGCAGAATCCGATCCCCCAGACGGGCCCAAACAGCCAGTGCATCTGAGAGCCGAAACCCACGAGGCGTCGAGCGAGCCAAGCGCCATTCGCGGCGAACCAGATCAGGACGCCGATGCTGATGGGGACCGCCCACCAACGGATGACCGCGACAAAGGCTGTAGCAACCAGCGCGATTGAGCACGTCGCGACGAGGGCCACGGTGCGAGGCGCAGGCATCGGACTCGAGAATTGTACGTATGGACGTCAGATCGCGAGCAATTCCTTCGAGCAAATCCCGCTCATTTACTCGGGGGCCGCCACTGCGGCACGCGATCGTTGCCAGGGCCTGAGGTCAGACGTTCGAACGGCCCTGGGTGAGTGGCGTCGACGATGGCCAGGTCCCAATCCTCTCCTCGATGGTGCTCAGGGCTGACGGAGAACGCGACGAAGCGCCCGTCGGGCGAGTACGCGGGGTAGTAGGCCCACAGCTTCGGGTCGGCGACCAAGGTTCGTCGCGATGAGCCCCGAACGGCCTCGATTCGGGATGGTTCCCGGTTCAATGCCACGTAGGCCAGCTCCCCACTGTCTGGTGAAAACGCAGGTCGGCAGGCCCCCCCGCTCGCGGCCACGTCACGGTGTCGGCCGGTGGTCAGATCGATCGCCTTGATTTGGAACTGAATGAGCGTCTGAGCCGCGTAGGCGAGGATCCGTCCGTCGCGTGAGGCCGCGGGCATGAGTGAGCGGTCGATGCCCGACGTCTGCCGGTGCAATCGGCGATCCGCCAGCATGACGCGATAAATCTCGCCTCGACCATCCCGTTCCGTCGTGAAGAAGATGCTCTGGCCATCGGCGGCCCAATCCGGATCTTGATCGTTGGCAGGGTGATCGGTCAGCCGAGCCACGTTCGACCCGTCCGCGTCCATCACGTAGATATCGATGTTGTTGGATTGAAACCGCGTCGATGCAAACGCGATCCGCCGCCCGTCCGGGGACCAGGCGGGATCCTCATCGAACCAGCCGCCGGCCGTACCGACCCGGCGCCGTCGCTCGGTCGCCAGGTCGAGCACGAACAGCCTTGAAGGACCCTCGCGATCGGACTGAAACAGAATCTCCCCGGCTGGTGGCGACAAACCTTCAGGTTTGTCGATCCCCCCTACTTCCGGCAGAACGCCATCAGGTGCCAGCCCAAGGGTCGCACCCACGATCGCGGCAACGTATTGAAAGCGCCGACGAAACATGTGTTGAACACCAACCCCTTCCACCCATCATGCAGTCTCGACTTCACTGGAAACCGTTCGGGCACGATCCGCACGTCAGCGAAGGGCGCCAACAATTGCTGGAACTCCCGAATCGAAAACTTCCTCAGCACCGGCGCATCCTCGTGCTCGAGCGGCACCTGCAAGACTTTCGAGAGCGCGTTAAGCCAGGATACTCGGTTGTAGACCATGAAGATCCCCGTTCCCCCTAGGCGCACAACCCGCGCGCACTCACTGACCATTCGAGCGGGATCGGCGGTGTACTGAATCACGCCATGCCCGTAGACGACGTCAAACACGCCGTCGTCGTACGGCAACGCCTCGGCGTTGGCGACGCGAAGCTCTTCGGCGCTCACACTATGAAGCGAGAGATTCCGCTCGGCCAGGTCGATCGCCGTCTGCGAGAGGTCGATGCCGGTGACGCGGGCGCCACCACTTGCAAAGCGAACCAGATCGGTCCCGATGCCACAACCCACCTCGAGCAGGCGCTGACCACGAAATCCTGAGAAGTCGACGAGCTGAGGCAGATAGCGCAGCTTATCGAAGCGATAGTCGTCGAGGTCGTCAAAGAACGCCTTCGAGCCGACCGGCTCGCGTGTCATCTCCAAGTCATGAATGCGATGGTTCCAGTAGCGCTGAATCTCGTCGATCACGATCCGCTATCGTACAATGACCTGCGAGGCTCCGCCTCAGGCCACCGAGAAGAGCGGAATGATTCGGCTCCGCCTCGCTGTCGCAGCGTCGATTCGCGGAACTGTGCCTCAAACCAAGAACTTGACTCATTTGTCACGAATCTCAGCCCTCACGATGTCGAGCCGATGACGCGCGACCTCCGCCGCCTGGCGGACACGCCGTTCGACGTCCTCGTCGTCGGCGGCGGGTTTTACGGTACAACCGTCGCATGGGATGCGACGCAGCGCGGCCTCTCAGTCGCGCTCATCGACAAGGACGATTTCGGCGGAGCGACTTCCTTCAACAATCTCAAGACGCTCCACGGCGGTCTGCGATCGCTCCGATCGCTCAACTTCCGGCAGATGCGCCTCTTCATCCGAGAGCGTCGAGCCCTTGCCCGCATCGTTCCGCACCTGGTTCGTCCGTTGCCGTTCGTCGTCGCGACAACCAGAGAGCTCGCTGGTCGGCGTTGGGCCTGGTACACGGTCCTGGCGATGAACGACGCGATTGCCAACGACAGAAACGAGGGACTACCCGACCCGTCGACCCACTTGCCCTCGGGAAAGATCGTGACGCGCGATGAGGCGCTGCGTCTCAACCCGCTGGTGGCGCCGGACGGCGTCACTGGCGGCGCCGTTTGGTACGACTATCAGATGGTGAGCAGCGATCGCGTAACACTGTCATTTCTGCTCTCGGCCACGAGAGCCGGCGCGACGGTTGCGAACTACGTCCAGGCCGACCGACTCTTGCGGCACAAGAGCCGCGTCACAGGCGTGCAGGCGACCGACACCGCGTCCGGAGAGTCCTTTGCGATTCGCGCCTCCGTGGTCGTCAATACTGCCGGGCCGTGGGCGGCATCCTTGCTGGCCGACCTGCCAGTTCGCGAGCAAGGTACGCCGCCTTCCGCCCTTTCCAGAGCGATGAATCTCATCACGCGTCGCCTGGCTCCATCCCATGCCTGCGGCGGGAAAGCGGACGGCCGGTTTCTCTTCATCGTCCCTTGGGGCCACGTGTCCATCGTCGGCACCAGCCACGATGCGCACACCGGGACGGCCGACGATCTCACCGTGTCGGGCAACGATATCGAACGCTTCCTCGATGCGGCCAACCGGGCATTTCCCAGGGCGGACCTGTCGGTCGGCGATGTCCGGCTCGTGCACCGAGGGCTGCTACCGATGCTCTCCGGCCACGACTCTCACCTGCGGTTGGTCAAGGAAAGCCGCGTCGTCGACCACGCTCGACATGGGCTGACCGGTCTGGTCTCAGTCTTCAGCGTTCGCTATACGACCGCCCGACACACCGCTGAAGAGGCAGTGAATGCCGTGTTCGCCAATTTGGGTCAGCCGACCGCGCCCCTCTGCCGGACGGCGACAACGGCCCTGGTCGGCGGAGATATTGCGGACCTCCAGAGGTTTCTCGACGAGGCGGAGAGGCGAAATATCGAGGGAATTCCACCGATTTCAATTCGGAGAATCGCAACCAGCTATGGCTCACAGTTCGATCGCGTGCTGGGCCTGGCGAGCGAGGACCCGGCCCTACGAGAGCCGCTGGGTCGCGAGTGCGACGTCACCGGCCTCGAGGTGCTCTATGCCGCGCGCCACGAGAGCGCCGTCACTCTCCGAGACGCCCTTCTGCGGCGCACGAGTGCGGGATCAGCCGGCCACCCCGGCAGTGATGCGATTGCGCGAGCCGCGTCGATCATGGGCGCCGCCCTCGGATGGGATGCGTCTCGTCGTCGACTCGAGGTCGATGCGGTCGAGCGGATCTACGACGTGGCACACTAGAACCGATCACTTTTCAGAGGGAAAAACGGCAAATCCATAGTAATCTTCGCGTGCAACGCCGCTTTGGAAAGCGATTGCTAAGGAGACCAGATGGCAAAGAGTGCGAAAAAGAAAGCCGCGAAGAAGCCGCGCAAGGCGAACGCTGCCTTCATGAAACCGGTGACGCCGAGTAGCGACCTTGCAGCCGTCGTCGGCAACAAGCCGATACCCAGGACCGAGGTGACCAAGAAACTTTGGGCCTACATCAAGAAGAACGGCCTCCAGGATCAGAAAAACAAGCGGATGATCAAATCCGATGACGCCCTGAAGAAAGTGTTCGGCGGCAAGGCTGCGGTCAACATGTTCGAAATGACCAAGCTCGTCAGCAAGCACCTGAAGTAACGCGCTGGCTCCAGGGCGCACGGTGAGCCGTGCGCCCCTCTCTTCCTGCGCTTTCCAGCTTCGTTCTTCTGGCTTCTTGCCTCGTCAGCGTAAGTGCTCTGAAGCCCAGCGTTCGAAGACCATCAGCGGAAACAACGTGTGCGCGTGATTCTCCCGGCCGGCGACGTGTTCGTCGACCAGCTGAGACACAGCTGCTGGTTCAAGCAGGCCGCGGCGAGCGATGCGCTGAGGTGAAAGCAAATCGCGCATCAAGGGCTCGAGCTCGCGTCGCAACCAGTTCTTCATTGGAATGCTGAACCCTTCTTTCGAGCGCGACCGGATCGAATCCGGCAAGATCGTCCGCATGGCCTGTTTGAGGATCCATTTGCGCTCGCCATTGCGAATCTTGAGGTGACCGGGCATCGAGAAGGCGAGCTCCATGACGTCACTGTCGAGAAAGGGCGCCCGTGTTTCGAGGGAAGTCGCCATGCTCATGCGATCCACCTTCACCAGAATGTCGTCGGCCAGATACAAGCTCAGGTCCGCATAGAGCTGACGATTGAGCAAGTCGTCCTGACCGAAGCGCCGTAACGCCTCTCGCACCGGCGCGTAGACGTCGGCCGATCCCAGCGCTGCCCGCAGACCGTTCGAGTACAGGCGGGCCTTCCCTTGGGGTCCGAGATACACCATCCAACGATAGTGTTCGAGGTCGCCCGGCGCCGACGCGACACCGGCGCTGAATCGTTTGACCTTGTTGACGAAGCCTTTCTTCTTCTCGGACGGCGGCAGCGCCGCTGCCACGCCGGCCAGCGCAGGCATCAGCGCATCGCCGACCCAGCCCAGTCGTGTCGCGAGCGCCTGTGCTTCGTAGGTGTCGTAGCCGCCAAACAGCTCATCGCCACCATCTCCAGACAGCACCACCTTGACGTCCTCGCGGGCAAGCTGCGACACCGCGAAGGTCGGAAACAGTGACACATCGGCGAACGGCTCGTCGAGGTGGACGACCAGTCTCTCGAACAGGTCACCCAAGTCCGGCGACGCCATTTGCTCGCGATGACGGGTGCCAAAGCGGGCGGCCACCTCACGCGCATACGGCAGCTCGTTGTACGTGCCGTCGGCAAACCCGATACTGAAGCTTCTCACTGGCTCGGAAGAGACCTCGCTCATCAACGCGACAAGCGTGCTCGAGTCGATCCCACCAGAGAGAAATGCACCCAGCGGAACATCGGCCATCAATTGGCTGAGGACGGCGTTCCGCAGCGCGGCGGTCAATGCCTCTGCGGCCTCCTCGTCCTTCCATTCTCGAAGGGGCACGTCTGCCGCATCCCAATAGCGATGGAGGCTCACGTGGTGCTGCTGGTACAGCAGGTAATGCGCCGGCGGCAGTTTCTGGACGCTGCTGAGCATCGTGCGTGGAGCGAGCACGTACTCGTAGGTGAGGAACTGATCGAGCGCCACCGGATCCAGCTCGCGAGAGACTTCCGGACGTACCAGCAATGCCTTCACTTCGGAGGCGAGCAGCAGTCCGCGTGAGGTTTTGGTCCAGTAGAGCGGCTTTTCTCCAGCACGATCGCGCGCGGCAATCAGCTTCTGGGAACGGCCATCCCACAACGCCAGCGCGAACATGCCACGGAGACGCGACAGAAACGCCACGTCCCACTGTTCGTAGGCGTGCACCAGGACCTCGATATCCGAGCAGGTCTTGAACACATGGCCATACGCCTCGAGCTGTCGCCGGAGGACCTTGAAGTTATAGATTTCGCCGTTGGCGACGACGTGAATGTCGCCGGCTTCGTTGACGAAGGGCTGCTGACCACTGGCCAGATCCACGATCGCCAGCCGCCGCATGCCGAGGCCGACGCCGGGAAGCGTGACGCTCCCCTCATCGTCAGGACCGCGATGGCGGAGCATCCGCACCATGCGGAGCAGCTCGTCAGCCGAGACTGGCCGACTTCGATCCCGTTCGACGATTCCGACAATGCCACACATTCGCGGTTCGCTATTCGTCGCTCGACCACCCTCGGGACGACACCGGGCTGGTCGAAGAGTCGCTGTCCGAGGCTTGCGGGTCGCTGCTTCGTCGATCGCGGGTCACTCTCGCGGGGACACCGGTGGCGATTGCAAACTCCGGGATGTCGCCGATCACGACCGCCCCAGCGCCGATGATGGCGTCGCGCCCGATCGCCGAGCCGTCCGTGACTACGACATGTGCGCCGAGCCACGTGCCGTCACCGACGTCGATGCCTCGGGTCGTGCGCCCCTGGTCGAGCACCGGAATGTCTGTCCGATCGAAGAGATGGTCACCGCCTACCAAGTATGTGTACGCCGCCATGAGAACGTTCTTGCCGACGTGAACGCGCGACGCCGAAAAGATCTCGCAGTTGAAGCCGATGTTCGCGCCGTCATCGATCTCGATGTCGCCGTTCTTGCAGCTCAAGATCGTATTGCGTCCGATAAACACGCCGTTGCCGATCCGGATGCCTTGGTTGTCTGTGCCCTTGGCGTCGAGGCAGCACCCATCGTCAATGACGACATTGTCCCCGATTCGGATCTTGTGAGGGTGCCGAACGGCCACGTTCTGGCCAAAGATCACGTTCTGGCCCACGCTTCCCAGGATCCACGGATACAACTTCGAGCGCAGGAACAGGCCGAGCGCGCCGGGCACCCAGCTCGCGCAGATCATGACGTACTCATACGTGACCAACGGCATGAAGCCAGGACGGCCCACGACCAGATTGCGATACTTGTCCGCCTTGGACGTCCCTTCGTCGAAGAGCTCCCGTTGGATGACGGTGATCCGAGGATCGTGTTCGCGCGGGGAACGCGCCATCAGCGTTCGACGGCCGCCAGGCCGGCGCTCTCGCGCACTTCCCGAATCACATAGATGGGCTTGTTCTGAGATTCGTAGTACGTGCGAGCCATGACCTCTGCCAGCAGTCCAAACGTGACGAGCTGGACGCCGATGAACACGAGCATCACCCCGAGCAACAAGAGCGGCCGATCCGCGATCGCCTGGTGTTGGAACAGCCGCACGTACGCCAGCCATGCCGTGATGGCGGCTCCGAGGCCGCCTGTGACCAGACCCACGAGCCCGAAGATCTGCAACGGCCTGGTGGAATAACTCAGCAGAAACTTGACGGTGGCCAGGTCGAGCAGCACTCGAACCGTGCGCGACAGCCCGTACTTGGTCACGCCTGCGCGTCGCGGACGATGGTTCACCACGAGCTCGCCGATCTGAACGCCCATCTGACTGGCGATCGCCGGCAGAAAGCGATGCATCTCACCATAGAGACGGAGAGGCTTGACCACTTCGGCGCGGAACACCTTCAGGGAGCATCCGTAGTCGTGCAGCGCCACGCCGGTCGCCCACGAGATCAGCTTGTTCGCCACCATCGACGGGAATCGACGCGTGAGAAACGTATCCTTTCGATCCTTCCGCCAGCCGCAGACGATGTCGTGGCCGCGCTCGATGAGCGCCACCATGGCGGGAATATCTCGCGGATCGTTTTGCAGATCGCCATCGGCCGTGATCACAAAGCGCCCGCGCGCAAACGCAAAGCCGGCAGCAAACGCCGCCGACTGACCGAAGGTGCGCCGAAAGCGAATCACGCGGAGACGTGGGTCGCGCGCCTGAATCGTCGCGAGCTGCTCGAACGTGTCGTCGGTGCTACCGTCATCGACGACGACGATCTCGTAGCTGCGCCCGTATTGCCCGAGCGTCTGAGTCAGCTCATCGTAGAGCGGCTTGATATTGGGAGACTCGTCTCGGACGGGGATAACGATCGAGAGCTCGGGCGTCATCGAGCGGGACAATGAAGCCATTATATCCGGGTCGACAGACCTAAAGGTCTGTCGCCACCCGCCATGGTGGGTTGTGGCGACAAACCTTCAGGTTTGTCGAAGAATCAAGAGAATCTCGTCGTGCACCAGCGCGTTGGACGCGAGGATGTGACCTTCGCTTGGCTGCCAACGCTCGCCGTCCATCCCCGTGACCCGGCCACCGGCTTCTTCGACGATCAGCGCGCCGGCTCTGGTATCCCACAGATGGAGGTTCTCTTCCCAAAAGGCTTCCATGCGGCCCGCTGCCACCCAACACAAATCGATCGCCGCTGAGCCAAGACGACGAACCGCTCTCGCGTGCTGCAGCACTCGGCCAAAGACCCGCAGAAAGGGTTCGGGCTGTTCGTGCACAGAGTATGGGAACCCTGTCACCAGGATCGAGTCGAGCACTCTTGTGGCCGCCGACGTGCGAATCGGACGCCCGTTGAGCCAGGCGCCAACGCCGCGTTCGGCCGTGAAGAGCTCGTCCCGATTCGGATCGTAAACCGCCGCGACTGCGGCGTCGCCGTCGATTTCCAGGGCGAGCGAAGCGCAGAAGATCGGCACCCCGTGGGCAAAGTTCGTCGTCCCGTCAAGCGGGTCGAATACCCATCGATGGCGTGCCCCTGACGCCGTCTCGTCGAGCTCTTCGGCCAGGACACCGTGATCGGGAAAGCGTTCGGCGATGAGCGCGCGGAACATGCGCTCGACGGCCACATCCACTTCGGTGACCAGGTCGATGGCGCCCTTTTTCTCGACACGAACCTCGGCGCCCAAGCGCGCCATCTGCATTTCGCCGGAACGCACGACGGCCTCGATGGCGGTGGCGAGAAAGGCGGGGTCGGCGCTCACACCTGGGGCTGCGGCGCTTTTTTCACCATCCGGATCTCCATGCCACCGCCCGGCA
>JBOGIV010000036.1:0-5208 GCA_050747925.1 Vicinamibacterales bacterium
TTGACAGAACATTGGCCAGCCATTAGCGTGGACCGGTGAGCTTCTGCGAACATTGCCTAGGCCAACGCTTCGATCGCGCGCGGGGGCTGCGGGCCCTGCGGCGAGTCAGGCAGGATCTTCGAGCCGCTGCGACTGAAAGTACGGCGCGTGCGGTCCACCGATCTCGGGGCCCTCGTCCCAATCGATGCCAAGCCAGCGCAGGCCGTCCAGAATGCCGGTGACCATTTCGACCGACGAGCGCTCGGCGTCAGTATCTTCGATTCGAAGGATGAACACGCCGCCGTGGCGACGCGCGAAGAGCCAGTTGAAGAGCGCCGTGCGAGCGCCGCCGACATGCAGGTAGCCCGTCGGTGACGGGGCAAAGCGCAGACGCGGGTGCAAGCCCCAAGTGTATTACGCGACGTGCGTCGGCCCCGGCACCCTCTCGGCGACGTTCAACTCAATCGCTTCGATCAAGGGCTCCGTGATTGCCGTTAAACTCTCGCTCATGCCCGCAAGGACTCCGCGTAAGAGCTGCGCAATCATGCCACTCTCTTCGGTCGTTCTCCTGGCGATTGCCGTGTGGCTCGGAGTCGTCGCAGGTTTTTGCGAACTCCTTGCGATTGCCGTGGAGGTGCTCAAGCCCCAGGATCCGTGGCCGGGGTTCCTCTATACGAATCCTCACGAACTCTGGTTGACGCCACTGGCTAGCGGACTGCTCGTCCTTGCCGTTGGCGCCGCTGTTGTCCTGGCTGGCCGACTTCTCCCATGGGTCATACTGCCGCAGCGGGCCTTGATGCTCATTGCTATTCCAGCCTGCCTTGCCGCAGTGTTTCACTTTCGTTCGTCGGTCGATGAGCGCGCGCTCCTGATCCTTTCCTGCGGATTGGGTTTTCAGCTCGCCCTCTTCACCGCCAAGCGGGTCGACGGCTTCGTGCGAGTCGTGCGACGTACGATGCCGGTCGCGTTTTTTCTCATAGGTCTCTTGGCGCTCACCGTGGTCGGGCGCCCGCGGCTCTCTGAATACCTCAGCCTCGCCCGTCTTCCGGCGCCAGATCCAGCCGCACCGAACCTGGTGCTGATCATCATGGACACCGTGCGGGCGTCTGAGGTCGAGCTCGACGCTGCCTCGACGCTCACTCCCAGCTTGAAAGTGTTTTCACGGACCGGAACACGTTTCGACCGCGCCATGGCAACAGCGCCGTGGACGCTTCCGTCGATCGGGACGATGTTTACCGGGCGACTCCCGCGCGAGATCTTTTCGCGCGGTGAGACGCCGCTCAACGCCAGGACCCCGCTGCCGGGCGACTACGCAACGATCGCCGAAGTGCTGCGCGATCGCGGGTATTTCACGGCCGGGTTCGTTGCCAACACCGTGTATGGGAGTGTCAAGCACGGGCTCAACCGGGGCTTCATACATTACGAGGATTACTCGCTGACCTGGGAATCCTTTTGGGGAAGCTCGGCATTGTTCCACCGCACCTACGACAAGCTGCGAAGGTTGAGCGGCAACCGCCAGGCGATCGATCGGAAGACCGCCACCGACGTGTCAGCCTCGTTTCTCCGCTGGCTCGACCGTCGAGGGTCGCGGCCGTTCTTCGCCTTTCTCAACTATTTCGATGCACACGACCCATATGCGCCGCCGGCGCGATTTGAGATCCCCGGCGCGGTTCGCCCGCAATTTCCGGCCATCGACCCCTTTTATCGGTATCCGTCGAACGAAATCATGGCGCTGCGACAGGCCTATCAAGCGAGCGTGTCTTACGTGGACGACGAAATCGGTGTCCTGCTTCGAGGGTTGCGCGATCGCGGCCTCGTCGAGAACACTCTCGTCGTCATTACCTCAGACCATGGTGAGCACTTCGGTGAACATGAACTGATGACCCATGGCAACAGTGTTTACCGGGCGCTGCTGGCCGTGCCGCTGATCATGAGTTTCCCCAAGCGCATTCCAGAGGGGATGATCGTGCGTCGGCCGATCTCGTTGCGCGATCTGGCAGCGACGATGCTCGGCGTGCTCGAAGTCCGGGATCAACGGTTTGGTGGTGCGTCGCTGGCCCGATATTGGTCCGATCCTGGTCAGGCCAGTACCGAAATCTCCGATGAGCCCCTCTTCTCGGACATCATGGTGGGAAATGAACCGCATGGCTGGGCGCCGAAACATTGGCCCGTGTCGCGAGGCCGCATGCGGTCGATCGTCGCCGATGGCTATCACTACATTCGCGACGGCGCCGGCCGGGAGGAACTCTACGATTTCCGAGCGGATACCGATGAACGTGAGCCGCTGGGCCCAACGCCAGAGCTGGAAGCCATTGTGACTGGGTTCCGCCGCCTGCTAGAGTCCGCTGAGGGCGATGGGCGCGTCGCGGAGGCCCGGCTCTCGCGCCCGATCTCCAGGCGACATTAAGGCGAGCTGCTGCACCTCGACCCAAATGCGTACGGTGGGCAATATCGCAGCTCGACGGCATGATGGCCCGCGTCCAGTCGAACACCCTGGAAGGTATGGTCCACCGGGAACAACGGCAATGACGCGCCGTCGACGCTCGCCTGCCAGTACGGACTGTAACTGTTCGCTGCGACGAGTATTGCCGGACTTGGCGTCGAGACGACGAGTGTGATCCGATCAGCTGACGCGCTTGAGATTTCAGGCTCGACTGGTGCTTCTCTGCCGCCACCGCTCAGCTCACCGAGCGGCACACCGGCAGAGTCTGCCTGCGACACATAGGCGTAGGTCCTGAGATCCTCCGTCGTCGAGTTTCGCAGAGCCTCCAGGAGTTGCGCAGAGCCATGAAAGACTCGTGCCCGGGTCACGACAAAATACCGGGGCATGACACTGCGGTTCTCATAGATCCTCAGCTTGCCGCGCCGAGCGGGTCCGCCTCGCCTCACGGTCGCGACAGACTCCCTGATTTCGTCCCACCCGTCTCGTTCAACGTCCGTGATCGGTGGAACGAGAATCAGGTCGTGATGCTCGAGCGGAACGCGGGAGACAATGAACCGGGTGTTTGCCAGCGACAGTAACGGCAGCCGATAGAACTGATCGAACGCAATTGACGAGCTCGGCGGAGCGAACAGGTACAGCTGATTCCCCCAGTAGTGGAGCTTGTTGTAGGCATCTCGTCGTTTGGCGGCCAGTGGGGCAATCACCTGTTCCCAGAATTCTCGATAACGTTTTGGGTAAAGGTTGATATAGCCGTCGGACGTTTCAAGGCCGTACGCCCAAAGCCACGAGGGTTTCTGGTAGTAATCCTCAACGGTCGCGACGCGGAACGGCGGCAGACGATTCTTCATATCAGCGAGATGCTGCAGGTCACGACTGTCGTACTGCGCGGCGAACGTGCGGCCTTCGCCAATCAGCTGGCCGACCAGGATCCGCCCGTTCACATACGCCGATTGCGAAATCAGCAGCAGTGTTGCACCGCCCCAAAGAAGCGTCTGGGCAGCCCGAGATCGCTGGACGGCGGCACCTCCGATCGCCTGCAATGCCACGCTGGCCGCGACAAACAGTACGAATGGAAAGAAGTTTCGAATCCTGCTGAAGTCAAAGCCGCGCATGAAACCAAGCTCTCCGGCAAACCGGATCTGGACGAACGCGGTCGCGACGTAGACCACTGCGCCGAGGGCAAGCGCGCTGGACAGGGCGAGAAGGTGCGAGCTGCGTAGACGCGGTAGCAGCAGACCAGCCGCGACGATACTCGCGGGCAGCCAGTTCTCCAGAGCGAATTGACGAAAGTACCTCGCCTGATCCGTCCAGCCCTCTATCACCGGTATTGGTCCGCCAGGCAGCCAGTCGACCCGATGGGAAAACGGTGTATTCGCTGTCGTGGCCCAGAGCACCGGCAAGGAAGCCACTGCCCACCCCAACATGAATGCGGTCAGTGCGGTCCAGAATCGCGGCGTGCGACTCGGCGTCACGAAGATAAACCAGAAGACAATCAAGGGTAAGCAGAGAACAGAGAAGTGAAAATACGCGGTGACCGCCAGCAATAGGCCGAGACCCAGGGCCTGGAAGTGCGATCGGTATCGATGCTGAAGCTCGAGTCTCGAAAGTGCCCACAGAACGAACGCCAGAGCCGGAAGTCCAAGACCGTCGAACATGGTGAAACCGGCTGCGTGCCAAAAATCCATCGTCCTTTGGTGCAAGAGCGAGCAGGCCAGAGCGGCATAAAGGGAGGGCAGTGAATCGAGACGGAGACAGTCTCTGAGCAGACGGTAGGTAAAAAAGGCCGCCACGAATCTCTGCAGCCACATCGTGCCGCCATAGGCCAGCCAGCCCGGAGCGACGGCAAAGAAGACGACGTCGAGAAGCGGACTAAGGCCGCTCGCGAGCAGATCGACACCGGTCGCCCACTGTGGATTCCAGTACGCGAAATGTCCGGCAGCGAGCATCTTCCCCTGATCGATTCGCGCTGGAACATAACTGTCGCCGTTGTCGAAAACGCGGACAAAGGAGGATGAACCAAACAGCAAATAGCCGGCTGCCAACCAGAACGACCACCCAGCGCAGACCGCCACCGCATGCTCGTCAATCCACTGGCCCCAGCCTCGAAGGTTTGCGAGCGTTCTCATCAACGAAACGCGAGAAGCATATATCCTCCCGAATGCCAACCAACAGGCCGCTGCCGTGGTGCGTCGGATTGCGCTTCCCGCTGGTGACGGCCTTGGGCGTCATGGCGTTTGTCGCCCCGGGCGGTGTGGGCGTGCGTGAAGGGGCCATCGTCGGCTATTTGATCCTGGTCAATGTTCCCGTCGCGGAGGCCACGACGATCGCACTGGCGTCTCGACTGTGGTTTCTGACTGGCGAGTCGTTCATCTTCGTGAGCGGGTGGATCGCGGATCGGACGCTGACGAGGGACAAAAAGCCGACACAAGCTGGATCCAGCCTTCATCTGGCGTAGCTTCGCCTTTTGGGGACTGATCGGCGTGGAGAGCGCCAGATTTGCGGCGCCTTGAATTTGACTAGTGGCCCTTCCAACAACTGCGCGCCAAAGATTGCTGAGCAGCGTGCCGGGCAGTCATAGCGGCTCCTTTCACACCTCCCAGATGCGGGCGGAGATCGGGACGATTGGGGGAGTGCCAGATTACGGAACGTTCGTCACCGGGAATTGACAGAACATTGGCCAGCCATTAGCGTGGACCGGTGAGCTTCTGCGAACATTGCCTAGGCCAACGCTTCGATCGCGCGCGGGGGCTGCGGGCCCTGCGGCGAGTCAGGCAGGATCTTCGAGC
>JBOGIV010000037.1:0-7454 GCA_050747925.1 Vicinamibacterales bacterium
ACAAAAAGGGACGCGAGCGCCTCGCCGATCTTCGCCAGGACATGCAGAAAACAATGGAGGACAGCGCGGGGATCTACAGATCAGGCCCGTCGCTCCGACAGGGCCTGGGGCAGTTGCGGCGGATCAAAGACCGTTTTGCGGATGTCGCCATCGAGGATCAGAGCCGGACGTTCAACACCGAACGGACGGCGGTCCTGGAGCTGTCGTTCATGCTCGACGTGGCCGAGGCGATCATCGCCTCGGCGCTGCTTCGCGAAGAGTCGCGCGGCGCGCACCAGCGCACTGATTTCCCGGCGCGCGACGACGGTCGATTTCTCGCGCATTCGCTGGCGTACCGTCAATCAGATGACACGAGCCGGGTCGAGTACCTGCCGGTCACGATCACCCACTGGCCGCCAGCCGAGCGGGTTTACGGAGAGGATGCATCGCATGCCCGACCACATCACATTGCAGGTGGCGCGCTACCGACCGGAGACCGAGTCTGAGGTCACGTTCCAGGACTACGAGGTGCCCTGTCGCAAGGACTGGGTCATCCTCGACGGTCTGAACTACGTCAAGGATTGCCTCGACGCGACACTCTCTTTCCGCTGGTCGTGCCGCATGGGGATCTGCGGGAGCTGCGGCATGACGGTCAACGGCGAGCCCAAGCTCACCTGCGCCACATTTCTGTCCGACTATGCACCCGGGAACGTGCGCGTCGAACCGCTCCGCAACTTCCCCGTGATCCGCGATCTAATCGTGGACATCGGCGACTTCATGCGAAAGCTCGTCAAGGTGAAGCCGTGGATGGTTCGAGCGGCGGAAAAGTCCCTCGCAGAAGGCGAGTACTTGCAGACGCCGCAGGAGCTGGATGAGTACAAGCAGTTCAGCATGTGCATCAACTGCATGCTGTGTTATGCGGCCTGTCCGATCTACGGCCTGGATCCGAAATTCATTGGTCCGGCGGCGATTGCGCTGGCGCAGCGGTACAACCTGGACAGCCGCGACGAAGGTGCGTCGCAACGCATGGAGGTACTGTCGGAGCACGAGGGGATCTGGGGGTGCACCTTTGTCGGTGAGTGCACGACGGTCTGTCCGAAACATGTGGATCCCGCGGGAGCGATTCAACGGTACAAGCTGACCGCCGCGCTGGAGTCGATGAAGTCGTTCTTCGTGCCGAGGGGAGCGTGATGCAGCCGCACCTTTACGATGATGGCCGGCCGCATATGTACACGGATTACCATCCCCGCTGGTTGCGGCGTCACACGTCCACGTATTGGTGGCTCGAACGCTGGTCGTACTTCGCATTCTTTCTAAGGGAGCTGAGCTGCCTGTTCGTTGCCTGGTTCGTCGTGTACCTTCTCCTTCTGATACGCGCAGTCAGTCAGGGAGATGCGAACTATCACCAGTTCCTGGGCTGGTCGGCCCGGCCGTGGGTGCTGCTGCTCAACGCGATAAGTTTCGTATTCGTGGTCTTCCACGCAATCACGTTCTTCGTCGCGGCGCCCCAGGCGATGGTCGTTCACATCGGCCGCAATCGTGTGCCGGGGATTGTGGTCGGTGTCTCCCACTATGTGGCCTGGGCCGCGGCGTCGGTGATCGTGTACTGGCTTCTGTTGGGGACGAGATGATCAGGCGACATCCCGAACCGTTGCTCTGGATGCTCTTCAGTGCCGGCGGTGTCGTATCGGGGATGCTGATGCCGGTGCTGCTGTTCCTGTTCGGGCTGGCATTTCCGCTTGGATGGCTGGCGGCTCCTAGCCATGAGCACCTACTCACCGTGCTGAGTCATCCATTGACGCGGCTGGTGCTGTTCGGTCTCTGCGGGCTCTCGCTGTTTCATTGGGCGCATCGCTTCCGTCACACGCTCTATGACGGCTTGCAGATCAAGCACCTGAACGAGATGATCGCCGGGCTGTGCTATGGAGGAGCCGTGGTCGGATCGGCTGCGGCAGCATATCTGCTCTGGCAGATTGGCTGAAGGCCACCGCCGATCGCGTTCCAGCGTCAGGGAGCAATCGGTGCTCGCTTGATCCGCTGCAACATCCGGTTGAGCCCGGGCAACTGATCGGCGAGCGTCTTCTCCAATCGATCGGTCTCCGCCTTCAGCTCCTGCACCAGATCGTTGAAGATCGGCTCGACATTCCCCGTCGGCCGTCCTTCGCCTGAGAGTGCCACTCGCAGCAGCGACGCCAGGCGGTTGTTCGTCTTGATTGGGAAGTTGAGCGGATCCTGTCCGCTCTGATTGCGCACCTGATAGAGATCCTCCTCGACCGAGACGAGCGCTTTGGTCAACGCGTCGCCGGCGGCACGCACTTCGGCGGGCGCGTCCTTGACCCGTTCGGCGACATCGGTCTTGATGCGTCGAATCTTGATCACGGCCAGGTTCGCCTCGTTGACTTTGTCGCGGATACGGCTGGCGAGCTCCCATTGCGCCAAGAGATCCGCGTCGCTAACATTCCGGAGTGGATGCTTGGTGATCGTCATCGGCTGGGTGAAGCTCGTGCCATCGACGGTGAGCTTCACTTGGTACGTGCCGGGCAGGACCATGGGGCCGTTTTGTGTCGCGCCCCACAGAATCATGCCCTGGAAGCCCATCACGGGCGTCGAGTTGAGATCCCACGTGGCTCGGTTGAGGCCCACCGACATCGGGACCGTCGTGGCCGGTCCCTGCGGGAAGTCGCCGCCGCCAGGACCGTCGCCGCTTGGTGGGCGTGGCGGCTGACCGTTGAAGGACCGAACGATCTGGCCCTTCCCGTCGATGATCTCGAGCGTCAGCGCCTTGGGCTGCGCCTTCACGTAATAGTCGAGCGTGGCGCGGTCGAGACCGCGAATGATCTCCGATGGCGTGAAGAGGAACGTATCGGTGGTGGGCGGCGCCACGCCGTACTGACGAAGCGTCGTCAAGTTGTCCATCACGTAGAAGCTGCGGCCGTGCGTCGCGATCGCAAGCGCGTTTTTCTCGACCCACAGATCGCTCACCGGCGTATCGGGCAGGCCATTCTTGAACGGCATCCACCGCTCGCCATCGTCGAACGACACATAGACGCCGTGCTGGGTGCCAGCATAGAGCAGGCCCTTGCGGACGCCGTCTTCGCGAACGACGTGGACGTAGTCGTTCGCCGCAATGCCGTTGACGATCCTGGTCCACGTGCGGCCGTAATCGCGTGTGCGGAAGATGTACGGCGACACGTCGCCGAGCAGCATCTTCTTCACGGCCATGTACGCCGTGCCGTTGTCGAACGATGAGCCATCGATTTGGCTCACCCGGCCCAAGTCGGGCATGTCCGGTGGTGTGACGTTCGTCCAGGTCTTGCCGTGGTCGCGCGTCACATGCACGATGCCGTCATCCGATCCGGCCCACATCACGTTGATGTCTTTCTTGCCAGGCGCCAGCGAAAAGACGGTGGCGTACATCTCTGGGCTGTTCATGTCGTGCGTGATTGGACCGCCCGATTCCTGCATCGTCTTGGGATCGTGTCGAGTCAAGTCGCCACTGATGGCCTCCCACGTGTCACCGCCGTTGGTTGACTTCCACACGCGCTGCGAGCTCGTGTAGAGGACCTTGGGGTCGACGTAGGAAAAGATGATCGGGTAGGTCCACTGCCAGCGTTCCTTGACTTGTTGCGAGGTTTCGCCGGAGAAGAATCGAGGGTACGCGCCGACTTCTTTGAGCGCCCCGGTTCGACGGTTCAATCGGGTGAGAAACGTGCCGTTGTTGGAGCCAGCAAAATACACGTCAGGGTCGGTGCGGTCGGCCGCGATGTACCCTGGCTCGCCTCCGCCAGCCTGGTACGGCGCCGCCGGAGGCATACCGCCAAAGCCCCCGCCGCCGAGGTTGGTGTTGCTCGCCACGCACATCGTGCTGTTGTCCTGCTGCGCGCCGCAGACATGGAAGGGGAGATGTGCGGTCGTCGTCACGTGGTAGAACTGGGCGGTTGGGAAGTCCTGGCCGGTCCACGTGCGTTGTCGCGACGACACGTTGTAGGTGATGGCGCCGCCGCCGTCGTTGCCGTCGATCACATGCTCCGAGTCGTCTGGATTGATCCACAGATCGTGGTGATCGCCGTGGGTGCCCTGGCCGATCGACGCCAGTGTCTTGCCGCCGTCGGTCGATCGGAAGAGCGCAGTGTTCTGCATGTACACGGTGTCCTTGTTGTTCGGATCGGCAAAGACATGCGTGTAGTAGAAGGCGCGCTGCCGGACGGTGCGGGCGCTGTTGATCAGCCGCCACGTCGCGCCCGCATCGTCGGACACGAAGAGGCCGCCGTTGTCGTTCTCCACGAGCGCATAGACGCGATTGGAGTCGGCGCCGCTGACGGCCACGCCAATCTTGCCGACGACTCCGGCGGGCAAGCCTGGGTTGCGCGTGATGTCGGTCCAGGTCTCGCCGCCGTCGGTGGACTTGTACAGTCCGCTGCCCGGTCCACCGCTCGACATTTGGTACTCGACGCGATACGCCTCCCATAGCGAGGCATAGATGACGCTGGGACTCCTGCGATCGATGGCCAGATCGACCGCGCCGGTTTTCGTGTCGCGGAAGAGGACGCGCTTCCACGTCTTCCCGCCGTCGATGCTCTTGAACACGCCGCGCTCATCGCTGGGGCCGCTGTAGAGACCAAAGCTAGCGACGTAGACGATGTCGTGGTTGGTTGGATGGATGCGGATTTTGGAGATGGCGTCGGATTTGGTGAAGCCGATCTTCGACCAGGTGCGGCCGGCGTCGGTGGATTTGTAGACGCCGTCACCCGGCATGATGTTGCCGCGGATGCACGACTCGCCCATGCCGATGTAGAGCACGTCGGGATTCGAGTCGGAGACCGCGACGGCGCCAACAGAAGAGCTCGTGACCAGTCCGTCGGTGACAGGCGCCCACGAGTTCCCGGCGTCGATCGTTTTCCAGAGGCCGCCGCCGACCGCGCCGAAATACGCTTCGCGCGGCCGTCCCTTGACGCCTGAGACCGCGATCGATCGTCCGCCTCGATTGGGACCGATGCTGCGCCAGCGATAGGCGTTGAGGATCGCCGGATCGATCGCCGGTGGCTGCGATGCGCTCGGCGCTTGTGCGAGCACGCGATCGCTGGGTGAGCCTGAACTGCTGGTGAGGATCAGAAGAACGAGGGCGGTGGTAGCCCCGATGTGACGGCGACGCGGAGCGATCATGTGTGTCAATCCTCCCACAGAGGAGGGGAATTTTAGCAGAGCAGTGTGGGAATCACGGCGTCCAATCAATCTTCTGTGCCAAGCGTTACACAGGTATCGCCGAGTGGACCTGGCGCGCATTGACTTGATCTCCAATCGGAAGATCGGTGTGATGGGCGAATGAGCGCGAGGTCAAACACGAAACCCCACAATCCAGAAGTTCCGGACTTGCTGGAGCTGCACGTCGGCGATCTGAACGGCGTGCAGGTTGAGCACGAATCCACGTCGCCTCACTCGCACCGCACTTCGCGTTAAGGGCTTGTTGCCGCCAAGGCAGACGCCGACAATTCTGCGTGTTGCCCTCTCGTGAGGTTGCTGTCACAGCGTGCTTCTAGACGGGCTCAGCGGCAGGCATCCGTTCTCGTCTACTGAAATGGCTCGATATCCGGCCGTCGACGACGGCGGCAGCCATGTGTGTCAAACCTCCCACGGCGGAGGGCAGTTTTGCTAGAGCGATGTGGTAATTGGGCCCTCGCAACGAGTCGCTGCGCGAGACCCGAGTACTGTCGATCGGGTTGTCCGATCAGCACTTAGTTGCCGTCCGCGACATCAACGCACGCCGGGCATGGCGGTTGCTGTGACCTGGGGCGGGTAGGGCAGTTAGGCCAGGTGGGCCAGGTGGGCCAGGTGGGCCGGGTGGGCCTGGTGGGAGTAGGTTTGGTGGGGCGGGTGGGTTGCGCGGGAATCACGGCGTTCTGATCACCACCACCCGACCTATCCGGCACACCCGCCTACCTGGCACACCCGGCCCAAGAGGAGGTCGCGCATGACTCGGAAGCGTCAGGCCAGCGCTGACCCTTCGACAGGCTCAGGGTCACCCCGAGCCACGTCGAGGGGTGAGCGTGGTTGTCGGCGAGGCCGACGACGAGTCGAACGGGTTCTGATGCTCGGCAGTTGCGTGTTGCTCACCCTGGTGGCGCTGGCAAGCAGCGTCGCGTCCGCCGCGGGAAAGCCTACTCGACGCACGGTCGTCGTCCCGGCGAAGACTCCATTTGATGTTCGGCTGGCGACGGCTGTCAGCTCCGAGAGCAATCGCCCCGACGATCCCGTTCTGGCCACGCTGGCGACACCCGTGATCGTGGACGGCGTGATCGTCGCGCCTGTCGCGAGCGTCCTGTTGGGGAACGTGTTCGTCGCCGATGGGTCGGCGAGCTCTGGCGACACCCGCAAAATCGCCCTGCGATTCGATCGGCTGCGCGTGGGTCCAATGACCTACGACATCCGCACCGCGCCCGTCCGCATCTCGAACGATGACGACGCGCGAGACGATGACAACCTGCGGCTGAGCTCGGGAACTCGCCTGCGCCTCGAGCTGCTCGAACCCGTCTCCATCGAAGTCCAACGCCTGCGCTAAGAGAAAAAAGGGACCTGCCCCTTTGAGTGGGAAAAGGGGCAGGTCCCTTTTTTCGGTACGCAGAAACTGCCATAGTTCTGCGCCATGTCCACTCGTCTGGCCCCCCTGGTCACTGGCCTCGTACTAATCTCGTCGACTCCTGCCCTGCCTGCCCGGCAGAACGCCGGTTCTGCCCTGGCGATCGTCGGCGGCACCGTCATCGACGGCCATGGTGGATCGCCGATCAGCGACGCCACTGTGATCGTCAGCGGCGGCAAGATCACCGCGGTCGGCTCGCGAGGATCGATTCAACTGCCGCAAGGCGCCACCGTGATCGACGCCAAGGGTAAGTACGTCACGCCCGGGCTCATCGACACCAACGTTCACCTGTCGCTCTACGGCGGCGTCGCCGATCGGTATGAAACGCTCGCCAAGTACCATCCCCGCCAGCGCGAGATTGTCCTGGAGGCCGCTCAGCTCCAATTGAAGTACGGCGTCACGACGGTCCGCGACAGCTACGGCGTCCTGCCGCCGCTGGTCGCCGTCCGCGACGACATTGCCGCGGGCAAGGCCATCGGCGCCCGTATCCTCGCCGCCGGCAACATCGTCGGCTGGGGCGGACCGTATTCGGTGAGCTTCAGCCTCATTCGCGAGCAGGCGCTCACGCTCTTTCAGGAGCAGATGAACGACGAGATCGCTCAGGGTGCCGGCGAAGACCTTGTCGATCTCACGCCGGATGAGCTGCGCAAGGCGATTCGCTCCTCTCTCGACAAAGGGCCCGACTTCATCAAGTACGGAGGCACGGCGCACTTCGCCCGCCCGGCGTTCATCGGCTTCTCACCAGAAGCGCAGAGGGTCATGGTGGAGGAGGCTCATGCGCGTGGACGAGTCGCCGAAACCCACGCGACCACGGCCGATGGACTTCGACTCTCGGTCGAGG
>JBOGIV010000038.1:0-13822 GCA_050747925.1 Vicinamibacterales bacterium
TTTGGCAGAGACGGGTTTCGACATTCTCAGCTTCGACATCGAGACCGGGACGCGCGCGCCTTTGGTGCAGACGCCGTCCGACGAGGGGAGCGGCAGCCTGTCGGCCGACGGCCGGTGGATCGCCTACTCCTCCGACGAAACCGGCCGGTCTGAGGTGTACGTGAAGCCGGTCGCCGGCCGGGGCCGAGCGACGCGAATCTCCACCAATGGCGGCGAGTACCCCGCCTGGCGACGGGACGGGCGAGAGATCCTTTACATCGAAGGTCGCAGCACGCTGATGAGCGTCTCGGTCGCCGCCGCCGCGGAAGCGGCGATCGGCCGGCCAGCGCCGCTCTTCCAGACGCGCTTTGGTCCGAGCGAGGCGCGCCCGTACGATGTGAGCGCTGACGGCAGTCGCGTGCTCGTCAGCGTGGTCGAGGGCGACGTGACGCAAGCACCCATCACTGTCGTTGTCAACTGGCCGGCACGACAATGACGAACACGTTTCTCCTGCGTTGCGGCCTCACTGGTGTCAATGGAGCGCCGCCGCAAATTTCGAGCGGGGGCCATGTCCTGAACCCTCGGATTTTCATCGGCTCTCCATCGCCCCCGCGCGGCTAACGCCGCGCTGGTCGCTCATCAATCTGCGTCATCTGCGGCTAGCCTAGACGGGGGGGACTGCCGCGGCTAAGATCTTTCGGCTGATGTCTACGTGGAAGTGGGCGTCGCTCTGCGTCTGCGCCCTGGCTCTCCTTGCCGTCCTCGCCTGCAACCGCGCCGCGCGGGCGACGGCGCTCGATCGTTTGCATCCCTGCAAGAGCGGTGAGGGGATCCACGACGCGTATTGCGGCACCTTCACGGTCTTCGAGGACCGTGCCGCAGGCAAGGGGCGCACGATCGATCTGAACATCGTCGTCCTGCCCGCCCTCGCCGCCGATTCGAAGCCCGACCCGTTGTTCTTTCTCGCGGGCGGACCTGGACAGGGCGCGGCAGCAATGGCCCGCGCGCTCAGGCCCCTCTTTCGCCGCGTCCAGACCACGCGCGACATCGTGCTCGTCGATCAGCGAGGCACGGGCAAGTCGAACCCCCTCGACTGCAAGTCAGAAGACGAGTCGCTGAAGCTGTTGAACGAATCCGACGAGCGTTCACTGGCGCGACTCAAGACATGCCTTGCTGGCCTCAATGCCGACCCGCGCTTCTACACCACGACCATCGCGATGGACGACCTGGACGATGTGCGGTCCCATCTGGGATACGAAACCATCAATCTCTACGGCGGCTCCTATGGCACCCGTGCCGCGTTGGTGTATCTACGGCAGCATGAGCCGCACGTGCGCTCCGTCGTGCTCGACGGGGTCGCACCGACCGACATGCGGTTGCCGCTCTTCTTTGCCCGCGACGCCCAGCGCGCGCTCGATCGACTCGTCGCCGACTGCGCCGCCGACGCGGTCTGCGCGAAAAAGTTCCCCGGCCTCGGCCCGCGCATCCTGGCGCTGTTCGCGCGACTCGGGAAGACCCCTGCGCCGGTGCCGCTCGTGCATCCACGAACCGGTATTGCCGAAGACATCTCGGTTGACGCGCGCTTTGTCGCCAACGCCCTCGCTGGAGCGCTGTACTCACCGCTGATGTCGTCCCTGCTACCTGAACTGGTCGTCCGCGCCGAAGCCAACGATTTTCAAGGGATGTTGGCGCTCGCGATGATGGGTGAAGCTGCAGGGGACGAGATGAGCCTCGGCATGCAACTCTCGGTCGTGTGCGCGGAGGACTTCCCGCGGATCCGTCCTGATGACGCACAACGCGCATCGACAGGCACTGTGTTTGCCGGTTACTTGCTGACGTCCCGGCTGAAGGCGTGTGACTTCTGGCCCCGTGGCGCCGTGCATCCGTCGTACTACGAGCCGGTCATGTCAGCCGTGCCAGCGCTGGTACTCTCCGGAGAGATCGATCCCGTTACGCCCCCTTCGTGGGGGCAGGATGTCGCCGGTCACCTCTCCAAGAGCCGGCACATCGTCGCACGCGCGACCGGCCACGGCGTGCTGACCAGCGCGTGCGGGATGAAGATGATTCGCGAATTCATCGACGCAGGGAGCGCTGACGGTATCGACGTGAGATGCGCGGAGTCGCTTCGTCGACCTGCATTCTTCCTGCTGCCGGCGGGTCCCGATCCCACCGCCGTGCCCAGGTAGCTAGACATCTTCGAAGGCCAGAGTCATGACCTCGAACACAAAGTTTCGGCGAGCCTTTGAAGATGTCTCGCCCCGCGGAGCGGGGCAAGACAATACTGCCGTGGCGACGCGGAGCCGACTCGTCGTTCCTGGGCGGTTTGAGGCGGAGCGTCGCCCGTGATCCGCGTCGAGGATCTCCACAAGCACTTCGGAAAGGTCGCCGCAGTCGATGGCGTCAGCTTCTCGGCCGAAGACGGCGCCGTCACCGGGCTTCTCGGGCCGAACGGCGCAGGCAAGACGACGACGCTGCGGATGCTCTACGCGTTGATGAAGCCCGATCGCGGCCGGCTCGAGGTCGATGGCATCGACGCCGTCAGCGATCCACAGGGGGCGCAGGCGCGCCTGGGTGTGCTGCCAGACGTCTCCGGTCTGTATCCGCGACTCACGACTCGCGAACACATTCACTACTACGGTCAGTTGCACGGGATGTCGGGATCCGCGCTCGAACAGCGGACGGGTGAGCTCGTCGACCTGCTCGATATGGGGTCGTTTGCCGATCGACAGGTCCGCGGATTTTCGCACGGCGAACGTACCAAGGTGGCGCTCGCCCGCGCGCTGGTGCACGCCCCCCGCAACGTGCTGCTCGACGAACCGACCAACGGGCTCGACGTGATGAGCACCAGATCGGTTCGCGAGATCATCCGCCGCATGCGCGGTGAGGGCCGCTGCGTGCTCTTCTCGAGTCACATCATGCAGGAGGTGTCGGCGCTCTGCGACACGATCATCGTGATGGCGCGCGGTCGAGTCGTCGCGACGGGGAGTCCCGATCAGCTGCGCGAGCAGTCGGGCCATCAGGACCTCGAGGATGCCTTCGTGGCGCTGGCCGACGTGGAGGCGGTTCGATGAATCGCACCAGCGCCCTCACCCAAACGCTCGTCGTGTGGAGGAAGGAGCTCGTCGACTCTTCCCGCGACAAGCGCTCGCTGTATTCACTTCTGTTTGGGGCGCTGTTTGGACCCCTCCTGCTGGGTTTCATCCTGAATCGCGTCGTCGATCGTCAGCGTGAGAGCGAAGAGATTCGGTTGCCGGTCGTGGGCGCGGAGAACGCGCCCGCGCTGGTCGAGTGGCTGCGGCAGCAGTCTGGCATCGAGATCCTGCCCGCGCCTGCCGACCCCGAAAAGTCTGTCCGGGATCAAGATCACGACGTTGTGGTCATCATCGAAGAAGACTTCGCGAAGCGCTTTCGCGCGTCGAGGCCGGCGCCGGTCAAGGTCGTGTCGGACGAGTCTCGACAGCGCGCGCGCCCCAAAGTCCAACGCGTGCGCGGGCTGTTGCAGCGCTACAGCGCCGAGGTTGGCAGCCTTCGCCTGGTCGGACGTGGCGTGAATCCCTCGATCGCCACGGCCATTCAGGTTGAGGACGTCGAGGTGTCGAGCGCTCAGCAGCGCGCCGCGATGGTGCTCAACTTCATCCCGCTCTTCGTGGTGCTTGCCGCGTTCACGGCGGGCATGCAGATCGCGATGGACTCGACCGCCGGCGAGCGGGAGCGTGGGTCGCTCGAGCCGCTGCTCGTGAACCCGGCGCCGCGCCTCGCCATCGTGTCCGGCAAATGGCTGGCGGCGTCGGTGTCGGCGATGGCCGGCTGTGGGGTGACGGTCCTGTTGTGTCTCGCCGTGATGAAGTTCGTGCCGCTGCAGGAACTGGGCATTCGATTTCGATTCGGGGCGCCGGAAGTGGCGGCGCTGCTGGCGGCCGTCCTGCCGTTCTGCCCCGCGGCGGCGGCGCTGCAGGTCTACCTGGCGACGTTTGCGAGGTCGTTCAAGGAAGCGCAGAGCTACATGGGCTTCCTGATGATGGTGCCCATGCTGCCGGGGGTCCTGGCGACCGTCTATCCGTTGAACGGGCAGATCTGGATGTTCCCGATCCCGATTGTGGGCCAGTACGCCTTGATGGAAGAGGTGCTGGGGGGCAAGCCCACCGCGTCCTGGATGTTTCTCTTCGCCGGGGCGTCTCCGTTGATCGTCGCCGCCCTGCTCGTCGTCGCCACTTCTCGCCTGATTGAGCGTGAGAAGATCGTCTTCGGCCGCTGAACGAGAACCGCGGCTAGAGGGCCTGGCCCCTTTCCCGAAAAGAGCAGCGAGTGCAACGGCATTGGACAGCCGGCGGGGTATCGCACGCGGGATGGCCGGTTGTGGTTCCCGACGCTGAAAGGCGTCGCGATGATCGACCCGCGGCATCTTGCGCAACTCGCTGCCGCCTCCGGTCGTTCTTCAGACCGCTCGACTGAACAAAACGGATGTCCCCGTGACGTCGGCGATCGAAGTGGCGCCAACCTCGGTCGTCGCGCCTTGCGATCTGCGCGCCGCGCTCCGAAATCTGCTGCCGATTCAGCTGAAGCGAACCACTAGGTCAGCGAACTTTTACAGTTATCAGCCACACTCCGGGTGCCGGCACCCGCAGCGCAGCTCCGTCATCTTCGCTGCTTCCTTGCAATACTCGCTGCAGTACTTGCCGAACGCACCGCCTTTGGGGACCAGGCAGGTGCACGCTGGATGCGCGCACTTCGGAGTGTCAGCCATCTGCCCCTCCTATTCAGCACGGGGTGACCGCTGTCTTCTGCTTCGAGGCGAGAAGGGAACATTGCGATTGTATCCAAACCGGCCCGCGCCGAACTCCGACAACTGATAGGAGCTATGATTCGGCCGACCCGCCGACGTGTATGCCTCCCACCGACCACGAGCCTACCGTCGTCTTATTGGAGCGCTTCCGTCAGGGCGATTCCGATGCGCTCGAGGTCCTCCTGGCCCGGCACCTTCCAAGGCTTCGCCGGTGGGCCGCCGGCCGCCTGCCCCGAACCGGCCGGGACGGCATCGACACTCAGGACCTTGTACAGGAAACCGTCGTTCGAACGTTAAGGGTAATAGGGGCCTTCGAGTGCCGTCGAGAGGGCGCGCTCCAGGCCTACCTTCGGCAGGCGCTGATGAACAGCATTCGCGATCGAATCCGGACGGCTCGGCGGCGGCCGATTGGAGAGCCGCTGGTCGAGTCGGCGCCGGCGCCCGACGAGTCACCGCTCGAACTGGCCATTGGCCGCGAGTGCGCCGAACGCTACGACGCCGCCTTGGGTGCGTTGGACCCGGCAGATCGAGAAGCCATCGTCGGGAGAATCGAGCTCGGCTATGACTACAACGAGCTGGCGACGGCGTTGGAGAAACCGAGCCCAGGAGCGGCTCGCGTCGCGGTCAGGCGAGCCCTGTTGAGACTCGCCGCGAAAATGAACGACATGAGCGAGGCGAGATAAGCCGTGATCCCTGAGGGCTCGTTCCTCGACGAGTTGGCAGATTCGGTAGCGGACGGTCGCGAGATCGACTGGTCCAAGGCCGAATCGAGCGCCACAACGCCTCGACAACGGGCGCTGGTGGAGCAGCTCCGGCTTCTTGCCCAGGTCGGGGCGCTGCGCGCTTCCGACAGCCCCGCGAGTCCGGCGCGCGGCTCGCTTGGTTCTTCGCCGTTGGCGTCGCCACTCGACGAGACCGTAGCTCATCCAGACCGTTCGCGTGACGCGCTCGAGCGCGAAAGCGACACGGCCGAGACGGCTGGTCGCGTCTTCTGGGGCCACCTCGAGATTGCCGCCGAGATCGGCCGCGGCGCCTTTGGCACCGTCCACCGCGCCTGGGATTCAAACCTGCACCGCGAGGTGGCCCTCAAATTGGTCGACGTCGAGGCCGACGATCCCGCCGTTCAGTCCGCCGTGATCAACGAGGCGCGATTGCTCGCCCGGGTTCGCCACCCCAATGTGGTGTCGATCCACGGTGCGGAGCGGGCGAGCGGAAAAATCGGCCTCTGGATGGAGTTCGTCCGCGGGCGCACGTTGCGGGAGATTGTCACCGAACGCGGGCCACTCAGCCCGCGCGAAGCCGCCGGAATCTGCCTGGAGCTCGCTCGAGGGCTCGCTGCGGTCCACGCCGCCGGACTGGTTCATCGCGATGTCAAGGCTCAGAACGTCATGCGCGAGCACGGCGGTCGCATCGTCCTGATGGACTTTGGCGCCGGTGAGGACGTCCATGCGTCGGCGCCACGACGGTTTAGGGGCACGCCGATCTACATGGCCCCAGAGCTGGTCGACGGCGGCGCCGCCACACCGTGCAGTGACGTCTACAGCCTTGGCGTCCTTCTGTTCTACCTGGTGACCGGCACTCATCCGATCAGCGGCAATGCCGTTGAGGACGTGCAGGCCGCGCATCGGGTGGGCCAGCGGAAACGCCTCCGCGACCTGCGACCAGATGTCCCCCCGGCGTTCCTTCAGTGCGTGGAGCAGCTGCTCGAAACGGATCCCTCCCGGCGCATCCAAACAGCCGGGGCGGCCGAAGCGGCGCTGCTCCGCGCGCTGGAAGAAACGAAGCGTCCCGCGATCGTCTGGGTTGCGGGCATCGCCGCTGCGATCGTGGCGGTGATGCTGCTGGGTGTGGGCGCCAATGCGCTGTGGACGCGCCTCGCGGGTGGCTCGCCCCCGGTCCGATCTCTTGCCGTCCTCCCGATGGTGAACTTATCGGGCGACGCGAACCAGGAGTACTTCGTCGATGGCATGACCGATCTTCTGATCGCGGAGCTCTCGCGCATCTCCGCGCTGCGGGTCACGTCGAGAACGTCGATCATGTCGTACAAGCTGACGACCAAGCGGATCGACGACATCGCCCGCGAGCTGGATGTCGATGCGGTGCTCGAAGCGTCGGTGATGTTGGCTGGACAGCAAGTGCGGCTGAACGCGTCGCTGATTCGTCCGTCCGACCAGGCTCGGCTGTGGGGGCAAACCTACGAGCAGCCGTTGCGGGATGCGTTCCGGCTGCAGGCGATGCTTGCGAAGGACCTGGCCGAGGGGGTGCGACTGGCAATCACGCCAGCCGAACGCCGACAACTGCAGACCACCTACTTTGCCAGTCAGGAGGCGCAGGACCGTTATTTGCGGGGACGATTCGTGTTTCATCTTCTCGACCCGAGCCGCGCCAAGGAGGCTTGCGAATTGTTCGAAGAGGCAGTGAAACTCGATCAACGATTCGCGGCTGCGTGGGCAAGCCTTGCCCGTTGTTATGCCTTCCTCGGGAATACTGGTGCGCTCACCCCCGAGGCGACACGCACGGTCATTCTTGATGCCGCTACACGCGCGCTTGCCGAAGACGATGGCCTGACCGATGCGCATGTGGAGCTCGCACAACTTCGCTTCGTCTATGACTGGGACTGGCGAGGCGCACGCGACGGTTTTGAACGAGCCATTCAAATCAGCCCTAACAACAGCTTCGCCCGCGATCGCTACGCGCGTCTCCTGGCCGCCGCTGGCCGGACAGCCGAGGCCGTCGTGCAGGCCCGTCAAGGCGTCCAGACGGACCCAGTGTCGGCCGATATGCGCCGCACCCTGGCGCTGATGCTGTTCTATCAGCGGCAATATGCGGAGGCCCTGCAGCGCATAGACGAAGCTCTGACCCTCGAGCCATCGTTTACAGCCTCGAACATCGTCCGGGCCCGAACCCTGGCAGCGCTCACACGATACGACGAGGCGATTCTGTCGCTGCGGCACGCCGGAGCGCTCTTGACGCTGCCGCCCGTCATCGCCGAAGTCGGACGCATTCACGCGCGAGCCGGGCGCATCGATGACGCGTGGGCGATCTTGAGGCAGCTGCCGGGAACAGTGATGCCTGATGGGTTCGCTCAGTCAGAAGAAGCCGCCTATCTGCTCGCGGCGCTCGGCCGAACGGACGAGGCGCTGGCGCGGCTCGAGAGAGCCGTGAATGAGCGCTCCCTGTTCGTCCTGTTTCTGCGCGTGGACCCACGTGTCGATTCGCTTAGACAAGACCCGCGATTTACCGTCCTGTTGACGCGAATTGGTGGGCTCGGTTGATTCCACGTATTGACCAGTTTTTGGGCCGGCACGTAAGCTGAGCCCACTTCGTGGCGTAACACCTTCGATCGGAGGAGACCGATGTCGAAAGCCCCCAAAACGTCAGGCAATACAATCAAGATTTCACCTCTCCACACCGCGCTCGACAAGACGGTTGACCGCCTCAAGAAGAAGAAGAAGAGCAGAAAACGAGACCAGCTGATCGCGCTGATCAAGGGACTGAGAAAAAAGACGTTCTGCATCCCGCAGATCATGATTATCGACCTGGGGAAATAACGGCCTCTTCGATTAGGGCCTCGATGCCTCGAATGTCCCGCCCGGCGTTTCGCCGCGCTCGCCACCTGGTGAGCTACTGGGAGGATGGCGAGCTGCTGGTCCACAACTACGCGACGGGTGTGAGGGTCGCCGTGCGACCCGAAACGCCCGCCGTGCTCGATTTCTTTCATAGGTGGCGGACGTCGGACGAAATCCGCGATCGCTTCGATGCCTCGGAGAAGTGGCTGAGGCCTTTGTTGTCCGCCACCCTACTCGAGCGCTCGGATCGTCCGACGACGACGCAGGGCGACGCACTCGCCCGCTGGCAGCACTGGAACCCTGTCGCGGGCTTCTTTCATATGGCCACTCGTGGCTCGACCTACATGGACCCGATCGAAGGCGATCGCGCCCTGCGGCGCAAAGCGCGAGTCGAGCCGCTGCCGCCGCCGATCAAGCGGTTCCCGGGTGCCACGCGACACCCCCTTCCCCGCCTGAAGACCGACCGGCCTCTCTCTCGCGTACTCCTGGAACGCCGGACGTGGAGAACGTTTTCAACCAGGCCGCTTCCGCTTGCAGCGCTAGGTGACCTGCTGGGATGGACCAATGGCGTGCAGCAGTGGGCGACGGTGAAAGGACAGGGCGAGCTTCCTCTGAAGACTTCACCCTCCGGTGGAGCGCGTCATCCGTTGGAAATGTACGTGTGTGCGCGGCGCGTCGAGGGGCTGAGGTCGGGCATCTACCATTACGCGTCCGATCGACATCGACTCGAGCTCGTCTCGCTTCACCCCCGGCCGGTCCGCGTCCGACGTTATCTTCCGCAGCAGTTCTGGTACGCAGGCGCTCCGGCGCTTGTCTTTTTCACGGCCGTGTTCTCGCGTTATCTCTGGAAGTACACCTCGCCCAGAGCCTATCGGGCCGTGCTCATCGAGGCCGGCCACCAATGTCAGACATTCTGTCTCGCCGCGACCGACCTCGGGCTCGCTCCGTTTTGCACGATGTCTCTTGCCGACGCGGAGATTGAAGCGGACCTCGGCATCGACGGTGCTTCCGAGGCAGTGATCTACGCGGCTGGTGTCGGCGTCCGACCCCAGCGCGTCACGTCGCCATCACGGCCTGCCGGGTATCCTCCGCTGAAGGTGAGAGCCAACCCGTGGCTTCTTGACTCGGGCCGCATCCGCACGCCCGCATCGCGGAGGCGCAAGTCATGATCGTCAAGCTCGCACGACTCGAGTTCGACCACGGCAACGGGCCCGCACTGCACATCCGCCAGGATGGTGAGACGCCGGTTGCCCCCGATTTCGGCGCTTACGCCTTGGCAACGACAGATCAACGGCGGATGACTCTGCTGACGGAGTTCGCGTTCGAGCAGCAGCCTGGAGTGGCGCCGCCTCCCAAGATCGATATTCGTGCGCTCGCCGTCAGCCCTGCGCTTGGAGTGCTCGGCGACGTGTCGCCCGTCAGTGTGCCCGTACCCGCTGCCGGCAACACATCTGGGCCGATACTCGTCAAGTTGTCCGCAGCGAGGCTGCAAGAGGCCGGAGTCGGTCGATACGACGTGTCGTGGGACTGGCGATTCCGATCGCCGGGATCGAGCGCGTGGGTTCCGTTCGGGAGGAGCGTGCACGTCGTCTACGTGACCCTTAACGCCCCGGGTCCACCATGGACCCAGGCCACCGACGCCGCGTCACAGCGTCGGTGGCCGTGGACGCGCTTGCTGGAGTTTGCGTGCGAGTGGGGTTCCGGCGTGACGCTGGCCTCCGGGTTGGACGTCGCGTCGAGAAGGATCGCGAGCAAGATCGAAACGGCCATTTTCAGCCTTGGCGAGCAGGAAGTGTTCGCCTACGCTCTGGGAAGTGACGCGAACCTCATCACCGGCACGACGATCCGCAGGTTCAAGGCCACAAGGTTCGTTCGTGTCGTGGAGGGTCAGGTTGGGGAACGGCCCCTCGCCGTCACATGCCAGGAATGCGCCGCTGCCGTTGGCGTGGTATCGAACCTGCTTGGAGCAGACCTCAAGCGCGTGACGGTGAGACGGAAAGACAACCTGATGATGGACCTCAATCGCATCATCGCGATCGGTCGCCGCCGCTCGAGCCCGCAATTTCGCTTCCACGAAATCATGATTCGCATATCGCAGGCGGGTGCGAAACAGGTTTTCGATGGCTGCCTTCAACCGGATTGGGAAACCAACCTCAAGAACGATGTGAGCGACTTCCGACTGACGCAGGGACGACGGTTGGGCGCGTTGAGGCTAAACCCCAACGCCACCACCTACCTTCAGCGATTGCTCGAGCCGGACAAGCCGCTCTGGAAACAAGTGGAGGTCGTGGACAACGCGATGCCGTGTCTCGACACCTGTGCGCCAGACGCCCAGCCCGACGTCGAAAGCGACACCTTGAAGAGCATCTTTCGGCAGCAAATCGATTCGATCGCTCCAGCAATTCCGACTGTCTCCGCCGTGCCCCCGGTCATTCGCTCGTTTAACTTTGCAGGGTTTCGCCTGTACAAGCAGGTCGATTCAATGTCGCATCTCGCAGAGCTCGGCGATCTCGTAGCCTTGTATGCCGGCTTTGCCTATACAGCCTACCGGCCCGATCAGCGTGGTGCCGACTACGATCCGAATCGACGATTCCGCATCTCGGTGGGCTGGTCCCCGACAGTTTCCGCGGCTCGAGACGCGCTGGCTTGGCTGATGACGCTGAACGATGCGCCGTTGACGCGCCTCAAGACCGCCGACAGGAAACGACTCGGCGACGCGGCGTTCGCAACCCCAGGCCATCGAGCCGTGTTTCTCGTGAGAGGCAACGCATTCGCTCGCATCGTCAGTACAGGAAGCAAACTCCTACCCATGGGTCCGATCGCGGAGAGAATCGACCGGGCGATGGTCAAGCTAATGCGAGCGTCGCCTGCACAACTCTCCGCTTCACTGGGAGTGCCAAACGGATCGACGCCAAACCCGAGAAATTGACACGAAACCGCCAGGCTCTACTGGGCGATCGGCTGCTTCTTGATCCGCTGCAACATCCGATTCAGCCCCGGCAGCTGATCGGCCATCACCTTGTCGAGCCTGTCTGTCTCGGCTTTGAGCTCCTGCACCAAATCGTTGAAGATTGGCTCCACGTTCCCCGTCGGTCGCCCTTCGCCTGAGAGCGCCACTCGCAGCAGCGACGCCAGGCGATTGTTCGTCTTGATGGGGAAGTTGAGCGGATCCTGTCCGCTCTGAATGCGCACCTGATAGAGATCCTCTTCGGCACGACGCTTGTGCCAGCGGGCCCGATTGCCGAGCGCGTCGATGTTGCAAACCGGCGACGCCGAGGATCGCCGCAGCGGAAGTGACCGCGGCGACGGTCAGTCGCGTGTCACGCGTCGCGTGGTCATTGGCAGTCCGGATGACGGCAGCCGCAACGCAGCCTCGTCATCGACGAGGCGAGCAGCAGAACTTCCGCGATTGTCGCGTGTTCGACGCGGGCAGGCTGGTCGCCGTCAATCACACCGCCCGAAAAAAATCACGGCACCGCGAAGCTCCCGTCGTAGACTGGGCCCGATCCGAGGCCGCCGGGGAGGCTTTGGTCACTTACGACAGGACGACCACGGCCCCGGAGTTGCTCTGGGACCGCCGTCCTGTGACAGCGGGCCACCCAGATTCGTTTCGGCGTCTCGGCAACCCCACGCAACGCGGAAGGAGGGGAGCGTGAACGCGGATGGCAGCTTCAAAAGCCGGCAGGCGCCCTGCGGGCGCATCGTCGACGGCTCGAGCTACGAGGATCACGACGAAGAGATCGTTGTCACCAGAGAGGTCGAATACTCGTGCGGCTGCGTGAGCATCCAGCGCGAGTACCACGATGGAGCTGTCAGCCGGAGAATCGTCCGCCA
This sequence comes from Vicinamibacterales bacterium, assembly GCA_050747925.1. Taxonomy (GTDB): domain Bacteria; phylum Acidobacteriota; class Vicinamibacteria; order Vicinamibacterales; family UBA2999; genus 12-FULL-67-14b. The sequence continues at coordinate 12,166 of JBOGIV010000038.1, forward strand.
TGACGGCCACGTGCTGGTCGATGAGCTCATTTCGGCGGAGTAGACGTGCATCGAACGGGTCGTCCAGACCCCGGGTAGCTGCCTCCGCGCAACGTTCGAGAGAGCGAGTACGGTCGGCGAGGAGACAGAGGTGACCCCTTCCCATGACGTGGTGTTGGTCGGTGGCGGCGGAGCAGGCCTCAGAGCGGCAATCGCGATCGCAGAAACCAATCCCCGCTTGAACATTGCCGTCGTTTCGAAGGTGTACCCGATGCGGAGTCATACCGTCTCTGCTGAGGGGGGCGCCGCCGGCGCCATCGCTCTCGACGACAGCCTCGACGAGCACGCCTACGACACGATTGCAGGCGGCGACTGGCTGTGCGACCAGGACGCGGTGGAAGCCTTCGTTCGGGAAGCTCCACAGGAGCTGCTTCGCCTCGAGCACTGGGGCTGTCCATGGAATCGCGAGCCGAACGGCCGCATTGCGGTGCGCCCCTTCGGCGGGATGAAGAAAATGCGCACGTGGTTCGCCGCGGACAAAACCGGCTTTCACATGCTGCACACGCTGTTCCAAACCTCGTTCAAATACACGACCGTCTCGCGTTACGACGAATGGTTCGTGACCAAGCTCCTGGTCGACGACGGTCGAGTGCAAGGCGTCGTCGCCATCGATGTGATGTCGGGACGCATCGAGGCGATCACCGCGCGCGCGGTGATCCTGTGCACGGGAGGCTGCGGGAAGGTCTTCCCGTTCACGACCAACGCGGCGATCAAGAACGGCGACGGGATGGCGCTGGCGTATCGCGCCGGCGCACCGCTCAAGGACATGGAATTCGTTCAGTACCATCCCACCGGCTTGCCGTTTACCGGCATCCTGATCACCGAAGCTGCGCGCGCCGAGGGCGGCTATCTGCTCAACCGAGACGGTTATCGCTACCTCCAGGACTACAAGCTCGGCACGCCTCAGCCGCACCCGGTGTTCAAGTCGATGGAGCTGGGACCGCGCGACCGGTTGTCGCAGGCCTTCATGAAGGAGCTGGAGAAGGGCCGCACCATCGAGACGCCGTACGGTCCGGTCGTTCACCTCGACCTGCGGCATCTTGGCCAGAAGAAGATCACCGCGAAGATCCCGTTCGTGCGTGAGCTGTGCCAGAAATATCAGAACCTCGACCCGGTCACCGATCTCATCCCCGTTCGGCCGGTGGTGCACTACATGATGGGTGGCGTGCACACCGACATCAACGGCGCCACGCCGTTGCCAGGCCTGTTCGCCGCTGGTGAAGCGGCGTGTGTGAGCATCAACGGCGCCAACCGGTTGGGATCCAATTCACTGCCGGAGCTGCTCGTGTTCGGCGCCCGTGCCGGCCGCTCCGCCGCCGAGTACGCGTCCCGCCAGCCGGACGTCAACCCGAGCGTCATGGCACAAGCTCACGATGAGCAACTGCGACTCGAGCGGGATCTGCTGAACAAAAAGGGACGCGAGCGCCTCGCCGACCTTCGCCAGGACATGCAGAAAACCATGGAGGACAGCGCTGGGATCTACCGATCAGGCCCGTCGCTCAGCCAGGGCCTGGGGCAGTTGCGGCAGATCAAAGAGCGTTTCGCGGACGTCGCCATCGAGGATCAGAGCCGGACGTTCAACACCGAACGGACGGCGGTCCTGGAGCTGTCGTTCATG
>JBOGIV010000039.1:0-5394 GCA_050747925.1 Vicinamibacterales bacterium
ATCAGATCTCGGCGATGCTGACGGCGATCCGAGACTTCGTCCGCGACTCCTTTCGGACCGGCGCCGGCGACACTCTGGACGCTCTCCGTGTCGGCGAGCTGACGGTCATCGTCGAGCCCGGCCCGCGCGCCTTCCTCGCGGGCGTGGTGCACGGCACGCCTCCCCGCGATCTTCAGTCAGTTTTTCAGGACGCGCTCGAGCGTATCCATCGTCAGGCGGGCCGTGAGTTACAGAGCTTCCAGGGAGATTCGTCGCCGTTTGAGCATGTGCGGCATCAGCTGGAATTGTGTCTCGTGTCACAGTTTCGGGAGCACGGACCGAAGTCACTCAGAGGACTGGCTATCGGCGCCGCCGTTGTCCTGTCTGTGGTCGGCATTTGGGCCGGACTCGGGCTTCGGGAGCGGCAGCGGTGGAACACCTATCTCGATCGACTTCGCGAGGAGCCGGGCATCGTCGTGACTTCAAGTGGGCGCCGCGGTGGGCGTTACTACATCGCGGGACTTCGTGACTCGCTGGCGGTCGACCCCGCGACGCTCGTGGCGTCGTCGAATCTGTCGATCGACGACATCGACGCGCGCTGGGAGCTGTATCAGAGCCTGGCCCCGAAGTTCGTGACCGCGCGTGCGCGCGATCTGCTGCGCCCACCTTCGGGCGTGTCGCTCGATTATCGCGACGGCGTGCTGCGCGCCAGTGGTCCGGCATCGGAGCGCTGGATCGTCGAGAGCGAGCGGCTCGCGCCGGCGATCGGAGGCGTCCGCCACTTCGAGTACGCAGGCACGGGCCCTGAGGTCAGGTTGAAGGAGAAGTTGGAGGCGATCGCGGTCCAGTTTCCGAAAGGGCAGTCGCGATTGGCGCTTGGACAAGATCAGACGCTCGGTCCGGTGACCGAGAGCCTCCGCGAGCTGAACGACCTGATTCGCACGCGCGGCCAAAAGGCGCGCATCGAGATTGTCGGGCATACCGACACCGATGGCACCGATATCGCGAATGGACCACTGAGCCTGAGTCGGGCAGAGATCGTTCGTGGGCGGCTTCCCACGGCTCAGTTCGACGCATTGGAATTCATTGTCAGAGGAGTTGGGAGCACGTCGCCGCTTGCGCGCGGCACCACCGAAGCGGACAAGGGTCGCAATCGTCGCGCTTCGTTTCGCGTCCTGCTCCCCGCTGGGGCAGGCCAAGGGAGCGATCGCCCGTGATTCAAAAGAAGGTCTGCCTGCTGGGAGGGTTTGGCGTCGGCAAGACCAGCCTCGTCGCGCGATTCGTCCACAGCATCTTTTCCGACAAGTATCTGACGACGCTGGGTGTGAAGATCGAGAAGAAGAGCGTCAAGCTGGAGCACGAAACGGTCGATCTGATCATCTGGGACATTCACGGCGAAGACACCTTCCAGAAAGTCAACATGACATATCTCCGTGGGGCCGCGGGGTACCTGCTGGTCGTCGATGGGACGCGTCGCGGCTCACTCGACACGGCGTTGTCGTTGCACGAGACCGCGCAGAAAACGATCGGTAAAGTGCCCTGCATGCTGGCGATTAACAAGTCGGATCTCGAGAGCACCTGGGAGGTTGAACCCGGCGCATTGGAGCGGCTGGGGTGTCCTGTCGTGAAGACCAGCGCGAAGACCGGCACAGATGTCGAGGAGACCTTCGTGACCCTCGCACGCGCGCTGGCCTCGTGACCGACGGAGCCTCGTCACGTAGAGGCGGGTCTTCCGCCTTCGCGGATGCTTCGGCGGACCGTCGTAGCCTTGGCGGAGGCTGGTTAGACCCGCCTTCGGAGAACAGATAGATGAGCGACGACACGCTGACTGCGCTGCTGCCCGCGCTCGACCTCGCCGCATTCGAACGTCGAGAGGACGGGTCGTTCAAATCGATCGCGCCGCGACCAGCGTGGTTTGGGCGCTTGGTCTCCGACCCGACCTTTCCATTCCTGGGGCACATTCTCGAAGAAGCCCACCAGTTCTGGGCGACTGGAGACGTCGGGAAGCTGGAGTGGGGTCCCGTGGCGGAAGTGGACGAGTCAGGTCAGGAGTTTCACTACAAGGTCGCCGCCGTCGCGACACCAGGTGCGCAGTTCCTGGTTTTCCAACTGGACCAGGGCTCCGATCAAATGAGGGGCGTCCTTCAGAAGGTTCGTACCGATCTGCTCGCAGCCGAGCAACGTGCCGGCGCCGATGCTGCGATGCGGACGGCACACCTCAATGAGCTTCGGCGCGCCGCCGGCGAATTTGGGTCCGCCCTCCGCGGACTCAAGAAGGCAGCCTCCAGCGATACGGATCTGGCGCCGCTCTCCGCGACGGGTGACGAACTGCTGCAGGCCGTCGACGCCATCGTTCAAGCGACTCGTCCCTCGCGCCACTGAGCTGACGCGCTCAATCCGGCGGCGGCTCGATACAATGAGCCGCGTCGTGACACGCCTGCCGATCCTCACGTTCCACGCTCTGGACCATGAGCCTGCGGTTTACTCCCTGGCGCCGCAGATCTTTCGGCATGGGATCCGGCAGCTTCACGCACATGGTTACACGACCATCGATCTCGCGGACGTCGTGGCCAGGCTTCGTGGCGGTCGTACGTTTCCGCCCAGGACGGTTGCGATTACCTTCGATGACGGCTACTGGAGCTTCTACGCCGAAGCCTTTCCGGTGCTCCAGGAATACGGGATGAGCGCGACCGTCTTCATCGCGACCGGTGACCCACGACACGCGGCGTCACACGAGCGCGTGCCCACGCTCGAAGGCCGGGAGATGCTCGGCTGGTCGCAGATTCGCGAGATGGCGCGTGCCGGCATCCGGTTCGGCGCTCACTCGATGACCCACCCGGATCTCCGAACGCTCTCGGATCAGGACGTGTCTCGCGAGATTCTTGGTTCAAGAGACGCGCTTGAAGATCGTCTCGGTGAGGCCGTATCGTCGTTTGCGTATCCCTTTGGGCGGTTCGACCAACGCAGCCGCGCGATTGTGCAGGAGCACTTCATGGCCGGCGTGTCCGACGCGTTAGGGTTCGTCGGGCCGTCGAGCGATTCGTGGACGCTCGAGCGGTTGGATACCTACTACCTGAGGAGCGAGCGGCGCTTCAACACGTTCTTCGAGCCGTGGTTTCCGTCGTACATTCGCGCGCGCAATGTGCCTCGGCGGCTGAAACGCTGGATGCAGCGTGTCTGACAATCCGAGAAGCGTGTGGAGGCAACCCTTCAGGGTTGCCTGGTTTGCGATCGCAATTCTTGTCTGCCTCTCGAGTCGGCTCGAACCCGCCCAGGACTGGCCCCAGTTCCGTGGGCCCGGTGGACAAGGCCATTCGTCCGAGACCGGCCTCGTCAACGCATTCAGCGAAACCAAGAACGTCGTGTGGAAGACGCCCGTGCCTGGACTTGGGTGGTCGTCTCCAGTGGTGACGGCAGGGAAGGTCTGGCTCACCGCGGCAACCGGTGATCGAGACGTGTCGCTCCGCCTGCTCGCGTTCGATGTCGAGACCGGTCGCGACGCCGTCAACGTTGAAGTCTTCCGCGTGCGAACTCCCCGTGACATCAACCCCAAGAACAGCTGGGCGTCGCCAACGCCCATCGTTGAAGGCGATCGGGTCTACGTGCACTTCGGCGCTGACGGGACCGCGGCCCTCAACACTGCCGGCGAGATTGTGTGGAAGAAACAGTTCCCCTACGAGTCGCAGCACGGCGCGGGTGGTTCGCCGATCGTGTACGGCGATCTGTTGATCTTCAGCTGCGATGGGAGCGACACGGCCTTTGTCGTCGCGCTCGAGAAGCAGACGGGCAAAGTGCGGTGGCGCACGAATCGCCGATCGCCATTCGATCAGGCGTACACGACGCCCCTGGTGGTTCGCGTCGGCGATCGCGATCAGCTGGTGAGCATTGGGGCGTATCGCGCGGCCGCATACGAGCCGCTGACCGGCAAGGAGATCTGGCGGGTCAGCTACCGGGACGGTTTCTCCAATGTGCCGCGCCCGGTCTTCGGACACGGCCTCGTGTTCATTGCCACGGGTTTTCAGCAACCCAACGTGATCGCGGTGCGGGCCGACGGCACCGGAGACGTGACCAAAACGCATGTCGCCTGGACGATGTCGCGAGGCGCGCCGCTGACGCCGTCACCGCTTCTCGTCGGCGACGAGCTCTATGTCGTAAACGACGGAGGCATTCTCTCGTGCATCGATGCCCGGACGGGCGCCGTCCTTTGGCAGCAGCGTCTCGGGGGTTCGTACTCGGCCTCTCCGGTTTTGGCCGACGGGCGCCTCTACTTTCAGTCGGAACAGGGAGTCGTCAGCGTCCTGGCTCCTGGTAAGGAGTTCCGGCTCCTCACGAGGAACACACTCGACGGTTCGATGCTCGCAACGCTTGCGGTGTCGGGTGGGTCGTTTTTCATCCGAACCGACTCACACCTCTATCGGATCGCGGGTAAGTGACGGAGCGCGGGCGACATGGAGGTCGCCATCCAAGGCACAATAGTCAGCGATGCCCCGGCCTCGTCTTGTCCGGCATGCTTCCGAGATTGGGCAGTGGGAGATGGTCCACGGCGAGCCACCGCTCGCGCTGCGTCCCTACATCCGCGAGTACATCGGCTGGTACGAGCACATGGCGTCACCGCTCTGCCGCCGCGAGCTGCCGACCGAGATCATTCCCGTCATCATCAACTTTGGCTCGCCAATCAGGATTTTCGAGCGGGACGACCTGAGCCGTTGGACTGACGTTTCAAGCTTCGCGACGGGCGCGTACGACACCTACGTTCTGGTCGGGTCGGCGGGGCCGTCGGGTGGCCTGCAGATCAACTTCACGATCCTTGGCGCGCGGCTGTTTCTGAATCGGCCGCTCGAGGATCTGACCAATCGCGTCGCGCCCCTCGACGATGTGCTCGGGCCATCAGCCCGGCGACTGATCGATGCGCTTCATGACGCGCCCTCGTGGGAGGAACGGTTCGCGATGGTGGACCGCGACGTGTCCAGGCGACTCGCAACCACCCGCGCGCCTGCGCCCGAAATCCTGTGCTCCTGGCATCGTCTGGTCCAGAGCCGCGGGCGGATCGCCATTACGGACCTTGTTCGCGAAACCGGCTGGAGTCAGAAGCACCTGATTGCGAAAGTCCGCGAGCAGCTCGGCCTGGGACCCAAGACGTTGGCGCGCGTGCTCCGCTTCGGCCGCGCGGTGACGCTCATACGAACGAATCAGGTCGGCCGCCTCGCCGACGTCGCGCTCGAGTGCGGGTACTACGACCAGGCACATCTTTCACGTGACGTCGTCGAATTTGCCGGCGTGTCGCCGCGAGAGTTGGTGAAGAGTCTCCTGCCGGACTTCGGGGGGTTCGAAGTGACGAATCCCGAGCTCAGTTGAGTCGAGTATTCACACGGAGTTCAGGGAGGCCAGGGAGCCATTTTTTCTCCCGATCTCCCC
>JBOGIV010000040.1:0-5894 GCA_050747925.1 Vicinamibacterales bacterium
GGAGTCAATCGTTGTCAGATCCAATTCTATCACCCCGATCTCTCTGATCTCCCTGTGATTCTCCCCTAGACGAAATACGGCAGCGCCGTCACAAACGACGCGATCACTGCGGCGAGCGTGACGACCAGGCAGGCGAACGCGATGGCGAGGTGATCGATGCGCTCGGGCTTGAGGGGATCGAGCATCAGCGACGCGAAGTACCCGCCGCCGAAACCGCCAAGGTGCGCGTAGTTATCCACGCCGGGAAAAATCAAGCCAAAGACTCCCATCAGCAGTGCGTACTGGAGTCCAGCCTGACCGATGTGGCTGCTGCCCGTCCGTCGCCCGTAGTACACGAGCGCGCCAAGCAGACCGAAAATGGGTGCAGACGCGCCCACCGTCAGGTAGGCGCCACGCAAGAACGGAATCGGCAGATTCCCCAGGTACTCGCCCGCCACTGAGCTCAGCGTGAAGCCGGCGATGCCGGCGACGGTGTAGATCATCACCATGCGACCTGCCCCGTACAGGTTGGCGATCTCCGGGGCCAGCTGTCGAATCCACAGCACGTTGAAGAAGATATGGATCACGCCGGCGTGCAGCCAGCCGGCCGTCAACACCGTCCACCAGCGGCCGATCCCAAACACCGGTCCCGCGCCGCTGGCGCCGAGCAGGATCAGAATCTCTGTGGAGGGCGACAGCATCATCTGCATGTTGGCGCCCGAGAGCAGGAGCGAGATGACGTAGAGGCTGATGGTCCCGCCCATAACCAGCGGAACGAACCCGAGATCGTTGCCGAGGCGGCGCAGCGCTGGACCGTAGCCCCACAATCCTGGGTTGCGTCGTCCGCAGTTGTAGCAGCGATCGTCGTTGACACCGACCAGCACGCCACACGACGTGCAGATGACGGAGCCTTCAGTCTGTCGCTTCAGAAACATTGGAACACGGCAGACGGCACGAAGCTCCGCTACGGCGCGGTGCTGGAGCCGAGGGCCTTGCGGATTTGCGGTTCGAGCTCGGCACGCGTCATCTGGCCCGGATGGTAGAGCGTCACAATACCGGAGCGATCGACCATGACGATTGTCGGAGTGGTGCTGGAACCGTAGTTGGTGAACGACTGCTCGCTGACGGGAATGGTCCAGCGGATGCCCTGGTAGAACTCGGCCAGAACTTCACCCATGTACTTCATCTCGACATCAGCTTTTGCCGGCGCGCGCTTCGCGACGTATCCATAGCGCTGCGTGGGCGCGACGATCTCGAGCCCTTGGCCGCGATAGGCAGCCTGGAGCTCCCGGATGATCGGGGCCATCCGTTTGCAGTCGGGACACCAGTGCGCCCAGAAGAACAGCATCACCGCTTTGCCGCGAAGCGAGGCGAGTGTCGGAGGTTTCGACCCGATGAACTCCGCCTGCGAGTACTCCGGTGCGGGCTTGCCTTCGAGCGTGAGCAGATTCAGGTTCTTCTGAAGCCGCGCGAGGATCGACGTGTTCTTGTAGGTCTCGATGTTCCGCGTGAGCACGCGCAGCGCCGTGCCGAGATCACCTTGCTTCGCCGTCGCCTGCGCCTGCACTTCGAACGACGCGCCGAGGGCCAGCGGCAGGTGCGTTTCGTCGTCGAGGCCGCGCGTCTTCAACGCGTCGTTCACCATGTTCTCGGTTTCGAAAGCGAACCGCAGCGCCTCGTCGAGCCTGTTCGCCGCGAGCTGGCCGCGTCCCAGCCACGAGAGGGCCTCGAGCGCCTCGGACGTGGGACCCTTTTCCTTGATGAACGCGCGAAGCAGGGACTCGCCGCCAGCGAAGTCGTCATTCGCGATCAGCGCGCGGACTGGCTGAATGATCGTCTGGGGTGGCGCCTGAGTCTGAGCCATCACCGAGCCGGCGAGCCAGCCGGCCAGCGCGAGTCCGAGAACGACGGGGCGGAAGCGCATCGGAGTCATGCGCGCAAGGATACCTCAGCGGAAGCGCCGCGGTACCAGGCCGACACCAAGAGAGCGGCCGCAGGCGCGACCCCTGCTGCGAATTCAGCGTGAGGTAACGCGCGCTCTGATCTCGTCGAACCAATTGAGGACGACGACGATCTGACCGACCGTGGCGATCACCGCGCCGCTGTCCGTCACGCCCACAAAATGCTCGCCGTCCGGCTTGGCGTCGGCGTTGCGACGCGAGATGCCGGTCGGCCCCTCATTGCGGCCTGCGCGTGGCAATTCTGAGGGCTGCCCGAATTCCAGGCGCGGGCTGGTTGACACCGGAATCACGAGGCTCCGACCAGGCGCGACGTTGAGGATGAGCTCGTTCTTCGACGTCCAGTACGGGGCTCCACCGACGTGCGGCACCTGATACTGCGCTCCCGTGCTCGGAAACGGCTGCACGAACACGTTCCTCGGACCACCTTGCACAGCACTCCCGGTCCGGAACGCGATCCACTTTCCGTCAGGTGAGAACACCGCCTCGGTTTGTCCCTCGGATTGAACTCCCGGAATCTGAGCGGCGCGCGGCTCCTTGATCGACTGTGTCCACAGCGTGAAGCCCTTGTCGGTCTTCACGGAGTACAGCAGGTGTGCACCGTCCGGTGACCACGCCTCGGGCGTGTGCACCGCGCCGGTCTCCGCCTTGGTGAGGCGTTCTGCTGTGCCCGGGCCGTCCGCACGTTGCCGGAAGATGGCGAGGTCGCCCTCACGATCCGACTGAAACGCAATCCATTGGCCGTCCGCCGACCAGATCGGCGAGCGGTTTTTGCCGCCGAACGTCAGACGACGAATGCTGCTGGCTCCGCCAAGGTGATAGACCCAGACGATGGCGTCGGTTTCATCCTCGCTGTCGAATGTCACCCATTGGCCGTCCCGAGATGCGCGAGGCGATCGGTAAGGCGCTGGCGGCAGGCGGAGTGGTTGCAGTGTGCCCTTGCGATCGAAGAGAACGAGATCTCTATCGCTCGCCGAAGCATCGCGCGGGCCAGGAATGTAGGCGAGAGACCCGGTGAGCGAATTGCTGAATTGCGCCGTGCCAATTCCACCGGCGGCGAGACCGGTCCGCCGTACGCCCTCGACAACTGGGACGGGTTCGCCCTGCACCGTCAGAGTGCGCAGGTCGAAAGGTATGGCAAACAGGACGCCTGAGACGGCATAAGCCAGGTGACCCGTGGGCAAGTATCGGGCGTCAGCGCCACGCTCAATCAACGTCCTGCGCTCGCCGCCGACGGATTGCAGGACCACTTGCCCGCGATCCCAATTGTCGAGGCTCTTCTTGACCGAGAACACGATCGCCTGTCCGCCCGGCAACATCTGCGGATTGGATGCGATCTCCGAGGCATCGACTGGGGCGAGCAACGCTGGGACGCCACCCTCGGGCGAGACTCGCATGATGCCTTTATCGGACTGGCCGAACAGGATGCCTCCTTCACCCCAGCTCATCCCGTACGGCGACGAGATCGAACAAATGGTCATCTGGAGACCGCCGCTCAGCGGGATTGTCCTGAGCGTACTGTCGCCGGTCGAATAAAAGGCCAACGTTTGACCGTCCGGTGAGAACACGACGTTTTGAATACCGCTGTCGAGCTCGCTGCCGGCTATCTCTCGTGTCTCCAGGGTCGAGAGCGCACGATGGAACAGCCGCCGATTGGCGACGTACACGAGATCGCCACCGCCGGGAGAAACGGTCAACATCTGGCGAGAGGAGCTCGTGAACAAGTCGTCGAGCGGCAGGGTCAACACGAACCGAGTGACGTCGCGTGCCGGCTCTTGCTTCGCCATCCACGCGAAGTATCCGGCGGCGGGTCCGACGACGAGCGCCGTGATCACGATGGGAACGGCACGCTTCCAGAGCGGGATCGGCAGTGCTGCCGCGGCCAGGCCCGGCTCGTCGGCCGCGAGCGCGCGGCCCATCACCGATTCGATCTCGACGCGTACGTCCGCAGCAGAGTGCCACCGCTTCTTCGGGTTTTTCTCGAGGCACCTCTTCAGAAGCTCCATGAGACGAGGATTCAGCCGCGCCGGCAGCGCGGCGAAGTCAGGTTCGGTCTTGAGCACTGATGCGAGAATCTCCGACGCCGTGTCACCTTCAAACGCCTGGCGGCCCGTGAGCAGTTCGTAGAGCACGCATCCGAACGAGAAGATGTCGCTACGGTGATCGGCCTCGAACCCTTTGGCTTGTTCGGGCGACATGTAGCCGGCGGTGCCGAGAATCACGCCGGGATACGTGCCCGCGAGGCTCAGCGTTGGTGATTGCGTGAGGTTGGGTGCCGTTGACGGACCATGCAGAAACTTGGCAAGGCCGAAGTCGAGAACCTTGACCCTTTATCATTCAGCTTGATGTTGGCAGGTTTGAGATCGCGATGGCAGATGCCACGTTCGTGCGCGGTCTCCAACGCTTCGAGAATCTGTTTCGCGACGACCAAGGCTTCTTCGGGTGGCACGGCGCCACGCCTGAGGCGATCGGCCAGCGTGTCGCCTTCGACCAGCTCGAGCACGAGAAACTTGGTGTCGCCCGAGTCGGCGAGCTCGTAAATGGCGGCGATGTTCGGATGGTTGAGGGCGGCGACGGCGTGGGCTTCGCGGTGAAATCGCGCCACTCGGTCGGGATCGTTCGCGTACGCGGCCGGCAGAATTTTGATGGCGACGCGCCGGTTCAGCTTGGTGTCTTGAGCGAGATACACCTCGCCCATTCCGCCTGCGCCGAGCAAGCTGAGGATCTCGTGGGACCCAAGCCGGGAACCCGGAGTCAGAACCACGACGCGTAGATTACTGGATTAACCACGAGACAGATCAACCACGAGAAGGATTAACCACGAGGAAGGAACCACGAGGAAAGGAACCACCAGGAAGGAACCACGAGGAAGGACCACGAGGAAGGAACCACGTGAAAAGTCAACCACGAGGAAGGTTAACCACGAGAAGCACGAACCACGCAAATCCTCTCTCGTGGTGATGCTTGTTCGTGGTCTACCAATGGTCGTGGTGATGTTCGTGGTCCCCGTTATTTCGTGGTGCGGTTCTGTTCGTGGTCATTTGGTTGGGATGACGTCTGGTTCGTGGTGCGGTTCCGTTCGTGGTTCGTTCGTCGTGGTCATGCCTCGCGGAGTCCGCGCGTTCCTACCGCGAAGCACGCGATGCCGATCGTGATCAGAATCGCGCACGGCGCAACCATCTCCGCCGCTGAGAAGTTCCGCCACACCCCGCCTTCGATCGCGAGCATCGCCCAGCGAATCGGGCTGATCACGCCAATGGATTGCATCCACGACGGCATCACAAACGTCGGCACCATCGCCCCGCCCAACATCGACAGCGGCATCAGGATGGCCCACGCCGCGCCCGACGCCGCCTGTTCGGTCCGGCCGAGACTCGCAATCAGCATCATGAAGCCGACGAAGCAGACGGCCGCGGACAACCCTGCCACCGCCAGGATTCCGTACGAGCTCGGGCGCACTCCGAACGACAGGGCGACACCCAGAAGCATCAGCTCGACGACAAGAATGGACATGAAGCAGGCGACGGCCTTGCCGCCGAGAATCTGGCCGCGCGACAGCGGCGCCATCCGCAGTCGCACAAGCGTCCCGTGCGTGCGCTCGGAGACCAGACTCATGCCGAACGACATGACACAGCCGATGAGCCCCCAGATCACGCCTTGCGGGAACGTGACGTCGAACGCGTTTTCGGGCCCCCGACGCTGCCGGGCGACGGCCTTTGAGGTCACCTTCAACGGTTGCCACTCGCTCGTGCCCGCGCCCGGAGGTCCTTGCGCGGCAGGATTGTTGACGAAGGTCTTGAGCTCGCTCAGGAAGTGCTCGATCGGCGCGGTCTGTTCCGGCGACCCGCTTTGCTTCATCTCCGAGAGCGCCTTGTCCACCATTCGTGTCGACGCGGACGGATCGGTGAACATCTTCTGCAGGTCTTCGCCCGAGTGCTTCATCACCAGCCCTTCGAT
>JBOGIV010000041.1:0-4894 GCA_050747925.1 Vicinamibacterales bacterium
CGAACGGGCGACACTCGATCTTGAAAAGAAACACGAAGAAGGGGAGGGCAGACGCCGCTACATCGAGACCATTCTCGATCGCGTCGCGACCGGCGTGGTCTCGCTCGACCGAGCCGGTCGAATCGGCACGATCAATCCGTCGGCTCTGCGCCTTTTGGAGCTCGACGACACGACGGTTGGGCGTGCGGGCGTCGAGATCTTCTCCCGGCCGGACCTCGAGCCGATCAATCAGCTTCTGGACCAGGCGGCGCGCGCCAGAATGGATTCGTTTGCGCAGGAAATCGCTCTCGTGAGGGAGGGGCGTGAACGGCATCTGGCGGCGGCCGCGACTCGGGTCACCGGCAGCGACGGTAGTTTCGACGGGACGATCCTCGTGGTTGACGACGTCACGCCGCTCATTCGCGCGCAAAAGGTTGCGGCGTGGCGTGAGGTCGCGAGGCGTCTCGCTCACGAGATCAAGAACCCGCTTACGCCAATTCAGCTCTCTGCCGAACGGTTGCGCCGCAAGCTCAGCCACATCGAGGCGCCGCTTCAGGATCTCATCCAGGAGTGCACATCGACGATCACCGGCGAGGTCGAATCGCTGAAAGGCCTGGTTGACGAGTTCTCGCAGTTTGCCCGCATGCCGGCTCCCCGCGCGGTGCCGACCGATCTCCACGGGCTTCTTCACGAGGCTCTGGTGCTCTATGACGGCTTGCTGCCGTCAGTCTCGTTCGAACGGCGATTCGATGCCAGCGTGACCCAGGTGCGCGTCGACCCTGAGCAGTTCAAGCGCGTGATCGTCAACCTCGTCGATAACGCGATTGAGGCCATGTCGCGGGACGGGACGATCGTGATCGAGACCTCCCGCGATGTTTCAAACAGCCTGGTCCGCATCATCGTGGCCGATAGCGGCCCGGGCATTCCTCCTGGAGAGCGAGAGAAGTTGTTCCTTCCGTATTACTCGACGAAAGGAAGGGGCAGCGGCCTCGGTCTGGCGATCGTTCGCCGAATTGTGGCCGAGCACGGCGGCAACATCGACGTAGGGGATAATGTTCCACAAGGCACGCGCTTCACCATCGAGTTGCCCGTCTAATGCCATCCATTCTTGTCGTTGACGACGAACCGGGTGTCCGGTCGTCGGTGAGCGGGGTTTTGCGCGACGAAGGCTTCGAGGTCGAAGCCGTCGGGACAGGTGAGGAGTGCCTCGAGCGCGCCCACGGTGCGGCCTACGACGTCATCGTCCTGGATATCTGGCTGCCGGCCCTCGATGGACTGACGACGCTGCAGCGTTTGAGAGAGCGACAAATCGATTCGCAGGTCGTGATTATCTCGGGCCACGGCAACATCGAGTCTGCCGTTCGAGCCATCAAGATGGGCGCGTTCGACTTCATCGAGAAGCCGCTCTCGCTCGAGAAAACCGTGCATGTGGTCCGCAACGCGCTTCGCCAGCGCGATCTGGAAAACGAGAACCGCGTGCTGCGCGCCCGTGTGGATCGCCAGCAGACCATGGTCGGGGACAGCCCGGCGATGCAGCAGCTGAAACAGCAGGTTGAAATGGCGGCGCCGACCAACGGGCGCGTGTTGATTCTTGGCGAGAACGGCACAGGCAAAGAGCTGGTGGCGCGCACGATTCACCAGTGCAGCCGGCGGAAGAACGGACCGTTCGTCGAGGTGAATTGCGCGGCGATTCCGGAAGAGCTCATTGAGTCGGAACTGTTCGGCCACGTTCGTGGCGCTTTCACTGGAGCGGTGTCGGATAAGCCGGGTCGATTCGAACAAGCCAACGGAGGCACGATCTTTCTCGACGAGATCGCCGATATGAGTCTCAAGACGCAAGCCAAGGTGCTGCGGGTGCTTCAGGAGCAGGTGATGGAGCGGGTCGGCGGCTCGCAGCGGATCCGGGTTGACGTTCGCGTGCTCGCGGCGACGAACAAGGACTTGCCTGCGGAGATTCGATCGGGGCGGTTTCGTGAAGATCTCTATTTTCGGCTCAACGTCATCCCGATTTTCGTGCCGCCTCTTCGCAACCGGCCGCACGACATTCCGCTGCTGGCGGCCCACTTCATGGCGGTGCTGTCAGCAGAGTACGGCCGTCGCCCCAAACGATTGGCCCCGGAAGCGGCAGCGCGTCTTCAGCAATATGCATGGCCGGGCAATGTCCGTGAGCTGCGCAACGTCGTCGAGCGGGTGATCATCATGGGCGCCGGCGACACCATCACGGCGCAGGACCTGGCGTTCCTGGGCCGTGACGGAATGCCCACCGCTGCGCCAGCGGCCGACCCGGCGGTGCCGTTGGCGGCCGCGCGCGATCAGTTCGAGAAGGACTACATCCTGCAGACGCTGGCGGCCCAGCAAGGGAACATGTCGCGAACGGCCGAGGTCCTCGGAGTGGAGCGGTCGAACCTTTACAAAAAGCTCCGCGCGTTCGGGATATCGACGAGGAGTGAAAAATAACGCGTAAGGCCTCGGGCGATTGCGACCTCCGTGGCCTCGGGCCTTCGGGCCTTCGGCCCTTTGGCCCTCGTGGGCGTCTCGCTGCGCTCGGCGGGGGATCAGCTCTCGCGAAGTCTGTTCTCGAGTACCTGATTGGGCGAGAACCCCTCGAGCTGCAAATAGAACTCAGCAGTTTGCGTGAGAGCGTTGGCGGGCACCAAACCAACGATCTCGCTTTCAAGCACGGTGACCCCATAACGCTCGGCCTCGCGCTTCACCGTTTCAAACACTCGGAAGATCGGCGTCTTTTCGTAGTTGGTAAGGTTCATTGACACTTGGACGATGCCGCGGTCCTCGAGGGCGATGCCCATCGCCTTGACGAATCGGAACCCGCCGCTGCTCATCCGGATCGCGCTTGCGATCTTCTTCGCCACGTCCAAACGATCGGTAGCGAGATTGATGTTGTAGGCGATAAGCGGCATGCGCGCGCCGATGACCGACGCGCCGGCAGACGGGTGGGGCCTCGGAGGACCAAAATCCGGCGCCCACGCCGGGTCGCTCATCTTGGCGGCGAGACCCTCGAACTCGCCGCGTCGAATGTCCTCCAGCCCTTTCCGGTGCGGCTGACTCGCCGCGTCTTCGTAGAGATAGACAGGCAGATCGAAGCGCCCGGCGACGTCGGCGCCTATCCGCTTCGCCAGCGCGACACAGTCGGCCATGGTGACGCCGGCAATCGGCACGAACGGGACGACGTCAACCGCTCCAAGGCGTGGATGCTCTCCGCGATGAGCGCGAAGGTCGATCGCGGAGATTGCGCGCTCGAACAACACCGGAATGCCCTCCGCCATCGCGTCCGCGTCACCGGCGAGCGTGAACACCGATCGATTGTGCGACGCGTCGGACTGCACATCGAGCACGCGCAGCCGCGGCACGCCGCGCAATGCCTCGGCGATCGACGCGATGATGTCGGGACGACGTCCTTCGCTGACGTTCGGCACGCATTCGATGACGGACATGGTGTCTGCTTCTACCACAGCTTTAGCCCGAGCGCTCGCTTCGGTTGGCCCGCCGCCCAGAGCTATCAGCGATCAGCCCGCCGCTCCACCAGTTGAACGCCGAAGGCGGCGAACCGAAAGCCGAAGTGCGGGTGCTATAATCGTGCCCGTTCCATGGTGGATTCGCTCTCGTCCGGACGTCGCCCAACCGAGGCGACCGAAGGCGCTGATCACGAGGCGCGAATCGAACATCTCCTGATCACCGGGCTCGATCATTACTTCGCCGGTGAATTCGAAACCGCCATCAACCTGTGGACCCGCGTCCTGTTCTTGGATCGCACTCACGACCGCGCGCGGGCCTATATCGACCGCGCGAGGAGCGCTCAAGCGGAGCAGCAGCGCGCATCCGAAGAGCTCGTGCACCAGGGGCTCGACGCTTTCAGCCGCGGGGATGTCGCGCGCGCCCGTGCGCTCCTGGACGACGCGCTGGCCCGGGGGGCGTCGCACGACCTCGCACTTGGCGTGCTCGGCCGAATCGACCGGCTGGATGTTGGCCAAACTTCATCAGCGGCGCCTGTCCGATCGAGCGTGGTTCGTCGGCGTGCGGGAAGTGGTGCCGGAAGCGCGACCGGCGACACTGACGCCCGCGGGCACCGCACGACGAGTTGGATCGCCGTCGCTAGCGTCGCCGTTCTCATCGTTGGCGTCGCCTGGTGGGCCTCCGTTGACGGCGTGCCGCTCATTGAGTGGTGGTCGGCAGGGACGCCGGCCAACCCGGCTCTGATCGTCGAGCCCATCGAAGCGCTGCCGGTTCCGGCGCCGGCCGAGAAACACGTGGCGCTGGCGCGGACCCTCTTTGCGAGAGGCCATCTTCACGACGCGCTGCGATCGCTCGACCGGGTTCCAGTTGGCGATCCACTCCGCGGCGATGCCGAGCGGCTGCGCGCCGACATTCAGCGCGAGCTCCTATCGGTCGCCGCCGCCGCGTCGGCCATCGACCGGGCTGCCGTGCCCCCTCCACCGCCCCGCCGCGAATGAAGTGTCCGAAGTGCGGGTACCTCGGGTTTGAGACGGGCGACCGTTGCCGGAATTGCGGGTACGACTTCTCGCTGACTACGCCACCGAGTGACGCAGAGCTCACGCTCAACCAGCCCAACGCCGCAGAGAGTCCGCTGGCGGATTTCGATTTGCCCGCGCCTTCCAGGCACGCGGAACGGTCGGCTCAGCCGCTCGATCTCGATCGCCTGTTCGGCGTGGAGTCTGAGCCGCCCGCGCCCTCTCCAGTGCTGACTCTTCCTCCGGCAGCGCCCGGGCCCGCGCCGTCGCTCATTCACGCCGCCGAGCCAGAACCGGTCGCACCGGCCGTGATGGCGATGGCGTCCGCATCGCGGGAACCCTCGAGCTTGCCGTTCGACGAAGACGCGACGGTTCGGGCGCCACGGCCGGCGCGGCCGCCTCTCGGAGTACGTCGAGCGACGCCGGAA
>JBOGIV010000042.1:0-3569 GCA_050747925.1 Vicinamibacterales bacterium
GGCTTACACCCAGGTGAACGGCGCCTTCGGCTACCGCTTTGCCAACAACCGGGCCACCGCCACGATCAAGGTGATCAATCTGACCAACCAGGAGATTCAGTCGCACGTCTTCGGCGACATCGTGAAGCGGCAGTTCCTCGGCGAGCTGCGTTTACAGTTTTAGCCAAAGCCGATAGCCGATAGCTATTTGACCTTCTCGAGGGCGCCGAGCAGATCGGCGCCCTTGTGTTTTCTGAGCTTCTCCCACAGGTCGCCGACGCGCTTCACGCGAGCCTCGATCGTGTCGATGGTGAAGTCCTGCGGTGCGGGCGAGTCGTCCACTTCCTTCCACGTCAGCGGCGTTGAGACGCCGGCAAACGCGCTGCCTCGAGCGCTGTACGCGCAGGCGAGCGTCTTGCCTTCGATGTTCTGCAGGTAATCAACGTAAATCGTGCCGTGCTTTCTTCGACTCACGGTTCGTTCGACAGTGGCCACCTTCGGATGTTTGCTGGCAACAATCGTCGCGACAATCTGACAGAAGAGCATGCCTGCCTGATAGGTCGTGCCCTCGGGCAACGGGATATAGACGTGGAGTCCCTCCGAGCCCGACGTCTTTGGGAATCCCGGTACTTTCAACCGATCGAGCTCGTCGCGCACCCAACGCGCGACATCGAGTACTTGCGAGAACGTCGCGCCAGGCTGCGGATCGAGATCGATGGCAACTTGATCCGCCGCGTGCAGCGCGTCGATCCGAGAGAAGAACGGATCCATGGAGATCGAGGCCAACTGCGCCATGTACAACAACGTCTTCAGCGATCCGCCGATCAGGCGAGCGGGCACGTCATCGTGCGGCAGCGTCTCGATTCGAACACCGCGCGGAACTGGTTCGGGCGCGCGATGCTGATAGAAGGCCGGATGGCCGACGCCGTTTGGCAGTCGCTTCATCACGAGCGGGCGCTCGGCGACGACGGGAAGGATGAGCGGCGCGACCCGAGCGTAATGTCGCAGCAGGTCGCCCTTGGTTCGCTTCCCCTCCGGCCAAAACACCTTGTGGAGGTTGGTGACCTCGAGCGTGTCGCCATCCGGCAGCTTCAGACGCCCATTTTTTCGAGCCTTCTCGAGCTCGTTGAGCTGCGCAATCAGGCCGGCGACGTCCCGGCTGGAGACTGGGTCAGCGTTCGTTCGTCCGCCTTCGCGCGCACGTGATTTCGCTTCGCTTCCGCCTTCGCCGAGGCTTCCGCCTGCGCCAAGGCTTCCGCCTGCGCCAAGGCTTCGGCGGACCGCCGTCGTTTCAGCGGAGGCAAGTCGGCGAGGCAGGCTCTGCACTTTCGGCACTCGCACGTGAGGCACCCGCCTCCGCTCGGTTTCAGAGATCGCCGAGCTTCGGCGAGGCAGGCTCTTAGGCACGTCAGGCACCTTGGTTGGGTCCACATCGTCGCGCAGTCCCAAATACGTCGGATGCCTGAGCTTTCCGTCATCGGTGATCTCTGTATAGCGCACCTGCGCGACGAGAAGCGGCCTCACCCAATGCACGGACTGCGCGACCTTTGGTGGAATCGCGAACGGCGGCGTCGGCGTTTCGATCCGTCTGAGCAGGAGCATCAGGCGATCCAGCTCCTTGCCACTGAAGCCGGTGCCAACATCGCCGACGTAGCGTAGCCCGGCCTCCGCCGTCGCTGGCGCAGCCGTGGACGCGAGCTTCCGCCTTCGCAAATGCTTCGGCGGACCGCCGTAGCCTTGGCGGAGGCTGGTCGGCGAGACTTCGCCCTTTTGCTTGCGATCGCCGGCAGCCTCCTGTGAGGCCCCAAGCAAAAGGGCTCCGAAGTGCTCGCGCGCACCTTTCGGCGCCGTCCAGCCGCCGATCACGAATTCATCCTGGCGAGTTCTCTTGAACTTCAGCCATTCGGGACTGCGCTTTGCCGTGCGATAAGGCGATTTCACTCGCTTCACGAGCAGCCCCTCCCACCCTTCGGCTTCGGCTCGAGCCATCAGCGCGCGCCCATCACCGCGAGACTGTTCGGTCATGCGCAGCAGGGGCGAGGTGGACGGATGCTCCTTGAAGAGCGTTTCGAGGGAAGCCCGGCGTTGGTCGAGCAGCCTGGCTCGCAGGTCGACGTCATCCCGGCGCAGGAGGTCGAAGGCGATCAGGGCCGCGGGTTGTTGATCCGGAGGCACGATGGCCTTTCTCGATCGATAGCCCGGCACGCTGACATGAATGCGGTGCTGCAACCGCTGAAACCCGGCGGGTCGTCCCCGCTCATCGAGTGCCACGACTTCGCCGTCGAGGACGACAGGGCCCTCGAGATCCCGCCCCCACGCTGCGACCTCGGCGACGATGTCGGGGAACTGCGCGGTCTTTTCGTTTCCGAGCCGCGACCACAGACGCACCTGCGCTCGCGGCTGTGCCGGAATCACCTCGACGATGGCGCGGATGCCGTCGTATTTGGGCTCGTAGACGAGCGCCGGATCGGTGAGCGGTGGCGGCGTGTCCGGCAGCGTCGCCAACATGGGGCGAAGGTCTTTGGCGTTGAACACAACCGACCTATGAATATCTATCGTCGAACCACGGCTCCGCGGTATCGGAGTAGCCGCGCAGCTCCCAGAATCCCTTCTGGTTACCAGCGAGGAATTCGATCTTTCTGATCCACTTCGTGCCCTTCCACGCGTAGAGCTTCGGTGTGATCATGCGGCACGGGCCGCCGTGTTCGCGCGGCAGCGGCTGTCCTTCCCAGGTATGCACCAGTAGCACGTCGTCTTCGACGGCGCGGGCGAGCGGCAGGTTCGTTGTGTAGGGGATGCGCGTGCCGGGCATATGGTCGTAGCCGGTGCAGAGCACGTGCGTCGCCTCAGGCGTTGGAACCGCCAGCTCCGCGATGGTGCGAAAGCGGACGCCCGTCCAATGGTTGTCCATCCGACTCCACGTCGTCACACAGTGAAAGTCGCTGACGTCTTCGGCCTGTGGCAGGGCGAGGAATTCGCTCCACGTGACGGTGAACGGATTGTCGCAGAGGCCGCCGACCTCGAGGCGCCAGGAGTCTTGCGCGATCTCGGGCAAGTCGCCGAGGTCGAGCACCGGCCAGTTCGGCACCTCACGCTGTCCGATGGGCAACTTCGGCATGCCGTGTCGATTCGCGGGGCCCGACCCCGCTGGTGCGCGATCGGTGAACGCGACGTTGACGCGCTCCTTGTGCAACTCCTTCTGGCGCTCGATGTATCGCAGTCGCTTGGCGACAAGGCCTTCGTCAGACACTCAAGCCACTCTCCTTGCTCGAGCATAGTAGAAGCTCCCTAGGGGAGAATCACAGGGAGATCGGGGAGATCGGGGAGATAGCATTGGATCTGGCAAAAATTGACTCCCTGATCTCCGTGACCTCCCTGTGATTGCTCCCGTTACGCAGACAGCCTCCTAGGACCCGACGAACACACTTCGCGCTGTCATCACCTGGGGATTCAAGCTGGACGCCCGCGCCAGGCGTTTGACTATGGGCGGCACCTCGATGTCGAAGCGCCACTGGTCGGCGCGGCCGCCAATTTCTACGAACGCCTTTTCCCAGGTCAGCCACCATGGAGACACGCGCAACGAGATCGGT
>JBOGIV010000043.1:0-13807 GCA_050747925.1 Vicinamibacterales bacterium
GAAGACGCGAAGCTCGCCCTCACATTCTTTGAAGCGGCGAAGGCGAACGTGTGGTCGCCATCCAATCCGAAGGGCGAGAAGCTGGCCATGCTGATGCTCGAGGATCCAAAGGCCGTTGAGCAGGCGCGTGAAGTCGCAAGCCTCGAGGGCCTCAGCATCCTCGCGTGTGGCATTGGCAGCCTCACGCAGGCGCTTGGCGGCGATCGCGCGGGCGCGGAGGCGGGCACGCAGAAGGTGCTCGTCGAAACCAAACGCGCGAAGATCGCGAACATGCTGACGGCGAATGGTCAGGACATCGAGAAGCGCATCAAGGAAGGGTTTCTGGCGCTGCTGATGCAAGGGCCGACCGCCGACGAGACCATCAAACTCGGCCGCGCGGCCGTCGGGCGGTAACGGTCATGGTTCCCGCCATCATCGGAGCGCTTCTTTTGGCGGCGCTGAGCACCGCAGCAGACTACGTCTGGTTTCTCGACATTCCTCAGCACCAGGTCTCATCCGGCGCGATTCACGGCTCGACGCTGTTCGCCGCACTCGGCGGATATCTCGGCTGGCGAAAAGGCAAGCTGATTGTCGGAGTGATCGGGGGCCTGCTGAGCGGACTGTTTGCGGCGCTCTCGTTCTACGCACTCGCGCCGCTTGGCGGCTATTCGATGATGCTCGTGTCGTGGCTTCTGCTCTGGCTCTTCCTTGCGGCGCTCCAGACTCACCTGGACGGTCAATTCACCGTCGCTCGCGCCGTCGGCCGCGGCATCGTCACCGCCATCGTCGCAGGCCTTGGATTCGCCGTCGTGCTGTTCGAGCTCTACCGCGGCTGGCCCCCGCCGACGTTTTCTGTGTTCAAGCACTTCGTCGCATGGGGGATGGCGTATGTGCCGGGGCTGTGGGTCCTCATGCGGCGTTAGTGGGGAGGCGGCGACTTCGTCGCCACTTGGGAGTCGCTCGCTGACGCTCGCTCCTGGGTTCGGCCTTCGGCCTTGTGGGTTCATCCCACGAGGCGACCCCGTCGCCGAGTCCCAGGACGCGCGAAGCGGCCAACTGCTAATGGCATCCCACGCAGCGCCCGACGTTCGCGGGCGGCGCGCCGTCCAGCCACGCCTTCGCATACGTCGCGCGGCCTGAGCCACTTGCGCTGGACGTCAGCCGCGTGAAGTACTCGCGCGCTTTCTCTTTATCGCCAAGCCTCGCCCAACCGTCGGCGAGTCCGAACAGCAGTTCACCGCGCGCGTGTTCCGAGAGCTTGTTGAAGTACGGCGTCTGCAGCTTGAGCACGTGCTCGTAGTCCTCCATCGCGATCTTCACCAGCGGCAATGCCTGCGCCGGTGGCATCTGGCGGCTGGCCTCCAACAGCACCGCGCCTCGCGGAATGCGGACCCCCACGTTGTCGGGCTGAAGCGAGACGGCACGGGCCATCTCCGCAATGCCGCGCCCCCAGAGCTCGCCGCCGGTTTTGAAATCGCCCGACTGGAACGCCGCACCGGCGCGGAAGCCCAGGCCGCCGCCGTGCCACACCAGGGCCTCCGCGTGATCGGGGTCGCCTGCGAGGATGGTCTCGCAAAGAGTCATCGCGCGATCGAAGCGAGCCGTGTCGCCGGTGAATCCCGCGAAGAAGTCGGCGCGGATCGCCTTGTCGAATCGACCCAGTGGCACGACGGTCCCTTTCGCGGCCGGGGGGGCCGGCTGCGCGGCGCCCTGAGTCGCGGTGACGGCCGTGGTCATCGCGAGCAGCCAAGCCGAGGCGAGAACAACGAGGAGAGAGCGGAAGGAAATGGTCATGGCGAGTTCGACGGCCGCGATTCTGAGTGCGTTCGGTCCTCGGAATCGAGCGGCAGATCTGGCGCGTTGAATGGCTAGTCGCGCCCGCCTCTACCTTCCCGTTATGTCACCGGATGTCTCGACCCTTGTTGCACTTAGTCGCGCTATACTGTGCGCAGAATTCACGGCAGCCGGCGTTCGGTAGCCGGCATCAACGGGTCCCGAATGAAACGAATCCTTGTCGCGGCTGCTGTTGCTGCGATTCCAGGCTGGCTTGTCGCCGCGCAGAACGTGCCGAGCCCGACGAAGCCGTCAGCAGCGCCCTCGGCTGCAGCGTCCTCACAGCCCGCCTCTCCGAAGCGGCCTCAGGGTCCAGCTGTGAAGGCGGACACACCCGTGTCCTCGCACGCGCGCACCGCGTCGCCAGGCGATCTCCTTGCAGTCGCTGAGCAAACGGCGATGGTGAAGACCTACTGCACCGGCTGCCACAACGACCGAATGAAGGCTGGCGAGCTGACGCTCGCGTCGTTCGACGCCGCCAAAGCGGCGAGTCACGTCGAGACGACGGAGAAGATGATCCGCAAGCTGCGCGCCGGGATGATGCCGCCTCCAGGGATGAAGCGACCGGAGCCCGCGCAGCTTCAGGCGCTCGTGACAGCGCTCGAGACGCGTGTCGATCGCGCCGCGGCTCTCAAGCCCGACCCGGGCTCGCGTCCGTTTCAGCGGTTGAATCGCGCGGAGTATGGGCGCGCGGTCAAGGATCTGCTCGGTATCGATGTGGACGTCACCGCGTTTCTCCCGGCCGACACCATCAGCAACGGCTTCGACAACGTGGCCGACGCCCAGGCCTTCTCGGCGACGCTGCTCGATGGTTACTTGCGTGCCGCGAGCAAGGTGACCGCCCTCGCAATCGGGGATCCGGAAGCCGCGGCCTCCGAAACCAACTACCGGGTGCCCAAGACCGCGTCGCAGCTGTCGCGCGCCGAAGGCGCGCCATTCGGCACTCGCGGTGGTCTGTCGATGCCGCACACGTTCCCCGCCGATGGCGACTACGTGTTCAAGGTGGAGCTGCACTCGAACGCGTGCGGCGTGCTCTTCGGGGGTCCAAACGCCGGCGAGCAGGTCGAGATTTCAGTCAACGGCGAGCGCAAGGCGTTGCTGGACATCAGCCCGCGCATGGCCGAAACGACAACCGGCCTGTCACTCAGGACGCCGCCCATTCACATCAAGGCTGGCGTGCAGCGGGTTACGGCTGCATTCATTCAGCGCTTCGAAGGACCCGTGAACGATCTGATCGCCCCGATCGATCACACCCTCGCCGACACACAAATTGGCGTCGCCGTCGGCATCACCACTCTCCCTCACGTCAAGGACTTCAGCATCGTCGGGCCGTACCGCGTCACCGGCGTGTCCGACACGCCAAGCCGGCGGAAGGTTTTCAGTTGCCGGCCGACGTCGGCGGCCGATGAGGCTGTCTGCGCTGGGAAGATCGTGCGGCAGCTGGCCACGCAGGCGTTCCGCGGCTCGCTCAGCGACAAGGACTTCAACGGCCTGATGCGCTTTTACAACGAGGGCAGGAAAGAAGGCCGGTTCGAGTACGCAATCGGCGCGACGATCGAAGCCATTCTCGCGAGCCCGCAGTTCCTTTTTCGGCTCGAGGCGACGCCGCAAACGCTCAGGGCCGGCGGCTCGTATCGCCTCGCGGACTCCGAGCTCGTCTCGCGGCTCTCGTATTTCTTGTGGAGCGCCGGTCCAGATACGGAGCTGGCGAAGACGACCGCGCAAGGTGGACTGCGGGCGCCTGGTGCGTATGAGAAGTTGGTGGCGCGCATGCTGGCGGACTCACGGTCCAGCGCCCTCTCCACGCGATTTGCTCGTCAGTGGCTGCGGCTTGGCGACGTCGACACCGTCCTGCCCGACGCCGTCGCGTATCCGTATTTCGATCGCACGCTTGGTGACGCGTTCATCAAGGAGTCGGAGCTCTTCGTCGAGAGCCTTGTTCGCGAAGACCGCAGCATTCTGGACCTCATCACTGCAGATTACTCATTCGTCAACGAGCGAATCGCCCGCCACTACGGCATTCCCAACGTGACCGGCAACGCGTTCCGCCGTGTGACGCTGCCTGAGGAGCGTCGTGGGATTCTCACGCATGGGAGTGTGCTGGTGCTGACGTCGGTCGCCGACCGCACGTCGCCCGTCATGCGTGGCAAGTGGGTGATGGAGGTGATGATGGGATCGCCGCCCCCTCCACCGCCGCCAGGTGTGCCGCTCTTCGAAGAGACCAAGGGAACGGCCGACGGAAAGGTCCTGACCGTGCGCGAGCGCATGGAGGAGCATCGCAAGAACCCTCAGTGCATGTCGTGCCATCGAGTGATCGATCCGCTGGGCCTCGCGCTCGAGAACTTCGACGTGACCGGCAAGTGGCGGATCAAGGATGCCGGGATGCCGGTCGATGCGAACGGCACGTTGTACGACGGCCTGGCGATGAGCGGCCCGGCGGGACTCCGTGCTGCGTTGCTCGAGCACCAGGACGTGTTCCTGCTGAGCTTTACCGAAAACCTCATGACCTACGCGCTCGGCCGTCGCGTCGAGTCCTCCGACATGTGGGCCGTTCGCAAGGTCATCAGGGACGCCGCCAAACAGAACTACAAGATCTCCGCGTTTGTTCAGGGCATCGCCAGCAGCCCGCTCTTCACCATGGGTCGCATGGCGCCGGGCACCACAAACGCCCCCGCTCCGGTCGCGAATCAGTAGAGCATCCCTATGAACTTCATTACGCAAAAGCACCTCCATCGTCGAACCGTTCTGAAGGGCCTCGGCGCGACCATCGCGTTGCCGCTGCTCGACGCCATGGTCCCTGCGGTGCGCGCTGCCGCCGCCGACCGCAAAATGCGCCTGGTCGCCATGGAAATGGTGCACGGTGCGGCCGGCAGCACGGCGTTCGGGCTGCAGAAGAATCTCTGGGCGCCGGCGGCCACCGGATCGGCGTTCGACCTGAGCCCAACCGCGCTCTCGCCGCTCGAGCCGTGGCGCGACTACCTCACCATCGTCAGCAACTGTGATGTCCGGAACGCCGAGGCGTTCTTGCCACCTGAGATCGGCGGTGATCACTTCCGCTCGGCGGCCGTGTTTCTGACACAGGCGCACCCTCATCAGACACAGGGATCGGATCTGAAGGCCGGCACCTCACTCGATCAGATCTTTGCGCAGAAGTTCGGGCAAGAGACACCGATGCCGTCGATGCAACTGTGCGTCGAGAACGTGGATCAGGCCGGCGGTTGCTTCTACGGCTATTCCTGCGCCTACACCGACTCGATTAGCTGGGCGACGCCAGAGGAACCGCTGCCGATGGTGCGCGACCCGCGCGCCGTCTTCGATCAGCTCTTCGGGATTGGCGCGACGCCCGAGGCTCGCGCGGCCCGTCGTCGGCGCGATCGCAGCATCCTGGACTGGGTGAAGGAGTCCACCAACGAACTGAAGGCCAGCCTCGGCGCAGCCGATCGCGCCAGGCTCAGCGACTACCTGGACGATGTGAATGAGATCGAGCGGCGGATTCAGAAGGTCGAGGCACAGAACCGAAGCGGCGAGGCGCGCGCGCTTCCGGGCGCGCCAATCGGCGTGCCGGATTCATACGACGAGCACGTGAAGTTGATGTTCGACATGCAGGTCGTGGCGTTTGCGTCGGATGTCACCCGAGTGGTCGCATTCAAGCTGAGTCGCGACGTCTCGAACCGTGTGTATCCGGAGACTGGCGTCAAGACCGGCTTCCACATCGCGTCGCACCACCAGGAGCGTGAAGATCGCATCCAGGACCTGACGAAGATCAACAAGTACCACGTCAGCCTGGTGCCGTACCTCCTCGAGAAGCTGAAGGAGACGCCCGACGGCGACAGCAACCTGTTGGAGAACTCGCTCATCCTCTACGGATCGCCGATGGGCAATTCCAACGTGCACAACCACAAGCGCTGCCCGCTCTTCCTCGCCGGTCATGCGGGTGGCAAGCTGAAGGGCAACCTCCACATCAAAGCGGCTGACGGCACGCCCATGGCCAACGCGATGCTGGCGGCCCTCAGGACGGTCGGCGTGGACATCGATTCGTTCGGCGACAGCACGAAGGCGATGGATCTCAACGCGGCGGCATCGACAACAGTTGCTTAGGGTAGTAGAGGCGGGTCTTCCGCCTTCGCGCGAAGCGCTTCGGCGGACCGCCGAAGCCTTGGCGGAGGCTGGTTAGACCCGCCTATTAAGCCGAGGCGGACAAATGCATTCGACCAGACTCGTGCGTGGTGTGTTAGCAACCGCAATCGCCATCGCCCTCTCGCTCGGTTCGGTCCTTGCGCAGAGCAGAACACCCATTGCGGAGGCGGCCCAGGCGAGTGACGCCGCAGCCGTCAAAAAGCTCATCAGAGAGGGCCACGACGTCAACGCGGCCCAAGGCGATGGCATGACGGCCCTGCACTGGGCGGCGCTCAACGGCGACGCCGAGCTCGCCCAGATGTTGCTCTACGCGGGCGCGAACGTGTCGGCCAAGACACGGTTGGGTGGATACACGCCGCTCCATCTGGCAAGCCAGATCGGAAACGCCAGCGTGATCGCTCCGCTCATCGCCGCTGGGTCTCCGGTGGCGGCGCAGACGACCACTGGCGCGACAGCGTTGATGCAGGCCGCGGCCTCGGGCAGCACGGATTCGGTGCGGATGCTCCTCGAGAATGGCGCCAATCCGAACGTCTCCGAGAGAGCCAACGGGCAGACAGCCCTGATGTTCGCCGCGGCGTCGGATCGCGTCGAGGTCGTGAAACTCCTGCTGGCTCGCGGCGCCGACGCCGGCATCACCTCGCGTGTCGAGAATTTCGCCGCCCTGACAATGGACAACGAGCTCATTGATGGGCAGCAGCCACAGCGTCAGGCGGCGCGTCCTCAGCCGGGGGGCAAGGACGTCGGCGGCGTCACCCGGCCGTTCTCCTACAACGAGCTCATCGGCAAGCATGGCGGCCTGGCCGCGCTGCACTTCGCGGCTCGGCAGGGCGCGCGCCAGACCGCCGAGGCGTTGCTCGAGGCGGGCGCCAACATCAATCAGCGCGGCGCCGGCGATCGCACGACGCCGCTGCTGATCGCGTGCATCAACGGGAATTTCGACTTGGCCAACTACCTGCTCGACAACGGCGCCGATGCGAATCTCGGCAGTGAAGCTGGCGTCACACCCCTCTATGCCGTCGTCAACGTGCAGTGGCAACCGCGGTCGTTCTATCCACAGCCGCGCGCCTACCTGCAGCAGCAGACCAGCTACCTCGAGGTGATGACCAGGCTCCTTGACAAAGGCGCCGATCCCAACGCACGCGTGAACCGCAACACGTGGTTCACGCAGTACAACTTCGATCTGCTGCGCACGGACGATTCGGGCGCGACGCCGTTCTGGCGGGCCGCCTACGCCAGCGACATTGCCGCGATGAAGCTGCTCGTGTCGCGTGGCGCCGACCCATACATTCCGGCGATGAAGCCGGCCGCCCGTGGAGATTTCCAGGGCGGGACACGCAGTGGCAACGTCGAGAACGCCCCGCCGAGAGTGCCCCTACCGCTTGGCGGGCCGGGGACGCCGCCGCTGGCCGCAGCCGCCGGCGCTGGCTATGGAGAAGGCTTCGCGGGCAACGCGCACCGGTTCGCGCCCACGGGCATGCTGGCGGCCGTGAAGTATTTGGTCGAAGAGCTGCGCGTGGACGTGAACGATGAAGACGAGGACGGCAACACCGCGCTCCACAACGCGGCGTCACGTGGCGACAACGAGATGATTCAGTATCTGGTCTCGAAGGGCGCGGACGTGACGAAGGTGAATCGCCGTGGTCAGACCACGGTCGATATGGCCAACGGGCCGGTGCAGCGCACGCAGCCATATCCCGAGACGATCAAACTGCTCGAGAGTCTCGGCGCCAAGAACAACCACAGATGTGTTTCGTGTTGACGTCACGGACGTAGCCACAGAGACACAGAGACACAGAGAAACCTTGGGACGCAGGGCAAAGCTTTCAGCGCTGCCTGAATGGGGATGCGCCACTAGAGTGGCGCCCTACTTGCGGACTTCAATCATGCGCTCACGCCTACTGTTCGCGCTCACCGTTGTCTCGCTCGTTAGTGGCCTCACGTTCGCCCAGGGCGCGCGTCGGTTCAATCCGATGGTCGAGCTACTCTCGCAGAAGAAACCGGTGTTTGGCCTCTATGCGCCAAGCAATCGCCGCTTCCCCGGCGGAGGAGGTCCGAGTGGCGGAGCAGCCACGCGGCCTGGCGGCCAAGGCAGTGGCGCCACCTCCACGGCGACGCCTGCGGAACCGCCGAAAACCCCGGCGCAACTGGCGAAGGAAGCCGTTGACTATCGGACGAGCGACTTCATCTTCGACGGCAGCATGGAAGGCGACTTCGATCGCGCCCTCCCCGCGTTCAGCGAGCTGATGAATGGAATGAGCACCGCCGGCATCCTGTTGAAGGCGCCCTATCCACATTTGAACCATTCAATCGTCGTGAAGACGCATGAGATCGCGCCCGATCCTGTCAAAGCGGCGGCGAATATCGGCAAGCAGCTGAATCTGGGTGTGACCGGCATCATGTTTGTCGGTGTGGAGAGCGCCGAAGAAGTGAAGGCCGGTATCGCTGCCATGCGCTTCACGTCGAAGGGCGGCACACGACCCGATGATGTGGGCGGTGCGCCGGCGTTTTGGGGCATGAGCGAAAAGGAATACAAGGAGAAGGCTGATCTCTGGCCGCTGAATCCCAACGGCGAGCTCGTGAACTGGACCATCGTCGAAAGCAAAGCCGGCCTGGCCAAGGTGCGCGAGATTGCCGCCGTCAAGGGGATCGGCGTGCTCTGGCCCGGCGCTGGCACGCTGCGTGGCGTCTTTTCGACCACCGACGCGAGCGGTCAGCGCAAGCTGGACGAGGCCGCGTGGGAAGCGGCGATTCAGAAGGTGCTGTCGGCCTGCAAGGAGTTCAACCTCGCGTGCGGATACCCAGCGACGCCCAACGACATCGAGATGCGCATGAAGCAGGGGTTCAGCGTGTTCGTGATGAACTGGGGAGACGCCGGATTCAAGGCTGTCGAAATCGGCAGGAAAACCGCCGGAAGGTAGGCAACCCTAAAGGGTTGCCTCCACACCGAGACTCATTATTCGCTCCCGCTGCCACTCATTGATCTCTTCGGTTGAGATCGAGTCGCCGTGATGGAGCGTCCAATTCAGCGCCGCGGACAAATCGTCGGCGTCCTCCAGACCCACGGCGAGTCGAATCAATCGATCGAACCCGTTCCGCTCCAGCCGGTCGAGCGGCGTGAAGTACTCGGACACGGTCTTGTGGTGGTTCACCTTTGTGGCCAGCCCATCGAACGACAACGCGTACCGGGCGATGACGCACGTGGCGAGCACGTCGGCAAAGTGCCGCGTCGATTCCTCGTCCGCACCGGCGATTCGGAACGACAGGAGCGATCCGTAGCGCGTGTAATCCTTCGCGATCGCCTTGGCGTCGGGATGGGAGGGCGACGAAGGATGGAACACCTCGCTCACCTTTGGATGCGTCGCGAGAAACGCAGCGACTCGAGTCGCCGTGGCCGATCGACGCGCGTGCATCTCGTCGGTGCGATCGAAGCCGGACACAATCGCCGTGGCCCTTCGCCAGTCGAGGATGCCTCCCCGCATGGCCATGAGATCCATCACCGAGTTGGCGAACGGCGTGTCGTTGGTCGCGATGTAGCCCCACAGATCGCGATCCGTCCCGCTCAGCGATTTGGTGCCGCTGGCGACCACCATATCGATGCCGCGAGAGAGAAGGGGCGTTCGAAAGGCCCATGGCGTCGCGATCGTCGAGTCGACGATCAGTTTGAGCGCGGGCGCCTGCACGCGACCGCCGGCGACGATTTCGAGGAGCGCGTCCAGGTCTTGTGCCCGCAGCAACGGGTTCGTGTAGGTTTCCGCAAACACGAACCGCGTCTCGGGCCGGATCGCCTCCGCCAGCGCCGCTCCATCTCCATCGTCCACGACGGTGAGCGTCGCGCCGATGCGGTTCGCGAGCCACTCCAGGTACGTCCGAGTCTTGTTGTAGACCTGACGCATGAGCACGGCGTGCGTGCCAGGCTCGAGCAGGGCGTCGAACGCCAGCGCCGTGGCCTGCATGCCGGAGTCGCAGACCAGCACTGAGCCCGCCTGCTCGAGTGACTTCAGGCGCGCGATCAGATTCGCGGTCGCGGTCGTCCCGTAGCGAGCGTAGAGATGAGGCAGCTCCGACCAGCAGCCGTCGCTGGCAAACAGAAACGCGGCTTTGCCCTCCTGCCACGCGATCGCCCGCGCCGATCCAAAGAGATCGAGCTGGACAGTCGGATCGTCCGGATGCAAGTAGGGAAGGCCTGTTCGCCGCGCGTGCGCGTCGAGCGACTCGTGCAGATGGCGTGTCTCTGCTGCCATCGCGCTGAGAGGGGGCCGCTCGGCCGGGCAGCTGGCCGCGTCGAGCCAGCGCTTGACGCCAATCGTTTCGATCACTCCAGCACCCCAAGGCACAAGCACTTCTCGACACGCGCGAGTCGCGACACGGCCTCTTGCAACTCGGCAATCTTCGCGTCCGAGCTCGGCGAGATCATGAATGCGAGAGAAAGGCGCTCGTTGTCGGCGCGAGAGGCGCTGTTTTGTGCCATCAACCCCAGCCGCCGCACGAGGCTTTCGACGCGGCGCTCGAGTCCGGGATGGGGATCCGCGACAGCGCGCAGGAAATGGCGTCGGGGAGCGGGCTCGACGCCGCTGCCGGCTCGTGCGAGCGGCAACGCGTGCGGCTCGGGCCAGCGTACCGAGTTGTTCTGGGCGAGATCGATCAGATCACCGAGGACCGCCGTCGCCGTCGGCATGGCTCCGGCACCCATGCCGAACAAGCTCAGGTCGCCGGAGGAGGCGCAGCGCAGATAGACGGCGTTGTATTCCTCTTCGACCGACGCGAGCAGGTGCCACGACGGAAGCAGAAGGGGCTCCACCGCCATGTCCAGCGAGCCGTTCAAACGCGCGGCCCGCGCGATCAGCCTGATGCGGCAACCCATCGACTCGGCCAGATCGCAATCAGTCGGTGTCAGGTCGCGGATGCCGCGAACGGGGAAGTCGGTCGTCCGCACCCACGCGCCAAATGCGCGGTAGGTAAGAATCGACAACTTGTCGGCGGCGTCCTGCCCGTCGATGTCTGCCGACGCATCGGCTTCGGCCAACCCTTTGGACTGCGCGTCCAGAACCGCTTCGTCAATTGACATTTCGTCCTGCTCGAGTCGTGTCAGAACAAAATTGCTCGTGCCGTTCACGATCCCCCAGAGACTGTCGATCTCATCGGCCCGATGACTGAGATGTCGAATGATCGGAAGCGCGGCTGCCGCCGCAGCCTCGCAGTAGAGTGGTGTCGCGGTGCGCTGCGCGAGCACGCCCAGCTGATCGAGTTTGGCGGCCAGCAGGGCCTTGTTCGCGGTCACCACGGGCTTGCCGGTGGCCAACGCGGTTCGGAGAATCGGCTCCATCGCCATGCCGCCGGCGACTTCGACGACGACGTCCACTTCCGGATCGCTGACCAGCTCCAGGGGCCGATCCGTTTGTGGAATGCCGGCGGCCAGCGGCCCGCGATCGCGGGTGGTGTCGCGAACCGCGATCTTCGACACGCGAAAGCGCACGCCGTAGCGATCGGCGACAGCGTTCCGTTGTTTCTCGATGATCTCGAGCACGCCCTTGCCCACGGTGCCGCAGCCGACCATGCCGATGCGGACTTCGTGGACTGGCTCGACGCCCACGCCCTGATATCGCGGACGAGTGCTGGCGCGAAGCTCGCTGCCGAAGGCGCCGGCGCCCCGCAACACGTCGGCCAGTAGATCTTGATCGGCGAGGAACGCGTCGTGGCCGTAGAGGGATTCGAGCTTCCACAGCGACGATTGCGCGCCCGCCGCCTGCAGCTCGCGATGCAACTCGACCTGCAGCGCGAAGGGGAACAGCATGTCACCTGGCACGCCGACGATGATCGTTTCGGCGGTGACGCGATCGAGCGCGGTGCGTCGTTCTCGCGCGTCCTCGGCGATGAAGCCGCGATCGATCGCCTCGCTCAGCAGCAGAAACGTTTTCATCGGAAAGCGCTCTGCGAAGCGGCGGCCGTGATGATCGAGATACTCGGCGACCGGCGGACGCTCGAGTCCCGGCAGGAGTTTCCCAAATCGCGTGTCGAGCTCATCCCGTCCGCGATACGTCAGCATCCCGAGCTGACGCGCGCGCATCATGCCGGTGGCGAGGTCGCCGTTCCGGAGTCCGTCGCGCACGAGCTCTCGCTGCAGATGGCGTGTGGCGGTACCCCAGCCGTCTGGGCGCAGTCCGGCGGAGATCGCGACGAGCTTGCCGCACCGATCTGGATGTCGCACCGCGAAGGCGACGCCGACCATTCCACCCAGACTCGCACCGACGAACGTGACCGGGTGGGTGCACCCGGAACCGTCGACCCAGGCGGCGACGAGATCGGACAAGCCTTGGACGGAGAGTGCCGCGGTCGTCGCTGGATCGTCGAAGCCACGCCACGTTGAGCCGTTTCCTGGCCAACATGGACACAGTACGGTGTAGCGCGACGGATCGATCAGATCTGGGGCGCCCAGAGCCGGCCACCAGGCCTCGACCGGCTCTTCGCCGTGCTCTCGTCCGTCGCCAAATGGAAACGGCGAGGCGGTGATGCCGCCAACGATGAGGGCGACTGGCGCGGCGCCCAGCTCGGGCCCGTAGATCCACCCGCCAAGGCTCACGTCGTGAAGGAGGTGGCCGTCGATGGTCATCGACGCCCGGGTGACCTCTACGTGACGTGGGTGCAGACGGCTGGTGCTGGCGAGGACCACAGAAGAGACGATTCTGGCTCGGGACCGTGGACGGACGCAATTCGCACGACCGCCGGCCGGAGTCGGGTCGGTCTCGGGCTGGGTCGGATCAATGAGGGATAGTCAGGGAGAGGTCGACGAACCGCCTCCCCCTCGAGCTGGTCGCTACTTTCGAGTCGTGGCCGTGACGCCGCAGTCTCCGACTGGCCGAAGACCGATCACGGACGCATCGCTGAACGACGCCCGGCTGCCCAAGGCATCGGTGACAGTGAGCGTGACCGTCAGCGGAAAATTCTGCGCACTGCTGGCTGAGAAGCTACACCCGATCGTCGGGACGAACAGGATGCCCGTTCCCGATCCGCTGGCCAGCGGCGTGCTGTAGATCCAGTCGTAACGGGTAATCGCCGCAGGCCCGGCCGACGTCGACGCATTGAAGGTGCAATCGGCGAACCCGGTCGCGGGCGCGCGGCAACGACCGGAGCCGAGCGGACCCGAAACCACGAATTGCGCGAACAGCGGCCTCGGTGTGCAGTCGGCGGGCACGCCGGCCCCATCGATCTGGGCCAGCACCTTTGCTGTCGCCTCGGCGTGGCTGCAGCCACTGACGCGATACCGGAGATACTCCTGTGTCCAGATCACGTCGCCCTCCGGATCGACGAACGTTTGGACAGCCGACCGCCGAAGCCCGTCTCGATACTTGACCTCCAGCAACTGTCGGAACTGAAACGGTTCGTTGCGAGGCGGAAAGGCCGGGGTTCCTGGCGGAGCGATGCCGCACACCTGCTGGATGCCTTGGCCGTCGATTTGGGCGAAGACCTTGTCGATAGACAGTTGATGCCCGCAGAGATT
This sequence comes from Vicinamibacterales bacterium, assembly GCA_050747925.1. Classification (GTDB taxonomy): domain Bacteria; phylum Acidobacteriota; class Vicinamibacteria; order Vicinamibacterales; family UBA2999; genus 12-FULL-67-14b. Next base: position 13,445 of record JBOGIV010000043.1, read on the forward strand.
GACGCGGTACCGTAGATACTCCTGGGTCCAGACGATGGTCCCCTCGATGTCGACGAAGCTGGAGATTGAGGGCCGTCGCAGGCCGTCACGGTAACGAACCTCCAGCGCGTTCGCTCGAAAGTCGAACGGTTCGTTGCGCGGAGGGAACGCGACGTCTTGAGGTCCGATGCCGCTCATCATCTGTGGCCGTATCGGGCCGAAGCGTGGTGCGGCGGTGACCGGTGCTCCGGTGGGTAATTGGTTCAGCGGCCCAGGAAGCCGCTGGTGACGGCCTCGACTCGACGGCCGGCGAGCAGGGACGCGACCTCGTTCGACACCGAGGGTTCGACTTCAGCAAGCGGGCGGAGGTAATCGCCCTCCAGC
>JBOGIV010000044.1:0-4830 GCA_050747925.1 Vicinamibacterales bacterium
ATCGTGCGCGAGGCGCAACGCTGTGGCATTGTCGCCGCCATCAGCGACACGACCGTGTGGCGGTGGCTCCACGAGGATGCCATCCGGCCGTGGCAGCATCGCCCGTGGATCTTCCCCCGCGACCCCGAGTTTGCCGTGAAGGCCGGCCGCATTCTCGATCTGTACGCCCGACGATACGAGGGCTGCGCGCTCGACCCGAATGACTTTGTCGTTTCGGCTGACGAGAAAACGAGTATCCAGGCCCGCATCCGCCTCCATCCCTCCACCCCGCCGCGGCCGGGCCGCTCCATCCGAGTTGAGCACGAGTACGAACGGGGCGGCGCGTGGGCCTATCTCGCTGCCCTGGACGTGCACCGCGCCAAGCTGTTCGGGCGCTGTGAGCGCACGACCGGCATCGCGCCATTTCACCGACTCGTCACGCAGGTGATGACCCAGGCCCCGTATCGCGAGGCCCGCCGCGTCTTTTGGATTCTCGACAACGGATCCTCGCACCGCGGAGCGGCCTGCGTCCGCCGCCGCCAAACGCTGTTTCCCAATCTGGTCCCCGTCCACGGTCCGATTCATGCGAGTTGGCTCAACCAAATCGAAATCTACTTTTCAATCGTCCAGCGTAAAGCGCTCACGCCGAACGATTTTCGGTCGCTGGCTGACGTCGAAGAGCGGCTCCGGGGGTTCCAGTGCTACTACGAGAACATCGCGACGCCTTTCGAATGGCGATTCACCAAAGACGACCTCGCGGCTCTCATGCGAAAGCTCGACTCCGACGCCACTGCGCTGGCCGCTGTCGCGTAGCAGAATACGTTGCCAGACTTATGAACCAGAGTACTTAGTCGGGCTGATCGTTGCTCGTGGATACCATCGCGGACGCGACTTGGCCCGGGAGCTGATTGCAATCGTCAAGCGCTGAATCGGCCTCGCAACCATCGAAGTCACTCAATTCGGTTCACGTCTGCGGACGGCGGACTACTTCACCCGCTCGAGATTTCTGACCGTGCTCCCGCCCGTCAGTCCTGTGAGCGTCGTGCCGGGGACCGTCTCGCCCACATAGGTCGATCCGTCGCGATCGACAGCGACACTCTCTGCCACGGCATCATCCAACTTGAACCACCTGTCTCGCCGACCAGCCTTGGCGAAGGCGGAAGCTCGACCGCGCTCAGCGAAGCGAAGGCGGCTTGTCCGCCGAAGCTCTCGAGGTTCATCGGAACGCAGGTGGAACGCCTTGATCTGGCGACACCCCCGTCCCCTGCTGACCACACGAGATCGGCGAAGGGCCGCAAGGATTCTTAGAAATTGGCCGAGAATTGTCGCGAATGTCGCTGGCGGCTCGCTCACCATTGCGGCAAGCGTTTTGCCTTACGAACGGTCAGGTCTAGCCATGCCAGACGCTGTGGTTCCCGACGTTTACTCCGCAAGCGAGATCGCGGCTGCCGCCGGGACGACCGAGGCTCGTGTCGAGTTTCTGATCTCGCGCGGCCAGATTCGCTCAGTGGCGGCACTCGCAGGCGCGACTCGGGCCGTGTCCGACGCCTTCTCCATCTACGTCAGCCATGACGAAGCGGTGCGCGTTGTGCGCGCGCTGCGGTCGGGCTCCAGCGTTGGTCTACCCGACGCTCTGGGGCTGGGGCGCGAGCTCTTTGCGGATGCTCGAACGAAGTCAGAGCCCCGAACCACGTCGTTGGTCGTCTCGACCAGCCTTCATGCGGTCGTCGCAGCGACGATTTTCATTGCGAGCCTCAGTTTCGCGTCGGCGAATGAACCGACGCTGCCCATCGACGACCCCGAACCGATTCGACTCGTCTATCTCGCGATTCCCGGGCCTGGCGGTGGCGGCGGCGGAAGCGGCTTCCGAATGCCGCAGCCGGCGCCAAAGGCCGAGCGCAAGGGGCCGGCAAAGTTGAGCAGCCCTCTCCCAGCTCGACAGTTGCCGCCGCCGATTCGCCCCGTTCCGAAACCGCCCGAGCCTCCGAAGCCGCTCGAGGCCAAACAGCTGCCTCCCGTCATGGCGCCGGTCGTCACCACGCCGGCAGAAACGCGAGACGTGTTGGGCGTGCTGGCGAAGGTTCCCGAGACGCCACCGAGTCAGGGGCCCGGCAGCGGCGGAGCCGTCGGCTCAGGAAAGGGCACTGGCATCGGCGAAGGCGACGGACCTGGATTGGGTGACGGCTCGGGCGGCGGCACCGGTGGCGGACCGTATCGTCCGGGCAGCGGCGTCGAACCGCCGAGGCTGCTTCGCGAAGTGAAGGCTGATTACTCTGACGAGGCGCGTCGCGCCAACATCGAGGGCGAGGTGTTGCTGGAAATCGTGGTTCGAAGCAACGGCTCGGTCGGTGAGGTGAAGATCTTGCGTGGCCTTCGCGGGGGGTTGAGCGAGCGCGCCATCGAGGCGGTTCGCCAATGGCGGTTCGCGCCAGCCCGGATGAAGGGCACGCCGGTTGATGTCGTCGTCGAGGTCGGCGTGGAATTCAGATTGAGGTAGGGGATCGAGGTAGAGGCGGGTCTTCCGCCTTCGCAGATGCTTCGACGGACCGCCGTAGCTTTAGCGGAGGCTGGTTAGACCCGCCCCGAGTGAGCGCGCTTATGGAAACCACATTGCTCATCGTGACTGCGTTGTCGTTGATCGTCGCGCTGGCGATGAGCTTCACGGCCTGGCGTCTCGGACGCGAAGAGCGGCGTCGAACCGCGGCTCGTGTCGCCGCCCTGTCAGCGGCTGCAGGGATTTCACCTGCGGAGCTCGGCATCACCAGCCCGGCTGTCGACCACATCGGGCCTCGTGCGGTCGACTTGCCGAAGGCGCCGTGGGCGCCGTCACCGCTCGCCACTATCGAAATCCGTCCTTCGGCCTCCACTCCGGCTCGTGCAGACGCCGATCAGTTCGATGATCGACTCAATCCCAGAGTGTTCGAGTCGTGGCCAATTCTCGCGTCGGCCGATGAGCCGCAACCGAGTGGAGGACGCCAGCGCGGCCTGGCGGCCGCGGTCGCGGTGCTATTGGTTGCCCTTCTCGGCGGAATGGTGTGGATGATGGCGGGTCGCGAGCCCGGCGTGGCGTCAGCGGCTTCGCCCACGGCGCCGCTCGAGCTCGTGTCCTTGCGTCACGAGCGGCAGTGGTCGAAGCTCGCCGTCTCTGGCCTTGTCCGCAATCCAGCGACAGGTCATCCGGTCGACCATCTGGCGGCCGTCGTCTTTCTGTTCGATCAGCAAGGCGCGTTTGTGACCAGTGCCAAGGCCGCGGTGGATTTCGTTCGGCTCGGATCCGGCGACGAGTCGCCGTTTGTGGTCACGCTTGACGCGCCTGCCACGATCGCCCGCTACCGGGTCAGCTTCCGAACCGATCAAGGGATTGTTCCGCATGCCGATCGCCGAGGCGCCTCGCCGATCGCCGCGCAAGCTGAGCAGGCGGCCAGCGTGCCGATGAAGTAGGGAATCATGACGCAACGGCAGACCCTTCGACTCGTCGACCTCGTCAGCTCGACTCGCTCAGGGCAAGCGGCAAAAGGCATCCGCCTTCGCTCGCTCAACACCAGTCGAGCTTCCGCTTTCGCCAAGGCTCCCGCCGTCGCAGATGCTTCGGCGGGCCGCCGTAGCCTTGGCGGAGGCTGGCCGGCGAGACAAGGACGGCAGAGAGCAGCCGCGATCGCCGCGGTTGTGCTTGCGGTCTTGACGACGCAGCCGTTAGCTCAGCAGCAGGACGGGTTTCGCTTCAAAAGCGGGGTGGAGTTGATCAATGTGTCCGCGACGGTCACAGACCGTTCCGGGCGATTTGCGTCTGGTCTGCGCAAAGACGATTTCATGGTCTGGGAAGACGGAAAACCCGTTGAGGTCACCCATTTCAGCGCGGAGCGGTCACCGGTCAGTCTTGGCATAGTCGTCGACACGAGCGGCAGCATGGTTGGCGAGAAATGGTCAGCGGCCGTCAGTGCGATCGACAGCTTTCTGCAGCAGTTGTCAGACCAACAGGACGAGATGTTTCTGTACCGTTTCAGCGCCGTGGCCGAGCTCGTGGCGGATTGGACCGACGATCGACGCCGTCTGAGCTGGACGCTTGGACGGATTCATCCCAACGGCGGCACGGCGATGTACGACGCCGCGGCCGAAGCGGTGCCAATGGCGCAAAGCGGCCGCAATCGTAAGAAAGCGGTGGTGATCATCTCCGACGGCAACGACACGAGCAGTCGGGTCGGGGTGTCCGAGGTCAAGCGCATCGTGCGCGAGACCGAAGTGCTGGTTTATGCCGTCGGCATCGATGGACAGGGTGAACCGACGTTTCGGGGACGGCCGACACCGCCCATTCAGCAACCGCCTCGCATTCCGATTCCATTTCCATTCCCGGGATCTGGAAGAGGTCGTGGCACGCCGCCACAACGGCCTTATCCGCCCAGCGGCGGAGGCGGTGGAGTGTTCTCGAGTGGCAGCTCAGATCGCGTGAACGTTGCTGCGCTGAGAGAAATGACTGACGATAGCGGCGGGCGGACGGAGATCGTGCGCGATTCGCGAGACCTCAATCCTGCGGTGGGCAGCATCGCCGACGAGCTGAGCAAACAGTATTACCTGGGCTACCCGAGCCCAGGCCTCAAAGACGGCCGCTGGCACACGATTCGAGTCGAGCTGCGCGATCCGTCCCTCAGAGTGCGCGCACGCAAAGGCTACGTCGCCTCAAGCTAGAGGTCCAAGGCGCCTAAACATCTTCTAAGGCCTGCATGGCAACAGTTGAAGCAAGTTTCTGGCAGGCCGCAGAAGATGTCCGCTCCGCGGAGCGGGGCAAGAAGACACTGCCCCCCAAACGAAGCGGAGCCGAGTGTTTTTTTGGGCGGTTTGAGGCGAAGCTTCGCT
>JBOGIV010000045.1:0-11728 GCA_050747925.1 Vicinamibacterales bacterium
GTCCAACGCCGGGGCCCTCGCGGCCGCCATCAAGACGTTCTACAACGACCGTGAGCTCAGGCGGCGCCTCGGGGAGAACGCCAGGCACGCCAGCGCGGCGTTCGATCGCTCCGTGCAGGTTGGCAAGTACGCGGATCTCTTTCAAGAGCTGCTCGCCGATCGACCCGCTCTTGCCCCGGCGCCCGCGAGATAGGGAACCGTGATCGCACCGCAGTCGTGGGCCAAGCGTGGATTCGACATCGCGCTGTCGGGGTTTGGACTCGTGCTGTCAGCGCCGGTGTGGGCGCTGATTGCGCTGGCTGTGAAGCTCGAAGACGGTGGCCCGGTGTTCTTTTCTCAGGAACGCGTGGGCATTGGCGGCCGTCCGTTTCGCGCGATGAAATTCCGCTCGATGATTCCCAATGCGGAGGCCAAGGTGGGCGCACTCCAGGCGTCCGCGAACGATCCACGAATCACGCGAGTTGGAATCTTCCTGCGCGCGACCGCGGCTGACGAGCTACCTCAACTCTGGAATATCTTCCGCGGCGACATGAGCTTCGTGGGACCGCGCGCCCTCCGTCCCGGCGAGATCGAAGTGAGCAGTGGGGGAGAGCTCATCCGGCTCGAAGATGTGCCCGGCTTCGAAGAACGTTGCCGTGTGCGGCCCGGCCTGACCGGCGTCGCGCAGATCTACGCGCCGCGTGACATCCCGCGCCGCCACAAGTTTCAATACGACCGGATCTATCTGCGAGCGAATTCGTTCTGGCTCGACCTTCGATTGATCGCGCTCTCGTTTTGGATTTCGTTCCGGGGCACCTGGGAAGCTCGTGAACGGAAGTTCTGAATTCTGACGCACCACTCCGCCGTGTGGCGACTCGGCGGTCTCCCTCTCGCGCTCACTATTGCGGCGGCCTTTGCGCTCCGCGTTGCCGCTCGGATGTGGCTGACTGACGCGCCATACGATGAAAGCGGCTACTCGTTCTACCTTCAGATCGCCCGCACGTGGCTGGACGGAGGCGGTCTCTGCCGGGAGCCCTCGGTTCAGTGCGCACAACGAATGCCTTTGTACCCAGTGTGGCTCGCGCCCTTCGTTGCGGCCGACTGGGTCTATCCGGGAGTTGTCCTCGCACAAGCCGCGGTCGGCGCGGGCGCCGCGTGGCTCGCGTGGGCCATCGGCAACGAGCTCTTCGACAGCCGTGCCGGTTTGGTTGCGGCAGGGTTGACAGCGGCCAACCCCTACGCCGTCGTACATGACACGGCGCTGCAGGACACGTGTCTCCTCAATGCGCTTGTCGCACTGGCCGTGTTGCTGGTCCTTCGGCTCCGTCATAGGGCGTCCAGCGGCTTGGCGATCGGTGCAGGCCTGGCGTTGGCCCTTGCGGTACTGACAACGGCCCGAGTCGCGCTCCTCCTTCCCGTCGCCGTCAGCTGGATCGCATTCGCCGGCGGAAAGACCCGCTCATCTCGTGTCCGTCACGCGATCATCACCGGAGCGACGGCGATGACGCTCGTCGGCGGTTGGATGGTTCGAAACGCGTTCGTCGTCGGCGCGCCGGTGTTGACGACAGAGACGGGGCTCAGTCTGTGGGTGGCAAACAACGATTGGACCTTTGCGCACTTTCCCGAGCGGAGCATCGATCTCAGTACGGTCGAGTCGTATCGTCAGCTCCCGGGTCCTCAACTCGACGCCCTCAGATCGGTCGAAGCGAATGCCGTGGCACGCGATCGACTCCAGGCGTCCTGGGCCGTGGCGTGGGCTCTCGCCGAACCTCGAAGAATGGCTGAGCGCGTCGTTCGCAAGCTCTGGGTGGTCGTTTCAGCGGAGCTGAGTCCAGCACGAACCCGTCTCGTGCAGGTCGGGTACCTGTTGCTCTTTGTGCCGGTTCACGTGCTGGCGATGGTCGGGCTCTGGCAATCTCGCCACGAGTGGCATTCGCACGCTATTCTCTACGCTGTCTTCGCGACGTTTGCGCTGACGACGGCAATCTTTTGGGCCCACACGAGTCATAAGAGCCACCTGGATGCATTCCTGTTCGTGTATTCGGCCGGCGCCGTTCGTTCCACACGACTCTTCTCGTAGCCTTGCCATCTATGTCTGACCATCGCTTCGACTATGCGCGCGTGCGCCACGCGGATCGCGTTCTGGTCCAAACGCTCGGCGGCGAAGCCGTACTACTCGATCTCAAGAGCGAGAAGTACTTCGGCTTGAACGCTGTCGGCACGCGCGTCTGGCAATTGATCGGCGAGACGGGTGATGTCGGAAAGATCTTCGAGACGCTGGTCGCCGAGTACGACGCCCAGCCAGAAGCCCTGGCCAACGATCTGCGCACGCTGCTGGCCGAGCTCATCAACGCCGGCCTCGTGCAGGCCGACGCCTGAACTCGGATGCGTGGCTGGGCTCGCCGGCTGCAGCGCTTCTGCAGGTTACCATCGGCAGAGCGGCGGCTGGTTCTCCGGGCGGTGGCCGTGCATGCTGGCGTCCGGCTGAAACTTTGGCGGCATGGACTCCAGGCCAGCGACTCCCTTCTGTCGCGCCTCAGCCGTGAACAGCCTCAGATGAGGTACGGCCTCGATCCGGATCGGATTGCCCGACTCGTCACGAGCGCACTTCGTGAGCGGCCTCTGCGTGGCAACTGCCTGTCAGAGTCCATCACACTGTGGCTTCTCCTTCGCCGGTCAGGCCACGACTGTTTCTTGCGGATCGGCGCGCGCCGTTCCACGACGGGCCTGGAGGCGCATGCCTGGGTCGAAATGGACGGCGTCCCTCTGAACGACCTCGCGGATATCTCTCAGCAGTTTCCGCCTTTCCCCGCATCGTCGTTGCCCTCTGCCGGGAGGGTGGTGTGAGCGGGTTTGCGACGACGGTGCGCTTCGACGAGGCGCCGGTCGAGCGGCAACAGCTCGTGGAGCTGGCTCGAGCTCTGCGCTATCGAGCACCAGATGGCGAACGCGTCCAGCACCTCGGCTCCGCCGGTTTTGCGTACGCCCGGATGTACGTCCAGGGGGATCCGCCAACAGGCGAGCAGCCGTTGTGCCTCGAGGGTCGCTGGTGGATCGCGGCCCACGCACGGCTCTACGCACGAGCCGAGCTCATCCGCGCCTTGCAGGGCGTTGGCAGCGAGGCGACCGCCGATCACCCGGACGCGTGGCTGATCGTTCTCGCGTATCGAGCCTGGGGCGCCGGCTGCCTGTCTCGACTGAACGGCGATTTCAGCTTTGCGATCTGGGATGCGCGGGAGCGCGATCTGTTCGGCGCGTCGGATCAGTTTGGGAGCCGCCCGCTGTTTTACGTCCGCCGCGGCGAGGCCATCCATGTCAGCAACACACTGTGCGCGCTGCGCGATATCCTTGGCTGCTGCGAGCTGGACGATCTGTTCATCGCCGACTTCCTGTGCTTCGAATTCAGCCTCGTCCCTGACGCGACGGCGTATCGTGACATTCGCAGGCTTCCGCCCGCGCACTTCATCCAGGTGCGGTCCGGACAGGCCATCACGGTCGCCCCCTACTGGAATCTGCCAACTCCTGCACTCAACCTGTCGCTCAGTCCAGCCGACACGCTTCGACAGTTTCGCAGCCACTTGGAAACGGCTGTGCTCGAGCGTTTGCCGCAGGGCCCGGTTTCGCTGTCGCTGAGCGGTGGCATGGATTCGACCTCGATTGCGGCGATCGCCGCTCGCGCTGGCGCTTCCGGCTTGAAGGCCTTTACCAGAGGATCGAAATGGCTGGTGCAGGACCCGGAGCCACCGCTCGCCGCGTTTGTTGCCCGCACCTTGAAGCTGCCACACCAGCTCGAGGACAGCGACCACCAATTGCCATTTGAGAACTGGGGCGAGCGCATGCCGTTCATGCCGGAGCCGCTGAATGAGCCGTACTGGGGCGGCAAGCAGGTGGCCGGGCAAGCGTGGGCGGCTCACAGCCGTGTTGAGATTTCCGGGGCGGGCGGCGACGAGCTGCTTTACCGTGAGTTTGCGTGCGATCTGATCGGCCGGGTGCCAGTCCGACGTTTGACGTACGATCTCACCCGCCACCTCGTGCGCTATCGGCGCCACCCGCCGATCGGGCTGCGGCGCATGGTGAGGCGCTGGCGTGGCCAGTTCCCTGACTACGGCGAGTTCGCGCGGCCGCCCGAATGGATGAATCCGGATCTCGTTCGCGGGCTCAAACTCCAGGAGCGAATGCACGACTTTTTCGCCAAGGTGGACGTGCCTACCGATCACCCAACGCGACCCATGGGCTGTCGAACGCTGAATGCGGCCACATCCATCACCCGTGGAGCCAATGATCCCGGCACGACGGGCCTGCCGTCGGAGTCGCGAACGCCTTTCCTCGATCTGCGGTTAGTGGAGTTCATGTACTCGATTCCCGCCCTCTACTGGTGCAGCCGCAAGGCCATCCTTCGTGAGGCGATGAGCGGCGATCTGCCAGTAGAGATCCTGCGTCGACGGAAGACCGGCGTCTCCGCGACCGCACTTGTGGATCATGTTCGGGAGACAGGGTCGCCGTGGTGGAAGGACTTTCGGCCAGCCGCAGAGCTCGGTCGATATACTGATCTCGCGAGCGTTGACAGATTGCGCAGGACCGAGAAGACTTCCGCAAGCGCGCCGGCGACGATGCGACGAAATCTACTTCCCGTCGTTTTGAACTATTGGCTGCACAGTCTTCAGTCACTAGCTGTGTTAAAGTAGGGCACGCGAACTGCACAGGAAACTCACATGAGAAAAGATTCCGGACACGTCGCTTCGGCCAGCAGGAAAGCCTACGTCGCTCCAGTTCTGACCGTGTTTGGCAGCCTTCGTGAGTTGACGCTTTCGCAGGACACCGTCGAAATGCCCGCGGACAACCAGGGTAAGGGCGTAGGCGGCAAAATCATCAGCGACTGAGCGAGACCGTCGGCCTTGAGTTCGGCTCGCTTCGCTCGAGCTGAATAGTGCGTACCTTGCGCGACTGAGAACCCTCCTGAAACTGGCTTTAGCCTGGCCCTGAAGCTTCCGGCTCCAATGGCCATTCGATATCGCGCATACGGATTGGGGCTCGAGAGCAATCGCCCAATTTCCTGCCTCGAGCCGTGCGCCACAGATGGCTCACCCGACCTCGTCGTTCAGTTGCTGGGGGATGCTCCGTTGCCGGACCGGGGCCCGATCACCGTTCCTCATCACATGAGCGATGCGCTTGACCCTCATGGGAATCCGCTCTTGATTGTGCGGCGCTCTGAAGACGGGCAGCAGTATTCCTTCGACTATGGTGATGGAACCCGATTCCTGATTTGCGATCGCGCCTCAGAAGTGTTGGCGCACTGGCCCGATCCGTTGACCGCTGAAGATACCGCGACCTATTTGATGGGTCCGGTGTTTGCCTTTGTTCTGCGGCTCAAGGGCCGCGTCTGTCTACACGCGAGCTCCGTGGCGGTCGGCGGCAATGCCGTCGCCTTTGTCGGACCGTCGGGCGCCGGCAAGTCGACGCTCGCTGCGGCGCTGGCGTCGCGAGGCGTTCGTGTCGTCAGCGAGGACGTGTTGCCCTTGCGTCTTGAAGACGGCCACGTCTGGGTCGATCCTGGCGGTCCCCTGATTCGATTGTGGCAGCCGTCGGTGCACTCGTTGTTCGGCGCGCCGGACGCCATGCCGCTGCTCACGCCGAACTGGGACAAGCGATTTCAGCCGTTGTCGGCTCGATCGGGCAATTTCATGCCGCAGAGCTGTCCCCTGCGCGTGATCTACTTGCTTGGTCCGCGACAGCCCGGTCAGGCCAAGGCGATCATCTCCGCCTTGACGCCACGAGAGGCGCTCATGGCATTGGTGCTCAATAGTTACTCCAACAAGCTGCTCCACAACGAGATGCGCGCGCAGGAATTTGGGCTACTGGGCCAGCTCGTCGCCAAGGTGCCCGTGCGGGCGCTGCAATTCGGCGACGATTTCCAGTTTCTACCAGACGTGTGCGCAGACCTCTTGCACGACATCGCGCAGATAGAAAACAGCCCAGCGATCGCCTGAACGCTATGTACAGCGTGATGCAGTTCGCCCAGATGCTGCAGGATCGGCCTCGCGTCGAGGCCTATGCCGAATCGATGCGACGCAGCATTCGCGCGGGCGATCTCGTCGTGGACATCGGCTGCGGCACGGGGTATTTCAGTTTTCTGGCCTGCCAGCTGGGCGCCCGCAAGGTCTACGCGATCGAGCCAGACGAAGTCATCGAAGTCGCACGCGAGTCGGCGCGGGCCAGCGGACTGTCGGATCGAATCGAGTTCATTCGCGATCTTTCCACTCGGGTCGAGCTGCCGGAAAAAGCCAGGGTCATCATCTCCGACCTCCGTGGAGCACTGCCTCCGCACACTCTGCACCTCACGTCACTGATCGACGCACGGACGCGCCTCCTCGAGCCAGGCGGGATCCTGATCTGTCAGCGGGATACGCTGTCGGTTGCCCTGATCGAGCACGCTGAGGGCCATGACCGGTGCCAGCACGTGTGGGATTCACTGGCCGGAGTGGATCAGAGCGCATGCAAAGCCGTTGCGGTCAACACGCGCGAGCCGGTGCGCTTTCGAAAGGGCATTCGGCTTGGGCCCGCTCAAGCCTGGGCCGTAATCGACTACTGCCACAACACCGAGCCTCACGTCTCCGGCGGCACTCGCTGGAAGCTGGCCGAACCCTTTCGAGCTCACGGCCTGTGCCTCTGGTTCGACGCCGAGTACGCCGGCGGTGTGCAGTACACAAGCGGCCCCAATCACGTCGGCACGCCAGTCTATGGCCGCTTGTTTTTCCCGTGGCCGCAAGAAGCTCGGCTTGGCCCCGAGGAGATCGTCGACGTGCAGCTCGAGGCGCGGTTGATCGGTCAGGACTACGTCTGGAATTGGGAGACTCGAATCAGCACCGCTGCGGGCATCGAGACGTCGCGCTTCTCGCAGAGCTCGCTGCTCGACCGGCCGCTGGCTGCCGCGCGGCTGCAACGCCGGAGTCCCCGTTACACTCCTGAGCTGGACGACGAAGGTAACGCGACACGCTTCGCGCTCTCGTTGATGGACGGCACGCGACCTCAGCAGGCGATCGCTGAGCAGCTGAAGCAGGGCTATCCGCATCGGTTCGCGACATCGAGTGAAGCTCTCGATTTCGTCACACTCCTGTCGTTGAAATTCTCGAAGTAGCGTTGGTCCAGTGGCGCGGACGCTCCACGATTACCTGATCTCTCCAGAGGCGGACGCCGCGTTGGAGTGCTGGGCCTGTGCCGTGATCAACGGGTCTCCACAGCCATTCCCACCTGTACCCTCGGTCTCGTCAGACCTGCTTCTGCGATTCACCGAATTTCACGGCATCACGGGACTCATGTACGCGCGGACGATTGCGGTCCCTTCGAGCGGTCCACCAGACATGGGTGTGGCCGACGCGGTGAGTCGCGCGGCCAGGCATCAAGCAGCGCGGGAAATGCGGCTCCAACAGGAGCTTGGCCAGGTCCTGGCGGCCGCAGATGCACGAGGGCTGACTCCCTTGATCCTGAAAGGCACAGCGCTCGCTTACAGCCTGTACCCGGAGCCGGCGCTTCGAGGCCGCAACGACACCGATCTCCTGGTTGCGACCAGCGACAAGGCCGGGATGATGGCATTGCTCGAAGGCCTGGGCTACGTCGGCGATTTGATCGCCGGCGAGCATTGGGCGACCTCCGAGCGCAGCTTCAAAAGACGCCTGTCCGAGGCCATGACCAGCTGCATCGATGTGCATTGGAGAATCAACAACTCTCCCGTGTTCTGGCACGCCGATCTGGGGCACTCGAGCCTGATCGCCAATGCTCAGCCGCTTGCCGCACTGCACCCCAAGGCGGTCTGTCCGGATCGTCCCGCTCTGCTGCTGCACGCCTGCATTCACCGCGCGTCGCACGTTCGCGCGCCAATGCTCATGGATGGCGCCGCCTACGTACCGATCAATCGATTGATCTGGCTGTACGACATCCACCTCCTCTCAGGCGCGATGAACGCGGACGACTGGTCCGCGTTTCTGGTAATGGCCGTGCAGCTTCGAATGCGCGGCATCTGCCGATCAGCCATCGCCGCCGCCGCCACGCGCTTCGGTACTACGATTCCTGAATCTGTTCTCGTGGGCCTTGAACAGCAGACTCGCGAAGCGACAACCGAACATCTCGACGCGCCGTCGTGGCAAATGAAACTGACGGAGTTCCGCGCGCTGCCATCGAACCACGCTCGACTGGGCTGGTTGCGCGAGCATCTGCTGCCCAGTCGCGCCTACATGCGATCCCGTTACGCGCTCAATTCGCGAGCCCCACTTGTCTTGCTCTACATCAAGCGGTTGATGCGCTCGCGCCGCTCGTTATAGCCCAAGTCCATCGACAATTCGCGCGCCGTCGCAATTGACCGAGCCGGAGGCCAGTTTCTTTCGGTCTCTGCTGATGCGTTAAGTAGTGGCGTGGCGCGCCTACACCCCAATCGGCTGCATGTTCGACGTCGATAGAGACACATGGCGTGATACGATTTTCACCCGAACGCCGGAATCGACCATCAGCGAAATGGGGAGGCCATCTTTGCCAAGATCCGACGTACGGGATGTGGTCGTCATCGGCGGCGGGCCCGCTGGATCGATGGCCGCGCGGCGCCTGGCCGAGCGTGGCCACGACGTCGTCCTGGTCGAGGAACACGACACCTCTGGAGTGCCGGTCCACTGCACAGGCCTCCTCGGCGAAGATGCCTTCGACGAGTTCGATCTCCCGCGACAGACGATTCTCGGTGTGGCAGCAGCCGCGCGCTTCTGGGCAGGTGACGGCGGGTCAGTCCTTATCGCCAGCGAGCAGATCAAGGCGGCGGTGATCGATCGCGCGTTGTTCGATCAGGACATGAGTCGCCGCGCCGTCGCCGCCGGAGTCGAGCTCAGACTCGGCTGGCGCGCAGAGGCGATGCGCATCGATCGCCCGGCCGTCGAAGTGCGGAATGGCTCGGGCTCTTCCGTTGTCGCGCGCGCCTGTATCCTCGCCTGTGGCGCCAACTACCGTTTTCATCGACAGATCGGGCTCGGAATGCCGCGCGCGTACCTGCAAAGCGCACAGCTCGAAACACCGTTCCCCGCGTGTGCTCAGATCGAAGTGAAGTTCGGACATCAGGTGGCGCCTAAAGGGTTTGCGTGGCTCGTTCCGTTCAAGCGCGCCGCTGAGACGTATGCCCGCATCGGGTTGATGTGCGCCGACGACGGGGGCAGCCGTTTCGATGGATTTGTGCAAGCGCTTTGCGCCGAGCAGGGCATCGATCCGCAAATGCTTGGCGCCGCTCGCCGGAAAGTCCTTCCGCTTGGACCGGTGTCGAAGACCTTTGCGTCACGCGTGCTCGCCGTCGGCGACGCGGCCGGGCTGGTCAAGCCGACGACCGGCGGCGGCATCTTCTACGGGTTAATCAGCGGCGCTTTGGCAGCCGAATCGCTGGACGCGAATCTGCGTTGCGACCGACTGGCTGACTCCGACTTGAAGAGCTACGAAACGCGGTGGCGCCAGCGCCTTGGGCCCGACATTCGCATCGGCCTGGCGTTTCGACGGCTCGCAGAGCGGTTCGACGATCGCGCCATCAACTCGGTGATCGAATTGGCGCGTGTCGACGGCATCGTGCCGCTCTTGAAGGAAACCGCGTCGTTCAACTGGCATCGACAGGCCGCGATCGCGCTGCTGAATCACACAGCCTTTCGTAGAATACTCGTCAGGGCTCTCTGCGCGTGAGGCACTACGGCAGGTTCACGCTTGCCGCGATCATCTGGGGTGCGGTCACCTTTGGCGCGGTCTACGCGTGGGCGTACTGGCCCCTGGTCAGCGGATGCGCGCTGCTCGGGTTCATCGGGCTTCGCGGGGATGACCCGAACGGTGGCTGGCAGCGCTGGTTGACGTTCGCGCTCGCGCTGATTGGACTTGGCGCCGCCCTTCAGCTCGTGCCGCTGCCGCGCAGTCTCTTACTTACGCTGGGCCCCTCGACCGACCGCTTCCTGCAGGAGTACATCCTCGGCTACGCGGGTCATCCGCCGCCGAGCCATCCGTTGTCAGTGGCTCCACAACAGACCACACGAGGTGTGTTGCTCTTCCTCGGGTTCAGCCTGTTCCTGCTTGGCCTGATCAAGCACATTCCACTCGTCAACATCGAAAACATGGTCCGACGCCTCGCGATCTTTGCGTCGGTCATGACCGTGTTCGCCGTTGTCCAGAAGGCCATGTCGGGTCCGGATCCTACGGAGCTTGTCTACGGGTTCTGGAAGCCGAATGCGCCCGGCAATCCCTTTGGCCCGTTCATCAACCGAAATCATTTCGCCGGCTGGATGTTGATGGCCGCGCCGCTGGTGTTCGGCTTTGCGCTTGGCCAGTTGGATCGCAGTGGACTCAAGGGGCGTGGGTGGGCTTCGTTGAGCCGCTGGTTTGGATCTGCGGAAGGCAGCCAGTTCATCCTTCCAATGCTCGCGGCGCTGGCGATGGGCGCCTCTATTGCGATTTCCGGTTCGCGTTCGGGCATGGCCAGCTTCGTCGTCGCCGTCATCGTCTCGGCGGCATTCGTGTGGAGTCGATTCTTCCGCAGCATGCGAAGTGCCCTGTTGATGGCGGCGGTAGCCGCGGCCCTCGTCCTCGCCGTCTTCGCGTGGACCGGGCTTGAGGCCGCCGTCGGTCGGTTTGCGACGGCAACGCAGGATGCCGGCGGACGAATCAGCGCATGGCGCGACACCACCCGCATCATTCGCGACTTTCCGATCTTTGGCGTCGGGCTGAACGCCTATGGCACCGCGATGTTGGTGTATCAGAGCGGCGATCGCCGGCTCTTCTACAAGGAAGCGCACAACGATTATCTTCAGATCGTGGCCGAGGGTGGTCTGCTGCTGGCCGTTCCGGCAGTGATGGCGATCGCGATTGTCGCGTATCAGATCCGGGCGCGCTTTCACGAAGGTCGAGATCCGCCGATGACTCGATGGATCCGCACGGGCGCCGTCGCGGGTCTTGCGGCCATTGCGGCCCAGTCGTTGATCGAGTTCAGCCTGCAGATGCCCGGCAACACGGTGCTTTTCCTCGTGCTGGTCGCGATCGCCGTCCATCGCTCGCGGCGCTCGGTCCACGCGATTTCGCAGCATCGACACGCGGCCTGAGCCAGATCACACAGATAGCCTCCTAGCGACTCGCGCTGCAGACGCGCCACGAAACCGTCAGACCGTTGACACGAATGTGCGATCAGTGGGCGGTGTGTCCCGTTCCAGATTGAGCGCACACGGCTGAAACTCGCGGCAAATGGATGCCGGGTCGCGAAGCCCCGCACAGTTTAGATGTCAAAAACGCGCGGCATGTGACTTGCTCAGCACAGTGTGCAGAATTGTGTGTCCAAACGGGCACGAATCGATTCTCTTACTGTGGAGCCCGGCATGCTGGTTCGTCAGCTGGTTTCGCCCGCGCTGGTCGGGATTGGTCTTGTCGTCGTGACGGCCCAGCCCGTGATGGCGCAGGATGTTTCTATCGAGGCGATCCAGGTCATCGACACGGCGTCGGCGGTGACTCTTGCGCCGATGGCGGTCGCAGCGGTTCGTGCTGAGACCGCAATCCTCACCGAAATCCCGACTGTCGAGGTGTCAGTTGGCAAGCGGCGCGCCTGGTTCCTGCCGATTCATGTGTTCAGCGTCGCGGTGCAGGGTCTGGACGCGCACTCGACGTTTCAGGTGCTCACCAATCGCAGCCTCGAGACGGATGCTCTCTCGAGGCCGGTCACGGGCGGCAAAGTGGCCTTCGTGGCCGTCAAGGCCGGCATGGC
>JBOGIV010000046.1:0-7909 GCA_050747925.1 Vicinamibacterales bacterium
AATCGAGCGTCGACGCATGGTGCTAGCCTCCCGGGTGAACCGTGCCGAATACGCGTAGGGGTTCGTATCAAGAGCCTGCAATCGCACGTCGAGGGCGGGTCTAAAGACCCGCCCCTACGCACCTTAGGCACTCTCGTTCTTAGGCCCTATCGTTGTGAGGCGGTCGTGGTCGCGGTTTTAGTTTTTTCAGCCGCGACCGCCGCCGCTACATCGGCAAGTAGTTTTTGAGCGTCGTAAACGATGCCGTCCTTGATGGTGTACTTGACGCCGCCGACTTTCTCCTGACGATTGGTTTGCGGGTTCAGGCGCATGTGCCCGGTGCCGTAGAGGGTCTTCAAGTTCGCCAGCGGGTTCTCAGGCGCGATCACGAGGTCGGCCAGCTTGCCGGCGCGCACCACACCCATCGGCGGCGCCTCGCCTCGCGGTTCGTACAGCGTCATCGCTCCGTGCATCGTCGCCGCGCGGATGATCTCGAGCGGAATGAAGCCGGCTTCGCGCAACAGTTCGAGCTCCTCGACGTAGGCGAACCCGTAGGTCTTCCAGATGAAGCCCGAGTCGGTGCCGACCGTCACGCGGCCGCCCATGTTCTTGTAGTCGTTGATGAGCCGCAAGTAGCGCTGATAGAAGTTCTTCCACGCCACCTCGTTCTCGGTGGTCCAGTCGTAGAAGTACGAGCCGTGGTTGTCGCGTGTGGACTGAAAGTAGTTCCACAACTGCGGCATCGTATAGGTCTGGTGCCAGTCGGCGTTGCGCGCGCGCATGAGATCGCGCGATGCGTTGTAGATGTTGAACGTCGGATCGAAGGTGACGCGATTCGCCTTTTGGCGCTTCAGGTATTCGATCCACTGTTCGGAACCCGGTTCATAGGTCTGATTCCAGATGCGTGCGATGTCGCCGAAACGGTGCTGCTCGTTGTTGTAGTCGTAGTCGACCGGGAACTCCTGAATCGTCTTGTCCTTCAGGAGCGACTCCATGTGGCCGTAGTAGTGCGTTACTGCGTCCAGGTGGGCGTCGCCGGCCTGGCGCGCGTTGAAGTTGGCGACGCCGTTCTGCGACAGGTGGGCAACGGTGCCCATCCTGTTCTTGTGCGCCTCGTCGATGGCCGCGGTGATGATCTCGGGGGTCTCGTCGCCGCGGTTGAAGAACTTGATGCCGTCGATGTTGTTGGCCGCGGCCCATCGCACCCACTCGCGAGCCTTCTCAGGCGACTGCACCGGCCCATTGGGCCAGCCCGAGCCGAGCGTCTGGTAGTTGAAGATGCGCGGCGCCGCGATCTCGTTGCGCGCCGATCGGTCCTTTTCGGAGCTGCTGAGGGCAGCGGACGAGAGCGAGACCCCGCGCACGGTCGTGACGCCGTGAGCGAGCCACAGCTTGTAGTTGTAACCGAAGTCGGGCGCCTTGTCCTTGCCGGCGCCGTGCACGTGCATGTCGACAAAGCCCGGCATCACGTACATGCCTCGGGCGTCGATCTCAAAATCCGCGTCGCGAGGCTCCCGGTTGGGCTGCAGCGCCATGCCCGGCCAGCCCGCTTGCCGCACCGACGTGATGCGGTTGTTTTCGATCACGATGTCCATCGGACTGAGCGGCGGGCCGCCGGTCCCGTCGATCAGCGTGGCGGCGCGGATCACCATCTTCTTGAACGGGCCCTGGCCCTCGCCGGCTTTGCGAGCCGGCGCGGCGCTGTCGCCGCTGTTGCCGCCTCGTCCGCCCTGGCGGGCCTGCCCTTGAGATGAAGGCGCAAACATCAACGCGCCAGCCACCATTACCGCTGCGCAAATCGTTGCTCGATTCATAGGACCTCTCACTGCGAAAGGACGAGGATAGCAGGATCGTGCGTAGAGGCGACTCTTTGTAGAGGCGACTCTTTAGAGTCGCCTGAAAAGAAGGCGGCCTTGAAGGCGGGTCTAACCAGCCTCTGCCAAGGCTACGGCGGTCCGCCGAAGCGATTACGCGAAGGCGGAAGACCCGCCTCTACAGCCTGATTTCTCAACCTGCGTGGCGGACTCACGCGGCCCGTCATCCTCGACACGACCGGCAGCAAAATCATCCCGGCGGCTGCGGCCAGTGTCCGAAACGGCGCCCATTCCGGATAGGGAATCAATGCCGGAACGCCGAAGAGTGGCTCACCGCCGCCAAGTCGCAGCGCCAGCGAGACCACAAACGCGGCCATCGATCCAATCAGGTTCGCCTTCGGATCGAACAGCGCGTAGGTCAACTGCGGCACGAGCAGAACGAACACGAGATCGCTGGTGAAGAACCAGAGCGCCTGCACGCTCTGAACCCGCAGCGCCATCGCCACCGCCGCGATGCCGATTGCCACGATGGTCACGCGCATGATCAGTCGCATCGTCGCGGCCGGAAGATCGGGACGCAGCAGTCGCGTGCACGCATTCCAACTGAACATCGAGCTTGCCGACAGAATGGACGATGAGAAGCTCGAGGTGACGGCGCCGATGATCGCTGCCAGACCGAGCAGACCCACAGCCGGTGGCGTGACGTACTTGAAGACCATCGGCAAGGCGTCGGCCGGTTGGGCGCTGAGACGCGCCGCGAGATCCGGCGGCCACGGATACGCAGCCGCCACGAGACCCAGCAGCAGCGGCGGAAGGGTCAGGCCGATCGTCAGCAGACCCGACAGCACGGAGTGCGCCTGCGCGTCGCGCGCAGAGCGGCACGACAGGACGCGCTGAAAGTAGCAGTTCCAGGGAATGCCGCCGCAGATCAGCATGACGGTCAGATCCCACCACCCTACGATCGCTGCCGAGGTCCACAAGGCGCCGCTCGCGTGAACTGGCGGCAGAAAGACGGCCGCGTCCGGCCGCCTGATCACGTAGTCGCTCAACACATGAGTGAATCCACCGGTCGCGTGGATGGCAACCGGTAGCGCAACGGCCAACCCGAGCGCGACGAGTCCAAGCTGAAACGCGTCGGTGTAGGCCACAGCCCACATGCCACCGAACATCGTGTAGAAGGTGACGACGGCCGCCGACATCAGAATCGCCGTCGTCAGATCCAGGCCGAGCACGACGCCAAACGTCGAGCCCAGCGCGACCAGCAGCTCCGCGCTCCAGAACATCTCGGCCATGACGGCCGGCAGCGAGAGCACCACCGCCCATCGAGCGCCGAATCGCGCTTCAAACGGGTCGATCAGCGTCGTGAACGCGTGCTCACGCATCCGCTTGGCGAAGAACAGCCCGCCGAGAATCAGGCTGATGCCAAAGCAGACGCCGCCTTGAAGTCCCGTGGCCAGGCTCGACTTGTAGACGCCCTCGGAGGTGCCGAGGAGGTAGCCGCCATCGACCCACGTCGCCGTCATGGTGAGCGTGGCGAGCCAGAGCGGCAGCGATCGGCCAGCGACGACGAAGTCGGCGACCGAGGCGTTCCGCGATCGCCGGCCCGCCCACCAGCCGATCAACAGAAACACCGCATACATCAACGCGATGGTGAACAGGGCCACGCGCGGCAGTATGCCTTCGCAGGGCGCTATCCGTTATCCGCTATTCGCTGTTCTTCATTCGCCATTCGCCGCCGGCACTCTGGCACCCTGGCACCCTGGCACCTTTGGCACCCTGGCACCTTTGGCACCTTTGGCACCTTGATCCTTGTGGTACCCTCGCCCAGTTCGGAGGTTTCCATGAGCGCACGACGCACTGTGCTGTTTGCCTTGATCCTGGCGGCTACTCTTGGCTGGACGCCGACGCTCTCGCAAGAGCTGGGCACCATCACCTTCCCCACCTCGGGCGCGGCCGGCGCGCAGGCGGCGTTCATAGAAGGGGTGAAGGACCTCCACAACTTTCAGTTCGAGGAAGCCGCCGCAGCCTTCAAGCGCGCGCAAACCGCCGACGCCAACTTCGTGATGGCGTTCTGGGGTGAGGCGATGAGCTACAACCATCCACTCTGGGCTCAGCAGGACACCGAAGCGGCCAAGCGAACGCTCGAGAAGATTGCGCCGACGCTCGACGCTCGGGTTGCGAAGGCGGGAACACCGAAGGAGAAGGCGTTCATCCGCGCGATCGATCGGCTGTTCTACGCGCCCGGCGACAAGCTCGCGCGAGACAGCGCGTACTCCGAAGCGATGGCGCGGATGTACGCCGAGTGGCCGGACGACCACGAAGTCGCCACGGTCTATGCGCTCTCGTTGCTCGGCACCGTTCGCCCTGCCGACAAGGGGTTCCGCCGCCAGGCGCTCGCCGCGTCGATCGTCGAGAAGGTCTACAAGGAGAATCCGAAGCACCCGGGTGCCGCGCACTTCATCATTCATTCGTTCGACGATCCGGATCACGCGCCACTCGCATTGCCAGCGGCTCGCGCCTACGCCGGCATTGCGCCATCCGCGGCGCACGCCCTTCACATGCCGTCGCACATCTTCGTTCAGCTTGGGATGTGGCAGGACGTCGCGAAGTCGAACGTCGTCGCGTACAAGGCCGCCGCGGATCTGAACGCGCGGATGAAGCTCGCTGAGGGCCGCGAAGACTTCCATACGCTCGGCTGGCTCACCTACGCCAACCTCATGATGGGCAAGTTCGACGAGGCTAAGCAGAACCTCGAGGTGGCACGGCAGACATCGGAACGCAACCAGGGCAATCGTGGCATTCGGGACGGCTACATGGGGATGCGCGCGCGATACATCCTCGAGTCGGGCCAGTGGGAAAAGATCTCGCTCGATGCACCGCCACCGCCGGCGACCGCTGACCCCGCTCACACGAATATGCCGGGGATGGCGATGCCCCAGTACGGCGGCAGCAACACGTGGACGTTCATCGCAGGGTACAGCGCCGCGAAGCTCGGTGACTTCGCCACAGCGGATGCGGCGGAAGCGCTCCTGAAAGGCGCGCGCCAAAAGCTCGAGGCCGGCAGCAATCCGTACAGCGCCAAGCCAATCGCCATCATGGAGAAGCAGATCGCTGCCGTCTCACGCTTCGCGCGTGGGCAGAAGGACGAAGCCTTGAAACTCGCCAAGGAGGCGATGGAGATCGAGCTGACGCTCAATGCGCCATCAGGTCCGCCGGACCCGATCAAGCCGGCGCCAGAGCTCTACGGCGAGTTGCTCCTCGAGGCCGGTCGCAGCGCCGAGGCCGTCGCCGCACTCGAGCTCTCATTGCAGCGCACGCCGAACCGCACGCCGTCAGTGAAGGCGATGCAGCGGGCATCGATGACCGGCACGCAAGTGCAGTGAGTCATCGAGGGCTCCAGGGTTCCAGGGTTCCGGGCAGAGGCGGGGTCTTACAATCTGTAAATTGTAATTCCATTTTGTAAGAAACCGGGCTAGGCTGCCTGCATGATTGCCAGGCGCCTCGCCCGCGTCGCCCGATCGTATGGCCGGACGTTCAAGATCGTCGCGATGCTGGGCCCGCGCCAGTCCGGCAAGACGACCTTGGCCCGGGCGGTGTTCGCGAGAAAGCCGTACGTCAGCCTGGAGGAGCCCGACGAGCGGCAGTTCGCCACCGACGACCCCCGCGGATTCCTGGCGCGCTTCCCACGGGGCGCGGTGATTGACGAGGCCCAGCACTGTCCGCCGCTCTTCTCCTATCTGCAGACTCGTGTCGACGCGTCAGCGGCGCGCGGCCAGTTCATCTTGACCGGTTCTCAACAGCTCGGGCTGATGGAAAACATCCGTCAGACGCTGGCGGGGCGTGTCGGCACGGTCGATCTGCTGCCGTTTTCGTACGCGGAGCTGCGTGCCGCCGGGCGCGAACCTCACACGCTCGACGATGCGCTGTTCCTGGGAGGGTATCCCACACTGTTCGACAAGCCCGCCGCCGCTCCGGCCTCCTGGCTCAACAGCTACCTCCGCACCTACGTCGAGCGCGACGTGCGCCACGCGCTGAACGTGCGCGACCTGTCCGTGTTTCGACGATTTCTGAGCTTGTGTGCCGGCACCGCCGGACAACTCTTGAACACGGTGCGTCTGGGCACCGACTGCGGTGTCAGCCACAATACGGTCCGCGCCTGGCTGAGCGTCCTCGAGGCGGGGTTCGTCGTCTTTCAACTGCCGCCGCACCACGAGAACTTCCGTAAGCGTCTCGTGAAGACGCCAAAGCTCTACTTCCACGATTCCGGTCTCCTCGTGCGGTTGCTGGGCGTCGAAACGCCGGCGCAACTGCGCGCACATCCGCTGCGGGGCGCGATCTTCGAAAACTGGGTGGTCGTCGAGCTCATGAAGGCCCACCTCAATCAAGGCGAGGAGCCGCGTCTCTTCTTCTGGCGCGACAACGTCGGGCAGGAGATCGATGTGCTGCGCGCGCACGGCGCGCGTCTGAGGGCCTGGGAATGCAAGGCCGGCATGACGTTCGTTTCTGATTGGACAGCGGGGCTGGCGAAATGGAGCCGGCTAGCCGGCGCGAAGGCCGGCCCTCTGCATCTGGTCTATGGCGGAGACGAGTCCTTCACTCGCCAGGGCGTGCGCGTGATGTCGTGGAGGGATGTCGGCTCGTGATCCGCTGACCCGTGACGTGCCGCCCTGGGTGCTCCTGTCGGGTGGACACGCAACGAGGCATGCTGCTCGGCTCGATGGGCTACATGGCGCCTGAGCAGTTGCGGGGTCAAGCCATCGATCATCGATCGGACATCTTTGCATTTGGCGCGGTTCTCCACGAGATGCCTTCGGGTCAGCGCGCGTTTCACGGCGCATCGAACGCCGACACGATCAGCGCGATCCTCGACAACGATCCTGCGGATCTGCTTCGGAGACGAGACACTAGAGTCTAAGTATAACCAAGGGCTCTGCCCTTGAAATCCCGCGGACCAGGGACGACGCAGACGACGCGGTCCTGAGATTTCAAGGACAGAGCCCTTGGTTATGAAATTGGGGGTGCTCCGAACGTCCCGGTCCACGTCGATCGACGGAGGTGGTCTCCACCAGTCGTCTCGCGCATGATCGTGTTGCTGAGACACGCATCATCCGGAGACGACCGATGGAAACGTTTCACACGCTGTTGGGCAGCCTGCTCCTGTTGGTATACCACTGTTTCGATCGCATCGTCATTCAGGGCTATCTCCCCCTGTTGACCCGCCCTGAGCACATCGTGCATTTCTTCCGCGACGTGCACGGCGTGTATCCCCTCACCAAGGAAGCCTTGGCCAACCGCACCCAGGAGTACCAGCAGTGGGTCGAGGCGTACGCGCGCAACCGCGGCATCCCGATCGAGTGGCCCGATGCCGAGCCGCTGAAGACGAAGAAGCTCAAGAAAGAGGACTACGTCCGCCCTTACGGGGGCCGGATGGCGCGACAGGGCCGGTTCGGCGTCTATTTCATCTTCCGGAGCCTGGAACAAGGCCCGAAGTTCGGCGTGCGCCTCCCCAAGTACCCCACCGACGACCCGCACTACCGCATCGTGTCGCGGCAGCGGTCTCGCTACACGCACTACTACTTCTATATCCGTGACGAGGTGCTCGGACCATTCGTGCTGTGCGTCGGGTCCTTCCTGCCGTTCCAGACCACCTACTACCTCAACGGCCACCACATCATCGCCGGCGAACTCGAGCGGCAGGGAATCCGGTTCCGACAAGACGACAACGCGTTTCTCTGGACCGCGGATGTGCACGCCCTTCAAACCGCGGCCGACCGGCTCGATCCGGAGGTCATTCGGGAGCGAATCGACTACTGGACGCTGATGCTCGGGCCGAAGTTCTCGAAGAAGGAGCGGACCGCGATCAACCTGCGGCGCGCGTACTCGCTCAATCAAGTCGAGCTGTGTCGGAATGTGATCTTCCGCCGTCACTTCCCGATTCACAAGATCTTCGAGCGCTCGTGTGAACTGGGCCTGTTCCGCCTGACCGCCGACGTCATCACGCAGATCTTCGGCGTCCGGAAACACAAGCGGCTGCGGGGCAAGCTGCACACGATGCTCGAGAAGGTCGACCATGGGCATCATGTGCTGCGCATCTACTGCAAGAGCCTCGTGGCGCG
>JBOGIV010000047.1:0-30464 GCA_050747925.1 Vicinamibacterales bacterium
ACGAGCACGTTCACTCCGAAGGATCAGTTCTTCACCACTCAACACTACGGGCATCCCGAAATCGACCCGGTCGCCTTTCGCCTCAAGGTCACGGGATTGGTGGACCGGCCGAAGTCGTTGAGCCTCGCCGATCTCAAGAAGTTGGGCAGCACCGAGCTCATCGCCGGCTTTGAATGCTCAGGCAACCGGCGGCCGTTGCAAGGTCTCATCAGCAACGGACGATGGACGGGCGTGCCGTTGAAGACCGTTCTTGAATCCGCGGGGCTGAAAGCCACTGCGCGCGAGGTCGTGTTCCTTGGCGCTGACAAGGGTCAAGAAGAAGTCGAATTCCGGACGCAGAAGTACACCGTCGAGCAGCAATACGGGCGCAGCCTGCCGCGCGATCGCGCGTTAGCGTCCGAGCCGCTCCTGGCCTACGCGCTCAACGGCGAGCCGCTCACCAAGCATCAGGGAGCGCCGCTGCGCCTGCTGAATCCTGGTTGGTATGGCGCCCCGAACGTGAAGTGGTTGTCGCACATCCACGTTCAGGAGGATCAGTACCTCGGGAAGTACCAGGCGCGCTGGTACCGCACGCTCAAGGGCGAAATGATCGACGGCGAGATGAAGTGGATCGAGACCGCGATCACGCACCTGCAGCTCAAGTCGTTCGTGGCGCGAGTGACCAAGGTTGGCAATCAGCACAAGGTGCAGGCCATCGTGTTGAACGACGGCACGCCCATCAAGACGGTAGAGGTGAAGGTGGACGATGGGCCGTGGCAGATGGCGAGCGCGGATCCATCCACCACAGCGAAGTATGGATGGAAGCTCTACAACTTCACCTGGAACGGCGCGACACCTGGCGAGCACACGCTGGTGTCTCGGGTGACCGACGCCACGGGCCGGGTCCAGCCAACCGAAGAAGAACTCCAGGTGAAGAAGACCTTCCTCGAGGACAACTCACAGCATCCTCGCAAGGTGATGATCTCCTAAGATCGGACGCCGAAGGCGGTCGGAAACAACAAGAGGCGGGTCTAAAGACCCGCCTCTACCCTTTTCAGGCTCGGCCGCTCGGCCGGCTTCTAAGGGCTCGGTTATGGAAGGAACGTGAACTTGGCCTGTGCTGATGTTGATCCGCCCCATGGCCAGAAGGCCGAACGATTCTGCGGTCGGGCCTCGGCTCGAACCAGCAGGTAATACTCCCGATTCACTTCCAGCAGCCGGGTCTTGAAGAGCGGCAAACGTTCGAAGCTGGTTGCGAGTTGACGCGCGAGCTCAGCGTCCTCGATCACGCGGGTCTCGCCCATACGCCCATCGAGGGTCTGCGTCACTGTGGTTCGGCGCGTCAGGTTGTCATACTCGACGCTGGCCGAGACAATGGCCGAGGCGATGGTGCGATCGACCCAGGCCGGTGCCTTCTGCTTCAGCTCGACGGTGTAGGTAAACGTGGTGCGGAGGCCGCTTTGCACCTGCTCGCGCATCGCCTCTGTGAATACGCCGTCGAGTGCGAACGACACGAGCACTTCGCCCTCCCGTACCAGGGGTCGAACCCGAAGGCTCTGGGCGTACGCCGGTGCTGCGAACACAAGGGCTAGCAGCAGCGGAATCAGCCACTTACAGCGACGAGTCGTAGTAGGCAGACCTCTCACAGATCGATGCACAAAAATGCCGGAGTGCACTGTAGCACAAACAGGTTATCGGCGGCACAAGTCCTTAGCCGAAACCCTGATGTTATTATGCCTTTTCAGGGCGTTTTTGATGAAATCCCGACTGTCCCGCATCGCGGCGGCCGTGGGCCTGGCCGTCACGCTGGCTTGGTCGGGTGCTGCCCAGCCCCAGTTCCCGCAGACGCTGCCCTACGCCATTTTCGAGCGTTACGTCGAAGCGCTCCGTCAAGAGGGCGGAATTCCCGGCCTGTCGGCCGCGATCATCAGGAACGGGCAAATCGGCTGGATCGCGGGTTTCGGCCGCGAAGATATTGGCAGGGCTATTCCCGCGTCACCCGATACGCCTTACGTGATCGGGGGCATCACGCAGGCGATTTCAGCCCTGCTTCTCGGGATCTGTGTCGATCGGCACCTGCTGGAAGTGGACGACCCGATTCGCAGATGGGCGCTGACCTTTCCGGAATCTGCCGCGAGCGTTCGTAACGTGCTGGCGCACGCGTCAGAGGGCGCGCCAACGGGCCGATTCCGCTATGACCCGGCGCTCTATTCGGCGCTGACCCACGTGGTCGACGCTTGCAGCGAGAAGCCGTATCGTCAGTTTCTCGCCGACGAGATCATCGAGCGGTTCGGGCTCGCGCGTTCGGTGCCGGGCATCGACATCACCGACGCATCTAACGTCGCGCGCCAACTCTTCGAGCCGGGGCGTCTGAGCCGTTTCGATGACGTCGTCAGGCGCCTCGCCGTGCCCTATCGCGTCGATCGGTTTGGGAGCGCAACGGCAAGCCAATATCCGAGTCGAAGCATTGATGCTGCCACGGGCATGGTGGCGTCGGTCTACGATCTCGCGCGCCTGGACGCCGCGCTCGACGTGGGTGTGCCGGTCAGTTTGAAGACGCTCAACGACATGTGGAGCGCTGCCAGTTTCGGCGCTGGCTCCTTGCCGACAGGGCTGGGATGGTTCGTGCAAACCTCGTTCAACGAGAGGCTGGTCTGGCAGTTTGGCCTGCTGCCAGATGCCGGGTCCGGCATTTGGCTGCGAGTACCCGGCAAACGACTCACCTTGATTCTCCTCGCCAACAGCCCCGGCCTCGCCACGGGCCTCAACCTGGAGCAGGGCGACGTGACGGTTTCGCCGTTTGTGAAGATCTTCCTGCGTCTGTTCTTGTAAATTGAGGACCGTCATCGGCCCTCACGTGCCTGCGAAATTCGCTTATCGCCCGATTTGGATCGCGCTGTTGCTGTTGATCCTCGCGTCGGGTCCAGCTCGAGCAGATGTCTTCCTCACGCCTTTCCTCGGCGTGAAATTCGGGGGCCGCACCTCAATCGTCGATCTCGAGCAAGCCGCTGGCCAAGCGACGATGACCTTGGGCGCGTCTGTGGCGGTGGTTGGCAACGGCATTTTCGGTGGTGAGGCCGAAGTCGCCTACATCCCCGGCTATTTCGAACGAGAGGGTATCAGCGCCCCACTGGTGACGAGCAGTTCCGTCGCGGATCTCTCGGGCAATCTGATCCTGTCGCTGCCACCCGACTTCACCGGCGGTGGCCTTCGTCCCTACTTCACCGTCGGGCTTGGGCTGATGCACGCCCAAGCCGTCGATCTCCAGCTCACCTTCCGCGTCAGACGGACCATGCCGGCGATTACGCTGGGCACCGGCGCCACGGGCCTGCTCACCAACCGGGTCGGCGTCCGTTTTGACGTGAGATATCTTCGCAGCGTCGTCCAGGAGGACGAGTTCGTCATTCGTGTCGGACGGCAACTGAGTTACTGGCGTGGGACGATTGGCATCATCACCAGATACTGATCGGTTGCACGCTCTCATGCGGGATGACGGCAGCGGCAAGACGACCAACGTGACCTTTGCCACCTACGAGCGCATGCCGCAGTAGATGCCAGCGAGGAGCGAAACACCAACGGCCCGGGGATGACCCCACGGGCCGTTGTCCTTCATGGGCGCGATCGGTCGGGCTAGAAGAAGATCAAGAGAGCGCCGCCGATGCGCGCGAATTCGAGCTTGTTACCGGTCGCGCTCACTCCGAAGATTTCGAAGTCCTTCAGCGCCTTGATGAAGCGGATGTCGACGCGCACACCAAACCGGTCGCTGATGGCGCCGACGACGCCACCGCCGAGGTCCCAGGCGACCGTGTTGAGATCCCGGGAACTAAAGGCACTGAGCGCGCCAAACTCGACGTTGCTCTTGATGAGTCCGGCGCCAATCAACGCATACGGCTTGATGCGGCCGACGTCAGGCGAGAGCAGCAGGTTCGCCATCAGCGTCACGACGCTCGATTCGTAGGCGGCCACGTCGCCAAAGAAATCCTTCGCGTAGGCGAACTCCATTTCGGTACCGAAAAGAGTCCCATAGTTACCGAACGCGATGCCGACGTTGAGGTTCTTGTCCTGACAATTCGAAATGCTCGGGCACCCGGAGTCTCCGCCAAAGTTGTACCCGACGATGGGGCTGAGGAAGACCTGTGCCGAAGCTGGTCGAGCGACACCGCCTACCAATCCAAGCGTAAGGGCGAACAACAGGGCTCGGGTAAACCGTGGTCGAGTCATTCAGGTATCTCCGTGGTGAAAGGAACCGCGACGTGTAAACTCATTCGAGCATAAGACGGCGCTTAGACGCAATTGGAGGTT
Source organism: Vicinamibacterales bacterium (assembly GCA_050747925.1). GTDB lineage: Bacteria > Acidobacteriota > Vicinamibacteria > Vicinamibacterales > UBA2999 > 12-FULL-67-14b. The sequence goes on from JBOGIV010000047.1 coordinate 4,282, forward strand.
CTGCACATGACTGCCTTCTCTCGCCGCTTCTATGTCGTGCTGGCTGCGACCGTCATCGCCGCGTCGGCTGTGATGCCCGCCCAGCAGGGCACACTGTCACCTGCCGAACAGCAACGGCGGATCGATCTGGAACACGAGCTCCAGAGCCTCGCCGTCGTCGAACGCCGCGTGATGATCCCGATGAAGGATGGCGTTCGTCTGGCGACCGATGTCTATCGACCCAAGAACGCGGCGGGCAAGGTGCCGATCGTTTTTGTCAAGACGCCGTATAACTTCAATTTCTGGGATGTCCGCAACGGCGTGCCGTCGGATATGTCCAACATTCTGGCGGCCATCAAACGCGGCTACGCCTGGGTCGGTCAGAACGAGCGTGGACACTTTTTCTCCGAAGGCAACTACGACATTCTGGGCGCGCCGATTACCGACGGTTACGAGACCATTGAATGGCTGACCAAGCAGCCGTGGTCGAACGGCAAGCTCGGCACCACTGGCTGTTCGTCAACGGCCGAGTGGCAACCTGCTGTCGCGTCGCTCAGCCCTCCCGGCTTTGCGGCGATGAACGTCCAGGGTTTCGGTGCAGGCGTCGGGAAGGTGGGACCGTACTGGGAGCAGGGCAACTGGTATCGCGGCGGTGCGATGCAGATGCTCTTCATCACGTGGATCTACGGCCAACAGAACCAGGTGCGGCCGATGTTCCCCAGGAACACGTCGCAAGCGGACCTCATCGCGGCCTCGCGACTCTTCGATCTCGCGCCGCGGATGCCACCGGTGAATTGGGAGAAGGCACTGTGGCGCCTGCCGACCCAGGACATCATCAAGAACGCAGAGGGCCCGCGCGGCATCTTCGCCGACAAGATGCCCGTCGAAACCGGCGGCATGATGATGCAACGCGCGCCCAATGATTCGGCGTGGACCAAGGGCGGACTCTGGCATGAGACCATGCCCCTCAACATCCCCGGGCTGTGGTTCATGTCGTGGTACGACGTGTCGGTCGGGCCCAACCTCGAGATGTTCAACCATGTTCGGAAGACGGCGAAGGGCGCCGTCGCCGATCAGCAATGGGCGATCATCGCGCCTGTGGCGCACTGCTCCTTCACCCGGGCCACTGAAAACACGATCGTGGGCGAGCGCAGCATGGGCGATGCGCGTCTCGACTACAACGAGATCGTCTATGGCTTCTTTGACAAATTTCTAAAGGGCGAGTCGAACACTCGTCTCGACCGGATGCCCAAGGTGACCTACTTCACGATGGGGAGCAACAAGTGGCAGACGGCGGAGGCGTGGCCGCCACCGGGAGCCCAGCCGATGACGTTCTATCTCTCGAGCGGCGGCGCGGCCAACTCGCTCAACGGCGACGGCGCCCTCAGCACCGTGCCTCCCGACCTGGACGCACCAGATCGGTTTACCTACGATCCGATGAACCCGGTTCCATCCTATGGCGGCAACGTCTGCTGCACGGGCAATGCCATTCAGGCTGGTGCGTTCGATCAGCGCAAGATGGAGTCCCGCTCCGACATCCTCGTGTACACCACCGAGCCGTTCAAGGAAGGCGTCGAAGTGAGCGGGCCGATCGCCCCGACCCTCTACGTTTCATCCGATGCCAAGGACACCGACTTCACCGTCAAGATTCTCGACGTCTATCCCGACGGGCGTGCGTACAACCTCGACGAGTCGATTCAGCGAATGCGGTATCGTGACGGCTACGACAAGCCGTTGGCCTGGATGGAGAAGGACAAGGTCTACAAGGTGACGCTGCAGCCGCTCACGACCAGCAACTACTTCGACGTGGGTCATCGCCTTCGCGTTGAAGTGTCCAGCAGCAATTTCCCGCGCTTCGATCGCAACTTGAACACGGGCGGTCAGAACTACAACGAAGTAAACGGCGTGGTCGCGCGAAACGCCGTCCACCATTCGAAGCAATATCCATCGAGCCTCACACTCAACGTTGTCCGCAAGACGTCGACAACGTCCCAGCGATAGCTCACCGATAACGCAGATGACACAAACATGTTCTGAGGAGAATGTGATGAAGGATCGACGAGAATTCCTGGTCGCGACGATGGCCTCCATGGCGTCGTCGCTGCTTGCCACGGGTGACGCCGTCGCGGCGCCGAGCGCGAAGGCCCTCGCGCAGCGCGACACGCCGGCAGTGAATCTCGACGGCTGGCAGATCACAGCGAGCGAGGTCACCTATCCGCCGGGCGAGGCGTCGGGCCGGCACCGGCACCCGGGCTTCGTCATTGGATACGTCCTCGAGGGACAGTACCGATTTGCGGTCAACGACAAACCGCCCGTCGTGCTGGCCGCCGGCCAGATGTTCTTCGAGTCGTTCGATGCGCCTGGCGAGGTGCATGCCGTGTCCGGGAATGCGAGTCAGACGCAGTCCGCGAGGATTCTGGCGGTGGTCTTCACAAAGAAGGGCGACCCGGTCACAATTCCGGGCTAGGCTGCAGACGGCCACACATGAGACCGATGAACCAGATCACGCAGCGCGGGCTGCCAGCAGGAGGAACCGTGACTCGACGCCGAATCTTCGCGACCCTCGTGTTCGGTGCTGTGTGCGCGGCGTGGCCGGCGTCCGCAGTCGCCGGCGACGATCCCGTCACGTTCACCCGCGACGTGGCGCCCATCTTCTTCAAGCACTGCGTGGAGTGTCATCGTCCGACGATGTTCGCGCCGATGACGCTGATGTCCTACGAGGACGCCCGGCCGTGGGCACGATCGATCAAGCAGCGGGTGTCGGCGAAGACCATGCCTCCCTGGGGCGCCGATCCCGCCATCGGTACGTTCAAAAACGATCCCAGGCTGACCGACCGTGAGATCGACACGATTGTGTCGTGGGTCGATGGCGGCGCCGCCAAAGGTCGCGACGCCGACCTGCCGAAGCTGCCGACGTTTGTCGAGGGTTGGAGCATCGGGCAGCCTGACGCGGTCTTTACTTCAGAAGCGTTCTCCGTGCCGGCCAGCGGCGTCATTCCGTATCAGTACCTGCGGATCCCCACCGAGATCAGCGAAGAAAAGTGGATCCAGGCGATTGAAATCAAGCCGGGCGCCCGCGCCCATGTGCATCACGTGATCGCATTCACGCAGCCGGCCGACCAGCCGCTGCAACAGCAAGGCGCCCTGGGACCGGGCAACATTGGCGGCGTCACGCCGAACAAGCCCGGCGTCGTGTTTCCCGCAGGCATCGCGCGATTGCTGCGCGCCAACTCCGATATCGTGCTGCAGGTGCACTACACGACCAACGGCGAGGCTGCGGTCGACCGCACGACCGTCGGCGTCATCTTCGCCAAGGCCCCGCCAACGCAACAGCAAATGGGCGGGTCGGCGATGAATGTGCGATTCGTGATTCCGGCTGGCGCGCCGAATCATGAGGTTCGCGCCACGCGAAAGCTGGCGGCCGACACGATGCTGACTTCTTTGACGCCGCATATGCACGTGCGAGGCAAAGACATGACGTATATCGCGCATCTGCCCGACGGCACTTCAGAGACACTCTTGTCGGTGCCGCGCTACGACTTCAGCTGGCAGATCACATATCAGCTCGCGCAGCCGCGTTTGCTGCCGCAGGGCACCGAGATCGAAGTCATCGCGCACTTCGACAACTCGACGAACAACAAGTTCAATCCCGATCCAACTCAAGATGTGCGCTGGGGCGATCAAACGTGGGAAGAAATGATGATCGGCTTCTGGGGCACGGTCGTGGATCGCGCGTCTGCGCCGAGGCAGTGAGTCACGCGCCGGCCGGTCACACGAGCCGGCGTCGTCACTCCAACGTCGTAGAATAGGAGCCCATCGAGCCGCGTGCTGATTCTTCTTCTGGCTATCGCAGGAAGTGTGTCGACCGCCGTCGTCCTGATGGGGGCGATCCTGCAGCTGCGCCGGTCGTCGCGCATCATTCGCAAGCTGAGCTTCGTGCTGTTTGTAGGCGCGATTGCGGCCTCGCTCGCGGTCTATAAGTTCTCGGGTGGGCCACTGCCGGCGGACTTCGAATCGTTCTACACCTGGGTCGTCAGCTTTCTCGCCGCGGTTTCGATCCTTCGCCTGATCGGTCTGTACATTTTCGACTTCCACTTCCGTGTGAGCCGCGGCATCCACCTGGCGCCGATGCTGGCGCCCGCCGTGCAGGGCGTCGCCTATCTCGTCGCCGCGTTCATTCTGTTGAAGATCCTGTTTCCGAACCTCGACCTTGCGCCGATCATTGCCACCAGTGCGGTCGGCTCGCTGGTTCTTGGCCTGGCGCTGCAGCCGCTGCTCACGAATCTCTTCGCCGGCATCGTCATCAGCCTCGAACGTCCGTTCCGCCTCGATGACTGGATCAAAGTTGCCGACGTCGAGGGCCGCGTTGTGGAGGTCACGTGGCGGACGACGCACGTTCGCACGCGACAGAACGACAACCTCATCATTCCCAACGCCAGAATCGCCGAAGAGAACGTCGTCAACTTCCACTACCCGAACCCGATGCACGAGGCCCAGATCGTCATCGGAGTGGACTATGCCGCGCCGCCCTATCGCGTCCGGCACGCGCTGCTCGAAGCCGTCACCGGCGTCAAGGGCGTATTGGAGAAGCCGTCGCCGAGCGTGAAGCTCACCACCTTTGCCGACAGCGCCATTACGTACGAGCTGGAGTTCTGGGTCGATGACATGGCAGAGCTGGAAGACACCCAGAGTCTGGTCGGCGAGCGCATCTGGGAAGTGTTCAAGGCGCGCAGCATCAACATTCCGTTCCCAGTCCGTACTATTGAGCTGGCGCCTCGAAAGTCGGCTGCGAAGGCCGCCCTGGGCCCGTCCCCGACCGGACGGCTGTTCATTGCCGAAGGATCCAGCGCCGGCACCACGGTCGAGCTCGGCGACCACGCCCTGCTGATTGGCCGTGATGCCTCGAGCGGCCTGCGTCTCAGCGACGCCCAGGTGAGCAAAGAGCATGCGCGCATCGAGTGGACCGGAACGGGGTATGCGATCGTGGACCTCGATAGTACATTCGGCACGGTCGTCAACAACGTGCGTGTCGACCGGACCGATCTCAAACCGCTGGATCGCATCGTCGTGGGCAGCACGGTTCTGGTTTTTGAGACGTAATGGCTCCTGATTACCCAGCTCGAATCGGGTCGTATCACGTCCTGGGCGTCATCGGGACGGGCAAGCTCGGCACGGTTTATCGTGCCTACGACGAGGCCCAGGCGCGGGTGGTCGCGCTCCGTGTCCTGTCACACGAACTCTTGAATGATGCGGCCCGGCTGGAGCGCTTTCGTCGAGAAGGGCAAGCGCTGGCCGCCCTGTCTCACCCGAACATCGTCAGCACACTCGACAACGGGAAGGATGGCGAGCTGACCTACCTGGTGATGGAGTACGTGGACGGCAGCTCGCTCGTCGATCGCGTGCGCAGTGCCCGACCGACGCTGAACGAGTGCGTGCAGATCATTCGTGAAGTCGCCTGCGGCCTCACTGCGGCGCACGCCAAGGGCATCGTCCACGGCGATCTGGTGCCCAGAAACATCCTGGTCTCGCGCGACCTTTCGGTGGTGAAGATCGTCGACTTTGGCACCGACATCCACGGGACCGCCTCGCCGAGCGCGGGCACCATCACCAACGCCCGGCTGGGGGCGTTGCTCTATCGGGCGCCGGAGCTCTTACTCAATCAGGGTGGAGCCGACAACAGATCCGACATCTATTCCCTCGGTGTCATGGCCTACGAGATCCTCACCGGGCGCATGCCGGTTGGGAAGTTCAGTCTGCCGAGCGCAGCCAATCAGCAAGTCCCGCTGGATCTGGATCCGGTCATCCTTCGGTGCCTTTCGAGCGACCCGGCGCAGCGCTACCAGAGCGTCAACGCGTTCTTGAGCGATCTCGATAAGGTCCGCGACGTCGCTGATTATCAGGTGATCAGTGAGCTCAAGCAGCTCACAGGCGGTCGGCGGTCCAGGAAGTCGCCGATGGATCTGTTCGCTGAGAAGCCGTCGCGAACGCCGCTCTACATCGGGCTGCTGGTGTTGCTCCTGGTCATTGCCGGCGGCGTTGCCTACATGATGATGAGCCGCAGCCAGCCGCCTGCGTCGAGCGCGGCGACAGCCCAGATGGCACCGCCTGCTCCAACCGCGACGATAGCGCCCACGCCTCCCGCAGCGACGGCGGCCGTGCCGGCTGCACCCCCACCCCCAGCTCCTGCCGCGTCAACCCCTCCGGCGACGCCACCACCAGCGACCACGAGCCCCTCGCCGGCTCCCGCCTCGCCGACGAAGAGCACTCGCCCCACATCGCCGGCGCCGACAACGAAAGCACCGGCGGCGGCCACCGAGCTTCCGAAGAAAGCCGCGCCGGAGCCCGCCCCTCCGCCGATGCCCAGCCCTGAAGCCGCGGCCGAGGCGCTCTTCAACGAGGCGCAAACGCTCATCACCAACAAGAATCAAGACGAAGCTCGCAGACGTCTCACCATCATCGGTGCGTCCTACGCGCAGACGTCGTGGTTCGTGCCAGCCATGACCGCAAAGATCAACCTCGAAGATCGTTCGCGCCTCCGTGAGTTCGACCCGGTCTCGGGCGCGACCGTTCCGGCATCGCTGCTCACGAGGCGGCTCCTGGTGCAGCAGGTGCCAAAACATCCGACCAGTGAGGCGGCGCTGTGGTGGATGGGCGAAACCTACGACGACCTGAAGCTCTATCAGCTCGCGGCCGACGCCTTCTCGCAGCTCGGCATGCAGTTCCCCAACACACGATTCGATGCGTGGTTCAGAGCGGGCGAGCTCTTCGAGCGGCGGTTGAACAACCGGGACGCCGCGCGCGCCGCGTACTTGAAAGTGCCGAGCACGTCTTCTCGATACAAGGACGCGCAGAGCCGCAGCCAGAGACTGAGCGGCCGGTGATCGTATGGACGATGATGCGGCGAAATCGCTGAAGCCGTGGGTGACCTTCGCGGGCTGCGTGCTCGTGATCGGCATCCTCTATTGGGCGCAGGGGGTCCTGAGGCCGTTCGCGCTCGCCATCCTCCTCACCTTCGTTCTCTCGCCGCCGGTGACCTGGCTCCAGCGGTGGATCGGCCGCGCGCCCGCCGTGCTCGTCGTGGTGACGCTGGTCTTCACGCTCCTCGGTCTGGCGGTCTGGGGCATCGAGCGACAGATCGAAGGCATCGTCACGGATCTTCCGACCTACCGCACCAACATCCTCGCGAAGATTGCCGACGTTCGAGGCGTCGGCCGCGGCGGCTCGATGGAGCGGCTGCAAAAGATGATCGACGACATCACGAAGGACCTGACCGGTGAGGAGGGCAGACCCGGTGTCGTTCAGACCGTGGTCATTCGCGATCAGTTTGCGTCGGGCTTTTCCTGGCTGGGACCGGTCATTGCTCCGCTCGGGACGGCCGGCCTGGTCATCGCCATGGTCATCTTCATGCTCCTCGAGCGACAGGACCTGCGCGATCGTCTGATCGGGCTCTTCGGTCACGGCCGCCTCGCCGTCACGACCAAGGCGTTCTACGAGGCGGGGTCTCGTGTGAGCCGGCAGTTGATGAGACAGGCGCTCGTGAACGTGTTCTTCGGAACCGTGGCGGGCCTCATGTTGTACGTCATCGGCGTGCCGTACGCGTACGTGTGGGGCGCGCTGGGTGCGATCATGCGCTTCGTTCCGTACGTCGGTGGAGTGGTTGGCGCCGGTGTGCCGATTCTCGTGAGCCTCGCCACACTCCAGGGATGGACCGGTCCCCTCATGGTGATCGGCGGCTACATCGTGCTCGAGATCGTCACGAACATGGTGCTCGAAACGATTCTCTACGCGGGCGCGGCAGGCGTGTCCCAGGTGGCGCTCCTGGCGTCGGTCGCCTTCTGGACGTGGTTGTGGGGTCCGCTGGGATTGCTGATGGCGACGCCGCTGACCGTCTGTCTGGTCGTGCTGGGCAAGCACGTCCAGGGACTCGAGTTTCTCGCGACGCTCATGGCCGACACGCCGGCGCTTGCGCCCGAGTACGGCTACTATCAGCGACTGCTCGCGCGCGATCAAGACGAGGCGGCCGAATTAGTGGAACGGCACATTCGCACCGACGCGCCGCACACTGTGTTTGACGCGCTCCTGCTCCCCGCCCTCAACTACGCCGAACGGGATCGCATGGAAGGGCGTTTGTCACCTGGTGAGGAAGCGAACGTCGTGGAGGCGACAGGTGAGCTCACAACGGATGCTGCCGATCTCATTCGCCAACTGAATCCCGCCGTGCCATTGGCCGCCGATACACCGCTGCTGGCGCCTCGTGAGCCACTGCGCGTCCTTGGGTACGCGACGAAGGGTATTGCGGATCAGCTGGCGCTCCGCATGTTGTCGCATCTGGTGGAGGATCTGCCGATCCAGATCGAGATCACCAAAATGCGCATGCAGGCGCCGGAGCTGATTCAGCTGGTTCGAGAGCGAGCGGTCTCGGTGGTCTGCCTGGCAGACCTCCCGCCGAGCGCGTCGTCAAAGACTCGGTATCTGGTCAAACGACTGCGACAGGCGTTTCCCGAGGCGCGCCTCCTTGTCGGCCGGTGGGGTCCCGAAGTGCTTGGCGATGAGGGTACTCAGCCGTTGAGAGTGGCCGGTGCGAATCACATCGGCAACAGCCTGGTTGAAACGCGAGATGAGTTGGCCGAGCTCATCGAGCTTCCGCGCAAGAAGGTGCTGGAGGCCAAGTCGTCAGCTGGGATCGTCCTGACGACACCTCCGCCCGCCACGCCGCAGCCAGTGCCGGCGGCCTCGGTGCCGAGAGATCCCGAAATCACTTCGATTGTGAAGTGAGGTTGGGGCTGGTAGGGCGGGTGGGGCAGGTAGCGCGCGTCGGGGGGTGCTTATCTCTTGAACAAGCCCACATAGACGCCCTTACCGCGGACGTGACCTGCCATCGCGGCCATCACCGCTGCACGCGTCTGTGGCGGCGACGCGCCGACCGCGGGAACATCGAGCATCACGTCCAACGCGTACAGTTCGAACACATAGTGATGTGGTGAACCGGCCGCTGCCGCACCGGGACCGCGATAGTACGGACCGCTCGCGCTGATTTGACGAGTGCCATCCGGAAGCTGATTGCCGTGCGGTTGACCTTCGGCCAGCCCGCGCGCGCTGGCAGGGATGTTCCACAGCATCCAGTGCAGGATGTCGTCGGCGCCGTTGCCGATCGCGGCATCGATGTCGTGGACGATCAGCATATAGCTCGCTGTCGTCTCGGGCCCCGCCGTCCAGCTCAACGGCGGTGACAATTCGTCGCCCGCCTGACTGTGCTTGATCGGAATCATGCCGCCGTCGGGCCAGGCCGGACTCGACAGGGTGATCGCCTCGATGTTCCTCCGCCCCTGCTGCTGTGGCGGCGCGCCGCCCGGCTGACCGGGCCTTTGCGTCGCGCCGCCAGCGGGTGGAGTTTGGGCTTCCGCTGGTGAAGCTGCGAGGCTCACCAATATGACCGCGACGAGCTGACGCGTGCACATCTTCGTCTTCCTTACTGGAATGAAGCGGGTTGCGTCTTGCGCCATGCGTCGTACCGCATGCGCAGCGCTTTCACAGGGTTTAGGTTCTCGCCCGCGCGAACCGCGTTCGGTCCTTTGTCCGCTCCCGGCTGCGACACCGTGAGATACATCGCGTACTTCCCGTTGTTGTGCGACTCGCCATTGCTGTCGGTGGCTTCGGCCATCAGAATGTACGCGACGTGCGACGTTTTCCCATCGCACGGAATTGCAGGCGCGATGCCGTCGGCTGGCCACGGTGGACATGTGCACCGGCTGTCACCGCCAGAGCCGTCGGCGGCGTCCATGGCAGCCATCACGCGATCGGTAAGGGCGCCTTTCGAATTGATGAACGCTTGCACCGCATTGGGAACGACCAGTCCGGGCCGCAGAATGTTCCCCTGAATCGAGTAGAAAATCTGGGTTCCAGGAACGTTGCCCTGAACGTCCTGAGAGACGTAGCCGTTGGTCAGCCCCGAGTGACCCGCGAAGCGGCCCTGCAAGTCGACGATGCCGAACTGGCGGCTCTGAAACGCGGGATCCTGACTAAGCTTCTCGATGATGGCTTTCGGATCAGTGCCCTTCTTCAGCTCTTCGAACACGAGCATCTGATTCTTGTGGGTGCTATCGACGGCCGCCTGGCACGCAGAAACGCCTTTGCCAGGGACGACGACCGCTTGCACGCCCATCAGGAACTGATCGTCGCGATTGACGCAGGTCGCCGACGCGATGACGACGCGACCGGTCGCGCGATCGACAGCGATCACCGACCAGGTGGCCGAGGCAAGCGACGGGAACGCAAGGAGCAAGGAGAGGATAAGGAGGATGAGCTGCATCGCGGCAGTATAGTCGACGCGTTGGGGCCCTTGATTAGACTCGGCGGACCACGATGACTGGACAGCTGGGCAGAAAAACGGTCGCAGTCCTGGCTGGACTGTTTGTCGCGCTCTTAACGCTCGAGGTGGCGCTCCGGGTCCGAGGCGACTACGAAAGGGAAGTCTACGACGCTGTGTACCAGGTGCCATCGCGGTGCCACGATGAGATTCCATACGTGCTCAAAGCCAACCTCGCGAACGCGCGCGGCCGCGGCTTGGCCCTGCTCAGTACCGATAGCCTCGGCTTGCGATCGAACGCAGTGGGAACGACGTACGCGGCAAAGAAGGTCGGCGAATTCCGAATCGGGATCGCGGGAGATTCGGTGACCTTCGGCGAGGGCGTTTGGTTGAATGAGGACACCTACGCCCAGGTACTTCAGCGCGCGCTGCGCGAGCGATGGCCGTCGCGTCAGACGATTGTGTTCAACTACGGGGTCTCGGCGTACAGCGTCCAGCAGATGGCCGCAACGCTTGAATGCCGGATGCTGGAGGTCGAACCGGATCTCGTCGTCATGGCCCTCCTTGCCCCTGACCTTGACCTGAGACGTCTCCCGCGCCGACTCGATCACGATGGGCACTTTCGGTCCATCGGCTGGGGGCTCGGTCCGACGGCCACATTTCTGCTCGATCCGCTCAGGAACCTGCGAGTGCCCTATTGGGTGAGGTGGACGCTCTTCCCACGCGCGGTGACGCTCTCCCCTGAGATACGAGCCCGAATCAGACGCGATGAGGTTCCAGATTCGTATCGGTATGTGCGGCGGTTTCGCGACTTCGCAGTTGCCCGTCACGTCCCGTACGTCGTCGTCGTGCTCCCCTGGCTTGGTCCGTCGGAAAGATTGGTGAGCCAGCTGCGCGACGACCGCATGGTGTCGGTCGACTTATCGGGAATCCGGGCCGAGTTTACGCGTGAGCAGTTTCGCGCCAGCCGGTTCGATAACCATCCTTCGGTGGCGGTGCACCGGCGGATCGGCGAGGAGCTTTCAAGGGCGCTTGACGAGATGTTCGGGGACGAAGGCCGCGACTCGCAGACAGGAGGGCGGCGATGAAGAAGACGCTCAGTGTGCCCAACCCAGGGCCCGATGACGGAGTTTGGGCGGAGACGCGAGGATGATCGATGCCAGCGATGCACGTGAAAGCCACCACGATGCGCATCTGACGCAGCGCCGAAGGCCACCGGGTCATAGGCGAGAAGTATAGCCGTGGCCGCGATAGACTCGTGGGGCTTGACGGCGGTTTATTCGAGGGTTGCGCACGAAGGTTCCGGGCGTAGGTTCAGACGGAGGATCTGTGGGCATGCGATGTGTTGTCTGGATGGCGGCGTTGGCTGGCGTGATACTGACGTCGAGCGGATGGCCGGCTGCGCAATCTGACGGACCCGATCCCTGGGTTTCGACGTTTTCGATCATCGCTTTCGATCCCGCCACCCAGGAGCTCGGAGTCGGCGTTCAATCGCGCGCGTTTGGCGCGGGGGCGGCTGTGCCGTACGCCAAACCCGGCGTCGGTGCTGTGGCCACTCAAGCCTCGGCGAATCGACAGTACGGACCCAAAGCCATCGCGTTGCTCGAGCAAGGTTTGTCACCTGCCGAAGTGGTCAAGCGCATCACCGACGAGGATCCCGGCCGCGACACGCGGCAAGTGGCGGTCATCGATACGAAGGGTCGATCGACCGTGTACACCGGCAAGTGAGTCATCGACCGCAACTCCGATCCGAAGGACCTGGTCCACCTCGGCGGGTACGCCGGACACGTCGCGGCAGTGAACTTCTCGGCGCAGGGCAACACGCTGGCAAGCGGGGAGGTCGTCAAGGCCATGGCCGCGGCGTACCAGAGCGGGAAGGGGTCGATGGCCGAACGGCTGATGGACGCGCTCGATGCGGGACAGTCAAAGGGCGGTGACACGAGAGGCATGCAGTCGGCGGGTATCCTCGTGGTGCGGCCGCTGCCTGCCAATTCCGAGTCCACCGTTGAGCGGACCGTTGACATCCGGGTGGACGATTCGGCTGAGCCCTTCAAGGAGCTGCGTCGATTGCTCAACATGACGCTCGGCGTCCCCAACCGCCTGACTCAACGCTCCTTGGAGCTGGCGAAGGAGGGGAAGTTCGCCGAGGCGATTGCCGAACAGAAGCGCGCGCTCGAGATCAACCCGCGAAGCGAGCCAGCGATGTACGCCCTGGCGCAACGCTACGCACAGGCCGGCGATTTCACAAGCGCACTTGTTCCGCTGGGTGAAGCGATCAAGCGGCAGCCGAACATCTGGCCGCCGCAGGCCGCCGCCGATCCGATCTTCGCGAAGATGAAGGATCTTGCCGAGTTCAAGAAACTCATTCAATGACGGCGGCGCGTGCAGAAAGTCACGCTCAAGCGATAGCTCGGCACGTCGTCAGTGAGCCTTTCGATGTTGATGTGTGCCTCGCACCGAGACAATTCAGAGACAAACCCTAGACATCCTTTGACAACCGCGTGTCTCGCGTTTGGCGATACGCTCGGCCGGTTGGTCGCTGTCTTTTGCGGGGAGGAGTCGTCGCGGCGTTTGACCTGTTACACAAGGAGACGGACGATGTGCAAAGGAGTCGTTGGCGCTGTTCTCGTACTGACGCTCTCGGCGGTCTCGGCGAACCTCAGCGCCCAGGGAGGTGATGGCAGCCTCCGCGGAACCGTCACCGACAGCCAAGGGGGCGCGTTGCCAGGCGTCACGGTCACGGCCACGAGCCCGGGTCTGTTGACCCCCAGCGTGGATGTGACCGATGCCGCAGGAAATTACCGTCTCGTCAACCTGCCACCGGCGACCTACACGCTCACTGCGGAGCTCACAGGGTTTTCGGTGTTCCGCCGCGAAGGCATCCTGCTGCGTGCCGGCGCGAATTTCCAAGTGGACGTCACGATGGCGCTCGGCAGCCTGGCAGAAACGGTCACCGTGATCGGCGATTCGCCGATGCTCGAGGTCGTTCGTCCCAGCAACGTGCTGAACATCGAAGCGGCATTCCAGAAGAGCCTGCCCCTCGTCGAAGGCAAATACTGGAGCGACTTTCTCCACATGACGCCGGGAGTGATGTCGCGGCCGCACAACGACGGAAGCGGCCGCCAGAACTACTTCGGCAACGCCGTCGATCACCGCGACGCCGTCGTCGACATGGAAGGGATGATGGCGAGCAACTACAACGATTCGAACATCAATCGAACGGCCCTGAGCACCGAAGCCGTCCAGGATGTGCAGATCAAAACCGGTGGTGTCGACGCCGCCTCGCCGATGGGGTACGGCTTGGTGCTCAACATGATCAGCAAAAGTGGCGGCAATCAACTCAGCGGCTCGGGGGGGTGGACGTTCCAGCCCTTTGCGTGGAACGGCGACAACACCGGAGGCAAAGGCACGCCCGCCACGCGGGCCGTCAACCAGGCCGATTTCTCCGCCGGTGGCCCCATCATGCGGGACCGCGCCTGGTTCTTCGCCGCCTATCGGTGGCAGAACAACCAGACGACGCCAAGCCGCATTCCGGCTGTGGTGGCGGCCCTCAAGGCGCTGTACCCGGCAGAAGAGTTCGAGAATACGTCGCTCAAGAGTCAACAGCCGTATGCGAAGGTCACGGCGCGGCTCGGCGGCAACCACACATTGGCTGGGATCTATCAAGGTGACCGGCTGCACATGCTCAACGTCGGGCAGACGATGACGAAGTTTGACGAGGTGCTGTCGACTGGCGGGGCGCTGTACGGAGCCAAACTGACATCGGTGTGGGGGAGAAGTTTCACGTCGACCTTCACGGCCAGCTACAACAACAAGGGTGGAAACGGCCGCGATAGCTACGACGGGCGCATCATCCCGGGGCCGAGCATCGACGTTCACCCGGCCTTCACGATCGCGCAGGGACGAGCCACGGGGACGGGGCTGCTCGTGACCACGGGCGGCAATCGGTCGGTGGGTTGCCTTGGCTGCATGTTGCTCGATCGCTCGTCGGTGGCCATGCTCCGCGGCGACGTCACATGGTTCAAGGACGACCTTGCCGGGTCCCACGAGTTCCAAGCCGGCTTCCTGGCACTGCCGGCGAACAACTTCGACCAGGAAACCGCGTACTTGAACAGCGGCTTCATCTACGAGGAACAGCGACTGGCCAATCCGAGCAACCCGGCGGCCGGGACGGTTCCGTTTCATCGGCAGTACGTCACGGGCAACCTGAATCTGCTGACGGCCTCGGGCCGCGACAAGGACATCGGCTTCTACGTGCAAGACACCTGGAAGCCGGCCGCGCGGTTGACCGCGACGTTGGGTGTCCGCGTCGACCTCGTCCGGCGGTACGACGCACAGCGGGGTTTCTCGCGGCAGTCCAGCACCGAAGTCGGGCCGCGGGCGGGCTTCTCGTATCTGCTGACCGATGACGCCAAGAACGTGCTGCGTGGCACCTTCGCGCGCGTGCACGAACAGTTGCAGGGCGGACGGCACGGCGTGTCGTCGTTTGGCGGCGCCGACGCGGCCGCCATCCGCGATACCTACGATCTCGATGGCAATGGGACCTTCGAGACCGTGTTCGACTCGCCGGCCCGGACCTCGTCGGTCTCCAGTCTGCAGTTCGATCCCGGCATGAGCCAGCCGATCATCGACGAGTACATCGCAGGCTATCGGCGCCAGTTTCCCGGGCAGGTGAGCATGGATGTGGCGGTCATCGCGCGCAAGATCCATAACATGTTCGCGCAGACCGATATCAACGGGATCTACCCGAGCGGACCGAATCAGCCGTTCGGCGGCTTCGGCCTGGTCGATCCAAACCAAGGGATCGTCTACCGGCTGACGAACAACAACTGGAGCTCGATGCACTATCGCGCGCTGCAGATTACGGTGGCGAAGAACCTGACCCACAACTTCCAAGCGATGGTGGCGATCCACCGCCAGTGGCAGCACGACAGCGGCACGTGGAACCCGACCGACCCGGCGCGCTTCATCCAGCCCGACGGGTTCCCCAACAATCGGATGCTCTGGCGGACGCGAGATCCGAACGACCACAACAGTTACCCGGGCAGCACCACCGCCCCGATGTGGAACCCGTTCTCGTACCGGTTCAACGGGACGTGGAATGCACCGGCCGGGATCGTCGTTGGGGGCAGCTATTCGGTGGTCTCGGGCGGGTGGAGCTCGTGGATCGTCAACCAGTTGCCGGCCAACAGCCCGGAGCTCGCGGTATTCGGGCCCGCGACCGTGACCTCCTCGACAGGCTCGGTCCAGTCGAACCCGCTCCGAACGCGGATCCGCTTCGTGTACCCGACGCGCGGGGAGGGGCAAGTTCTGCTCGCGGCCACTCACACGGTTGGCCTCAAGCTCAGCAAGCGGTTCAAGTTGGGTGGAGCCCGCGACCTCGAGATCGCGAGCAACATCCTGAATCTGCTCAACGGAGGTCGCGGCACGGAGTACGCCCGCGGCGGAGCGAACCGGCAGTACAACACCGTGGCCTATCTACAGCCGGGCAATCTGCAGGCCGCCAGGTCGGTCCAGTTGGACCTCTTGGTCCGGTTCTGATCGTTCAATCGTTTGCCTCACGCCGCTGGCGGCGCCAGCACCGGCGGCGTGACCGAGCCAGATAACGGATCCAGTGATCGGAGATGAATGCCATGGGTGACCGCCGATACGCGAGTAGAACACTGACATCGGGAGTTCTCGCGTTGATGCTTGCCTCGGGATGGGTGATCTCGATTTCGACCGCAGCGTGCTCGGCGCCGGCTGCGCCGGCCACTGCCGCCGCACCGGCTACGGACCCGATGTCCGACGGCGCGCAGAACGTCAGACTGGTGGGCTACAACGACCTTCAAGGCCGCACGGCGCTCGTGACGACGACGAAGTCGGACCCGGCGAACGGCAATTGGGTCTACATTGGACATCACGACGCATTCCATGATGACAAGCCGATTCTGAACCCGATCACGGGGAAGATGGAGTTCAACGGCACCTCCATCCTGGACATCACCGACCCGTCCAAGCCTCGGTACGTCTGGCACATTCCCAACGAGACGAACAGGAACTCGCGCGGCACGTCGGTGGTCTACGACTATAAGTTCGACTCGTCGGGACGCGACTATCTGATCCGGAACTCCGAAGCGCTGACCCAGGGCGAGACCGGATCGGACTTGAAGTATCAAATCTTCGACATCACCTCGAGGGACAGCGATCCGTCGAAGATTTCCCTCGTGGGGGAGATCACCGGGACGGCGCCCAATTCCTGCGGCCGCGGCTGCGGCGGCAAGTTCATCATGCGCGCGCACAAGGGGTGGTGGTCGCAAGACACGGGCTATTTCTACGCCGCGTCAGGAGAGCCCGGGTTCCGCAACATCATCGTTCAGATTTTCGATCTCAAGAACCCGAAAGAGCCGAAGCTGGTTGGCCGCGCGTGGATTCCGGGGCTGAAGGATGGGGAGCCCGGATACGAGGGTCAGTACTCACACCATCCCATCGTCGACGAGGACAACAAGCGGCTCTACGTCGGATACCGCAACGCGGGCGGCCAGGCGGCGTCATTCGACATCTCCGATCCGGCCCAGCCGAAGCTGGTCTGGTCGATCGATATGAACCCGCCACATCGCGGACCGCACTCGGTGTCGCCGATCACCTACGACACGGTGCCCAATTTCGGCAAGAGCGCTTTGCCGCGTACCTACGCCTACATCGTGGACGAAGCCGGCGGCGGCGCCGACATGAAGCCCTGCGCGAATGGCGTGCGCGCCGGGACCTACATGTTGGACATCACCACCGAAACCAAGCCCTTCCCGGTCTCGGTGTGGCAGGTGCCGGTCGGCAACTTCTGTGAGAAGGGCGGGCGCTTCGGTCCGCACCAGTCGGCGGAAACCGTGAACGGGAAGATCAACCGCTTCACCGACAAGATCGCGTGGCTCGCGTACTTCAACGCCGGGGTCCGGGTCGTCGATCTCAGCGATCCCTACAACATCAAAGAGCTCGGGTACTACATCCCGAAGACGAACAAGAACTCGTATCCGATCTCTGAGGGACAGCCCGTGGCGATTCAGATGAACGACGTGGACATCGATCATCGCGGCTTGGCTTACGCGGTAGACCGCGTGGGAACGGGTCTCTTCATTCTCGAATACACCGGAAACAAACCGCGACAACCGACGAGCCAATAGACGGGGAAGGGCTTCGGTCCTCCCTCTCCTCCTCAAGCCATCCGTGACGGTCGCCACGTGAGGCCGAGCGCCATGATGCGCTCCATCAGCTTCGCGTAGGGCATACCGGCTCGGCGAGCCGACTCGGCAAAGTCTTCGCGCTGCGCGAGCTGCGGATTCGGGTTCGCCTCGATCACGAACAGCTGGCTGTCGGCGGTCATCCGGAGATCGATACGCGCGTAGCCGGTGAGATCCAGGGCTCGGTACACGCGCTTGGCCACGTGCTGCACGCGCGCTTTGATCTCGTCTGGTAACTCGGCTTCGGCCGTGTCGATGCCGTGCTTCTTCTGGTATTTCACACTCCACTTCACCCGCTCGGTGGCGATGTGCCAGGCATTGTCGGGCATCTTGGCGAACGACATCTCCCACACCGGGAAGACCTGGAGCCGGTCGTTGCCGATGACGCCGACATACAGCTCACGACCTTCGATGAAGCGTTCGACGATTGCCGGCGTCATGATCGTGTCGTGGACGAACTGCACCCGCCGTGTCAGTTGTTCCTCGTTGGTGACAACAGACGCCTGTGAGATGCCCGTGGATGATTCGTAGGTGAGCGATTTGACGATCAGCGGGAATTTCAGCCGCTTTGGCGTCTTCGGCTTGCGGCCCAGCGGCACGACAAAGAAGTCGGGCACCGGAATGCGGTGATAGGCCATGAGCTTTCTCGCCAGCGCCTTGTCGCGTGACAGCGTCAGGCCCCGTGGGTTGCAGCCCGTGTAGGGCACCCGCAGCAGCTCCAGATAGCTGACGACGTTCTGATCGAAGACGCCGACGTCGGCGAACGCCTCCATCAGGTTGAAGCTGATGTCGGGTTTGAAGTCGTCCATCGAGCTGCGGATGGGCGTCAAATCGTCGTGCACGCCGATGACGCGGGGCTCGTGCCCGAGCGCGCGTAACGTGTGGACGACGTCGTACTCCATCTTCCAGTCGGCGGTCTCGCGATCTTGCGCCAGCGCCCGATCTGGCGGCTCCAGGCCCTTGTGCACGAGCGTCAGGACTCGAAGCGGCTTCACAGCGCGACCCGATGGCGGCCGGAGTGCAAGTAGTTCATGACCTGAACGGTCAGGAGCACCGTGAACTCCTGCCGTGCCTGATCTTCAGGCACCGCCAGCCGCAGCCTGAGCTCGCGACAGCGGACGATGACGTCTTCGAGCACCTTATCGATTGTGTACTGGTAAGTGCCGGTCCAGTCGGCGACCAGGCGCCGCACGGTGGGACGAATGCGATTGACGAACTGAACGGCCGTGAGTCGTCCGGCGAACTCCGGGGCGTCGGAGAAGAGGCGTCTCAGATCCCGGTCGTAGAACGCCGGGTGATCCAGTCCGTGGTGGCGGCGCTTCTTCTTGTAATGCGATCGCAGCGTGCGCTGCAACCGTCTCAGCGGATCGATCTCATCGGTGCGATCCACGATCGGATGCTTACCGACGAGCGACTGCATGAGCCCGTCCATGTACTCGAGCTTCTTCAGCGCCGGCCATCCGAAGTATCGCGCCTTCCAATTGCTTTCCGGCGTCAGCCACACCGCAAAGGTTTCGGCGAAGTCCTCGTCGGGATGGCTCTGCGCGTACCACGGATCGAGGTGCATCACGAAGCTCTTGCTGTAGGGCTTCGGTGTGTAGAACTCAGGGTAGGAGATCGACGAGCGGCCAAAGAGCTCGCGCCGCGCGCGCCGCCGGCGCAGTTTGTAGACGTTGTCGATCACGTGGCCGGCCTCGTGTCGAAGGATGCGCATGCACCACTCGTGTTCGCCGCCTTCGACCGCCAGCATCTGGGCTTTTTCGAGTCGCTCCAGCCGCGGGTGCGCCAGATAAAAGGGCACGGCCATGGCCGCCACGCCGTCGGGCGTGAACCACTCGTCGGACAGGTAAAAGTGGAGCGGGAACTCGAGCCCGCGACCCGAGAGCTCGGCGTTCAGCTGGCCGATGCGCGCCTCGACCGCGGTGCCGCCCAGCCCGATCGGCAGATCGGCGAGGCGGATGTCGAGCAGCTCTTCATCGGGGAGGTCGGGCCAGGTGGCCGGCACGGCGCGGGACACAACCGAACATCATAGTCCCTTCGACTCGGTCGCCTCGTGGCGACTGCGAGTCGACTTCGCTCAGGGTCGATCCGTCGTGGTATTCTCGGCCCCCAGAAGCTAGCGAGGCCTCGCGTCCGAGCGGCGAGAAATCGGTGGATCGCGCCGCCTCGCTGGGGGCAGTATCTTCTTGCCCCGCTCCGCGGGGCGAGACATCTTGTCAGGCCCGTTGAGAGCTTGACTCACTCACGTGGGTTCGGGCTTGTCAGGAGGTCTGGCGTACGGGACCGTTGTGTCGTTTCTCACGGAGGTTTGTGATGGCGAGGCCACTCATGGTTCGAGGGTTGTGGGTCGTGGCCGGCTTCGTGCTCGTGGCCGCGCCGGTCGGCGGACAGGGTGTGCCGCGTCTCGACTCCTACAAGGGGGTCGCCGTGCGGATCCTCCAGAGCAACAACGCCGGCAACATTCACCACATCATCGATCCCGCCATCAACCGCGTGGTCGGAGTCATCAGGGGCTGTCCGCATGCTCATAATCTGACTGTTCACCCCGACGGCCTCTACTATTACTGTGCGAACGAGCAGGACAAGACGGTTGACGTCTTCGATACGAAGACGCTCCAGCTCGTTCAGCAGATCGCGCTGTCGGAGCGGCCCAACAAAATCGCCGTCAACAAGAAGCATCGGAAGATCTACGCGGGGATCGTGACGAGAACGGCCAAGCCGGCCGGTCCGGGGCCCGCGAGCGGCTCGCCTGCTGCGGTCGTCGATGTGATTGACATCGCGACCCACAAAGTCGTCAAGAGCGTGCCCGTCCATCATCCAGTGCACAACACCTACGTCACGCCGGACGAGAACTTCGTGGTTGCCGGCTTGAGAGGGGATCTCGAGCCAGGCGAGCCGACCATCGAGGTGATCGATCCGAAGACCGACGCGGTGGTGTGGGGCATGGAGCTGACCGGGCATCGCCAGTACGGCAAGACCAACCACGAGGTCCGCCCGATGGCGTTTGAAGCCAACCCTGATGGGTCGACCAAGCGGATGTTCGCACAGGCCACCGGCATCAACGCGGTGTGGGTGATCGACTGGAACAAGCGGCAGGTGGTCGACATGCTCTGGCCTCCCAAACTGCCGCTCTGGCGTCAGAACGCGGATGGAATTCAGACCGGCGACATGCACGGCCTCGAAGTGCTTCCCGATCGATCGGCGGTGTGGGCATCGAGCCGGCTCGACAGCCGCATTTACGGATGGAGTTTGCCCGACCTGAAATACATCGGCGCGGTGGAGGTTGGCCCAAGCGCGAACTGGATGACGCCGACACCGGACAGCCGCTACATGTATGTCGCCATCTCCGGCGCCGACCACACGTTGGCAGTCGATCTGCAGAAGCTGTCGATCGTCGCCAAGATCAAAACCGGCGCGCGGCCGGCCAGGATCAGCACGGCGATTCTGCCGCTGGACCGCGTCAATCCTTCGACGACGACCAGCGGGCAACGCTAAACATCTTGAAGGGCTGCCTCCATGCGTGAATCACGTTTTTCGCTGGACCTTCAAGATGTATCGCCCTGCGGAGCGGGGCGAGGCGACACTGCGCTAGCGAGGCGCAGCGCACGTCGGCTTTCGCGGCACTCTGCGCGGAGCCTCGCTAGAAAACTTGACCTGAGGATTCTGACCAGTTGGGTCAAGTTTTCTCGCCCCGCCGGAGGCGGGGCAAGACGACGCCGCCCCTCGCGAGGCGGAGCCGAATCATTCGTTCTTCTCAGCAGTCTGAGGCGGAGCCTCGCTAGGAGTAGCGCGATGGCCTCAGGCATGCTCCGCACGGTTCAACGTCGCCGGTGGGCGCTGTCGGCGCTGATCGGCGCGTGCATAGTGTTCGCCGCCAGCCTGGCCACATCCATGTCGGCTGCTTCAGACTCCGGACAGGCGACTGGTTTCCCGAGCGCCGCCGATATCGAGTCGTACCGCAGCAAAGTCGAACGCGTGTTCCTGACCGACCGAGGCGGCACGATGCCGGGCTACGCGGCATGTGTGATGTGCCATACCTGGCAGACCAGCGTCCGCTTCAGTCTGGAGACGCCGGCGACCGACGCTGGATGGACCGTGGAGCAGTCGCGGCGGAACTTCGACGTCGTCACCAAGCTGGTGAACACGGCCGCCCCGGCAACCAGCAGGCTGCTTCTCAAGCCGCTCGACCCATCAACCGGCGGGATGGGGCATACGGGCGGGACATTTTGGAGGTCGCGATCCGATCCCGAGTATTTGGCCGTGCTCAACTGGATTCAGAGCCTGCCGGCGGATCGGTACGTCGCCAAAGCCGAGCCTCCGCTCGACTTCGAGTTCTTCCGCTCGTGCGTGCAGCCGGTGTTCGCCAATCCTCGCGAAGGTCATATCCGCTGCAGCGATTGCCACGCGGGAGGCCTCATTGGGTTCGCGCCGGTCCCTCAGAACGGCACGTCGTGGAGCGACCAGGAAGCGACACGAGCGTTCTCAACCATTTCCAGATTGATCATTGCCGGGAACCCCGAACAGAGTCGCTTTCTCCTGAAGCCGCTGCATCCCGACGGTGGCGGCTCCTACACGCATAACGGTCCACGACGCTGGCAGTCGCGTAACGACTCCGAATGGCAGATGCTGGCGCAATGGGTCCGCGGGGAACGTAAGGGCCGCAACTGCTCGTAGCGCTGGCGACGTGCGCGATAATGTCGAAGGCGCGCTCGTAGCTCAACTGGATAGAGCACCAGCCTTCGAAGCTGGGGGTCGGGGGTTCGAGTCCCTCCGAGCGCACCATTGTTTTCAAGGGTTTACGCTGGCGCCTTGCCGCAGCACATTCGCCGGTGTAGACGATTTCGTAGACATGCGAATCCCTTCGTCTGAATCGCATAAGCGAACACGGTGCCGATGCACTCTCGCTAACGGTTGTACGGACGGTTGTCCGATGAGCCCTTCGCTGCCAGGCTCTTGGCTAGCCTAACGCTCGTGTTGAAGGGCCCTGCGCAAACTGGCCAGGATCCACTAAGAAGCGATCGCGACACTCTGGTGAGCAAAAGAAGAATGTCCGTCCGTTGGTGATGCAGGAAATGGCAGTCCGCCTGTCGACCTCCATTCCGCAGACAACATCGATGGCTTTCACGGGATCGCGGATACTCTGAGCAGATCGCAGCATTCTTTTTGCTCGTAGAAGTTCACGCCAATACAAGATGGCGGCTGGAATAAAGAGCGCGGACGTCACCGCGCCCGGATAGTAGTGGCCGTTGATTGCCACTAGAATCAAATGTTCCACCTCCAAAACTAGCAACACGCCAAAAGCCGTCAGCGCTCGAATTCTCCATCGCTCGCCGAGAAGCAGTGCCACCGCCAGTACTAACAGCAGCCAGAGCATGAGCTGGAATACTACAAATACTGCTTCCTGCTCAGATGTGACTAGGCTCGCTACAAATGGAAACGTTGGGTCCGCGAAATAGAATCCCGTAGCCCATTCCTCGATACCGTGGGCTATGAAGAGTCCGACGCCGAAGCTCAACAATTGTCGCAGACGAGTGGTTAGCATGATGAGAGTGTTATATCTATAAGTGTACCATCGACGTCGGAGCGACGATAACTATCCACCTGTGGATAACCAGAATGACCGGCCTTTGTGGCGAGGCCGTTCTGACATTATCTCAGGCCAGCGGCGAACTGCTCTGATTCAACCGAGTTTCGAGCCACCCTGACGACAATAGGGCATCTAGCGACTCCAAATTTGGGACGATAGCAGTTGAGCAGGACAGAATAGCCAAGTTCTGTCTCAGCGCAGAAATTGTAATTACCAGCTTGTGGGCCTCGCGAGCTGCCCACATTTCCATAGCCGTTCCCATGCTAAGCTCTCCGTTGCCCAAGAACGCAATCAGGACGTCCGTACTCGCTGCGGCTCGAACAAACTCGACAAACGAAGCGCGAACGTCCAAGACCAGTGGTGCAAGCTCCTCTTCGCGTACCGAAGCGTTCGCCGCTAGACACGCGAACTCCTTTGTCAATTCAGACATCTCTCCCTGAAAGCGTTCGTATATCGCTTCTACAGGACAAAACACTTGGGAATGAGGATAGTGACGCTCTATTAATTTCCGAATGGCTATGCGATAGCCCTGGTCCGCAGTTTGAGCGTCTGACCTTGCACCCTGAACCACGCCAGCAATTGAAAATGTTGGTGCGCGACGTTCTTTTGTGTTTAGGATCGGCGTCATTGGGCTTTCGCGAACAGCAGCTGCATTTTCCCCCTAAAGGCGGCTTGTGAATAATGGACCCTTCGTTGCCATTACCGGACCCACATGTTCAGGCAAGACGCAATACATCACACCGCTTGCAGCAACGCTAGATTTGGACATTATCAACCTTGACTCATTCCAAGTCTTCAAGCATTTCCGAATTGGCACCGGCCGCGCAGACTTGGCCAGCCCCCGAACTCGTCTTTACGGATTTGCCGATCCGATGCGGCCCGTCTCGCCTGACGAGTACGTGAACCTTGCAACAGAGGTCTTGAAGCGCGTACTTGATCGTGGCGGATTGCCAGTCTTCGAAGGCGGTTCGATTGGATACTTGACGGCGCTCGAAAAGCGTGTCGCGCTTCGCTTGATCGGAGTCCGGCCATATGGTGAGAGAGAGATCGATCAGCAGATTTCAGCAAGAATGGAGCGATATCCGGAAGATGCATTATTGGAAGAGATTCGCGAAGGAATTCGCCTAGGATATCGTCAGTCTATAGTGCTGAAGGACGAGGTCGTTTACGCCCCTTACGTCGATTACCTCGACGGCAAGATGGATCTGCCGGCGGTTCGACGGCGAGTCCATATCAACCTTCGCAGGCGTCACCTTGACCAGCTTGGCCAATATCGCTCTTTTGATGTTGAGTGGCTTCCTCGGGAAGTCGCGTCCGCGTCGATTGAGCAGCGACTCATCGCAATCTATGGCCTGAAGCGATCATGAACCTCTCTGCCTCCTCCTCCGACGCGGTCCTGGCGAGAGCTATCCCTTACCGGCTCCGTGCCAGGGCTGTTTCGACAGCAACCGGCCTGACTTTGGAGATTGGTGTCGGTTCGGGCCTGAATCTAGCGGCCTATCCAGAATCGGTACGTCATCTAGTCGGCTTGGACCCCTCTCTCGCGGCGCTCGCTGTGATGCGGCGGAGACTTGAATCAGCTCGGTTTCAGATGAGCGCGATTGGTGGGGTCGGAGAGACTGTGCCTATCGCAAACAACGTCTGCGATACGGTGGTCACGACTTGGACCTTGTGTCTGGTGCGAAGCACGTCAACTGTACTCGGTGAAGTTCGACGGACATTGAAACCAGATGGGCGGTTCTTGTTCCTCGAACACGGCGAATCGCCGAATCGGATCTGGAAAGGCCTCCAGGATCTGGCGACGCCTATGACTCGACGCTTGTGTGGAGGTTGCCGCCTAAATCGACCCATATTGAGTCTTATTGAGGAGGCCGGATTTCAGATCCGTGAGGTGCAGTCGTTTTCGATGCATCGCTTCCCACTAGTGACAGCGTATCTCGGGTCAGCGCGTCTCATCTAGCCTCTTGGGCCAGCTCAACGACAGCAACGTAAACAGAAGGGACGCCATCGGTAGCCAGTCTCCCCAGCGCATATAGGGCGTCGGCACTCGATCGTCCAGCAGAATCGTGGCGGTAAAGGATCCGACAGAGTCGATAGAATCCTCAGGTCGGCTCTCACCAATACCGTGGGAGACCTGACCCATGGGGTCGATTACTGCCGAGATCCCGTTGTTGGTTGCCCGAACGATGCTAAGTCGTGCTTCGACAGCTCTGATCTGAGAAAAACCCAGCGTTTGGTGGTGAATCGAGCGCCCCAAGAGACGCTCATTTACCGGATTGACCACGAATGTCGGTTCTATCTGGTTGGGCCCAATGGCGCGATGCCACCGCAACAGCAACTCCGGATCGAGCAACTCGTAGCAAATGGACGGGACGATCGAGACGTTCCCGGATGCCAGAGAAAGTATGTTGAGATTGTCGCCTGGCGTGAATTCGACTAAGTGCGGATTCAACGTTTTAACGAAATCAACAAAGGCCGCACCGAGTCGGAGATTAATACGACTTAGCATAGGTGCGATCGGAACATACTCCGACCACGGCACTAGGGCAGTCTTGTCGTACCATTTGATCCGGCCAGACTCGCCAACTAAGGCTAACCTATGTCTTAGAGGCGACACAGCGGGCCAACTGGAGGGTCCGTCTACAAGTATCTCCAGCCGAAGTTCTCTCGCAAGGGCGACGACATCACGCAGGGAGTCGGAATTTGCGAAGAGGTTCGCTCCAGAGTTTTCAGGCCACATGACCAGAGCCGCCGAATCAGGTTGTACCATCTGCCTCGTCAGACGAACCAACTCTGGCGTCGGCAAGGGCTCATCTGGATCCGTAATCCAGCTGGGAAGGTTAGGCTGAATGACCGCCACTCTTGGCCCTGGTTTCGTGTGGTTCGAATCGAGACGATAGGAGCCATAGCCGAGCACGAAGACAATAGCTCCAACGGCGAATGCGGCCGCCTCAAGCCGTCGGCGTCGTGACCTTTGCAGGTCCATTGGCCGCGTCATTTCATAGACGGCCCCAGCAACTGCAGCGGCAAGATAGGTCAGTCCCCACGACCCGGAAAAGTCTGCAATTTGGATGAAGACTGGGAATGTGGCAAGTGA
>JBOGIV010000048.1:0-14200 GCA_050747925.1 Vicinamibacterales bacterium
CCTCGTGGTTGATCTTCCTCGTGGTTGATCTTCCTCGTGGTTAATCTTCCTCGTGGTTGATCTTCCCTCGTGGTGGTGTTCCTCGTGGTTAACCCTGCGTCCCGACCGCCGCGTAGTAATCCTGCAACGCCCTGACACTCAGCCCTTCTCCTCGCAACGCCCGAATCGCCTCCAGCGCCGCCGCGGCGCCGGTGATCGTGGTGATGCATGGCACCTCCGCCATCATCGCCGCCCGGCGGACGGCCTTGTCATCGAAGAACGACTCGCGGCCAAGGGGCGTGTTGATCACCATCGACACCTTGCGATTGACGATCTCGTCGGCGAGGCTCGGCCGGCCTTCGTTCACCTTGTAGATCACCGAGCACTCGATGCCGTGGGCCCGCAGATACGCCGCCGTGCCGCGCGTGCCCGCAACCGCGAATCCCAGGGCGACGAGTCCCCTTGCAATCGGCAGCACTTCGGGCTTGTCGTCGTTGTTGACGCTGACGCATACCGTGCCCGATTCCGGCAGCCGCTGACCCACACCGAGCATCGCCTTGACGAACGCCATGCCGAAGCTCCCGGCGCCGCCCATCACTTCGCCGGTGGACTTCATCTCGGGCCCGAGAATCGTGTCCACTCCGGGGAAACGGACAAACGGGAAGACCGGGCTCTTGACGAAGACGCCGGCCGGCGTCATGTCCTCGGTGATGCCGAGCTCCGCCAGGGTCTTCCCCGTCATCACGCGTGCCGCGATCTGCGCCAGCGGGACGCCGTTCGCCTTCGCGAGATACGGAACGGTTCTCGACGCCCGGGGGTTCACCTCGAGCACGTAGACCGTGTCGTCCTTGATCGCGTACTGCACGTTCATGAGGCCGACGACCTTGAGCGCGCGCGCGATCCGGCGCGTGTAGTCGCGAATGGTCGCGAGCTGTCGCTCGCTCATGCCAACCGGCGGCACGACGCAGGAACTGTCGCCCGAGTGGATGCCGGCTTCTTCGATGTGCTCCATGATGCCGCCGATGATGACGGCCCCCGACTCATCCGCCACGCAATCGACGTCCACTTCCTTGGCGTGCTCGAGGAAGCGATCGAGCAGAATCGGCCGATCGTGTGAGACGTCGACCGCGCTCAGCATGTAGCGGTCGAGCGTGGCCACGTCGTAGACGATCGCCATGGCGCGACCGCCGAGCACGTACGACGGCCGGACGACGACCGGGAATCCCACCTTGACGGCAATCTCTCGTGCCTCGGCCCGCGTCGTCGCCGTGCCGCTCGAGGGCTGTGGAATCCCCAAGTCCCAGAGCAGCTGCGCGAATCGGCGGCGATCCTCAGCCAGGTCGATTGAATCGGGCGTCGTCCCGAGAATCGTGACGCCCGCCCCCTGCAGCGCGAGCGCCAGCTTGAGCGGCGTCTGACCACCGAACTGGACGATGCAGGACACGTCGACGTTGCCCTGACGCTCGCGTTCGACAACGGCCATGACGTCTTCGAACGTGAGGGGCTCGAAGTAGAGCCGGTCGGCGGTGTCGTAGTCGGTCGAGACCGTTTCCGGATTGCAGTTGATCATGATGGTCTCGAAGCCTTCCTTCTGAAAGCCGAAGACCGCGTGACAACAGCAGTAGTCGAACTCAATGCCCTGGCCGATGCGGTTGGGTCCGCTGCCGAGGATGATGATCTTCCGCTTGTGCGTCGGGTCTGCCTCGCACGCGTCCTCAAAGCTACTGTAGAGATACGGCGTGAACGACTCGAATTCCGCCGCGCACGTGTCAATGCGTTTGTAGGACGCCACGAGCCTCAGCTCCTGGCGTCGCTCGCGCACCGCCGTTTCATCGACCCCGAGAATGTCGGCAAGCTCGCGGTCGCCAAAGCCGGCGCGCTTGAGCGTTCGCAGGAGGTCGGGAGACATATCGCGGAGGCCGATCATCTCCGCCGTCTTTCGCAACTCGGCTAACTCGGCGAACTGCTGCAGGAACCAGGGGTCGATGTTCGTGAGCTCGTGCAACCGATCGATGTCCCAGCCCTTGTCCAGGGCTCTGAACAGCGCCCACATCCGCCGGTCGGTCGGGATGACGAGCTGCCGGCGCAGCGTCGCGTCCTCATCGTCTGAGACCTCGTCTGCTTCGGTCTCCTCCCCTTTAGGCCGGTGGAACAGCAGCCCTTCTTTGCCCAGCTCGAGCGAGCGAATGCCCTTGAGGAACGCCTCTTTGAACGTGCGTCCGATGGCCATCGCCTCGCCGACCGACTTCATCTGCGTGGTCAGCGTGCGGTCGGCCTGCGGGAACTTCTCGAAGTTCCAGCGTGGAATCTTGACGACCACGTAGTCGATGGCCGGCTCGAACGAGGCGGGGGTGACGCGAGTGATGTCGTTGGGGATCTCGTCCAGTCGATAGCCCAGCGCGAGCTTGGCCGCGATCTTGGCGATCGGAAATCCCGTCGCTTTCGACGCGAGCGCCGACGATCGAGAGACGCGAGGATTCATTTCGATCGCCACCATCCGCCCATCATCCGGGTTGATCGCGAACTGAATGTTCGATCCGCCTGTGTCGACGCCCACGCGTCGAATGATCCGGCGCGCCGCATCGCGCATGCGCTGGTATTCCTTGTCCGTCAGCGTCAACGCCGGTGCGACGGTGATGCTGTCACCGGTATGGACACCCATCGGGTCGACGTTCTCGATCGAGCAGATGACGACGAAGTTGTCGGCGCAATCGCGCATGACCTCGAGCTCGAACTCTTTCCACCCGATCACCGACTCTTCGACCAGGACCTCGTGAACGGGGCTCAAATGCAGGCCACGGCCGGCGATTTCCTTGAACTCCTCAAGGTTGTAGGCGATGCCGCCGCCCACGCCGCCCAGCGTGAACGACGGCCGGATGATGGCGGGGAACCCCGTCTGCTCCACCAGTCGCAGCGCATCATCGAGATCCTTCGCGACACCGCTCGCAGGAACCTCGATGCCGATCTCGGTCATCGCGTTGCGGAAGAGCAAGCGATC
Organism: Vicinamibacterales bacterium; assembly: GCA_050747925.1. Taxonomy (GTDB): domain Bacteria; phylum Acidobacteriota; class Vicinamibacteria; order Vicinamibacterales; family UBA2999; genus 12-FULL-67-14b. Next base: position 2,978 of record JBOGIV010000048.1, read on the forward strand.
CTCGGCGACCTTAATCGCGGCGGGCGAAGCGCCAATCAGCTCGACGTTGTACTTTTTGAGAACGCCCAGCTCCTCGAGCTCGATGGCGAGGTTGAGAGCCGTCTGGCCGCCGACAGTCGGCAGAATCGCGTCGGGACGCTCCTTCTCGATGATCCGTTCGAGCACCTCAGCCGTGAGCGGCTCAACGTAGGTGCGATCCGCTAAGTCCGGGTCCGTCATGATGGTGGCGGGATTGCTGTTCACCAGCACCACTTCGAGCCCTTCACTCCGGAGGGCCTTGATGGCTTGCGTGCCTGAGTAGTCGAACTCGCAGGCCTGGCCGATCACAATCGGCCCGGACCCAATCACTAGTACGCGATGGATGTCGGTGCGCTTTGGCATTTTTTCAGCGGTCGGCTATCAACGTTCGGCTCTCGGTCTTCAGCACCTTTGGCACCCTGGCGCGCCTGGCACCCGTGGACCTATCTCTGTTCCATCTCGTCGAGAAACTGCCCGAACAGATAGTCGGCGTCGTGAGGACCCGGCGAGGCTTCAGGATGGTACTGCACCGAAAAGAACGGCTTGTCGACGTGCCGCAGGCCTTCCACCGTGCCGTCGTACAGATTCAGGTGCGTCACCCTCGAATTGGCGGGCAGTGAATCGGGATCGACCGCAAAGCCGTGGTTCTGGGAGGTGATCTCGATCACGCCGGAATCGAGCTGTTTCACCGGATGATTCGCGCCTCGATGCCCAAACTTCAGCTTGAAGGTTTCCGCACCAAGCGCCAGCCCCATGAGTTGGTGGCCCAGGCAGATGCCGAAGACGGGCCTGTCACCCTTCAGGAGCTCCTTGACGTTGTCGACGCCATATGTGACGGCTGCCGGGTCGCCAGGGCCGTTGCTCAGGAACACGCCGTCAGGTCCCCAATCGAGCAGATCCGACGCTGGAGCCGAGGCCGGAAAGACGCGAACGCTGCAGCCATGTGCGGCGAGCCGGCGAAGGATGTTTCGCTTGATGCCGAAGTCGTATGCCGCGACACGGAGTGGACGAACGGATCGGCGCAGCGGCGTGACACCAAAGCTCGCCTGAGTGACGGTATCGGCGAGCGAGAACTCGAAATCGTAGGGGGCGTGGATCGTGACGTCCTTGACCAGGTCGCTCCCCTCCATCTTCGGGATCGCCTGCGCGCGCTCGATCAGCTCGTCCGGATCCACTGGACCGGTGGCGATGACGCCGCGCATCACGCCAGCGGAACGCAGCTTCCGCGTCAGCGCCCGAGTATCGATGTCGCCAATCGCGACAATTCCGTTCTTGGTCAAATAGTCCCGCAACGTACCTTGAGCGCGCCAGTTGCTCGACATCGGCGACGGGTCGCGCATGATGAACCCGGCGACTTGGGGCGCCTCCGATTCTTCGTCCGTGCCGGTCACGCCGTAGTTGCCGATCTGCGGCGCGGTCATCGCGACGATCTGCCCGGCGTACGACGGATCGGTGAGCACTTCCTGATAACCGGTCATGCTCGTGTTGAAGACGACCTCTCCGCTCGTCTCGCCGGGGAATCCCGCCGAGACGCCACGGAACCACGTGCCGTCTTCGAGCGCCAGAATCGCGTTCATTCCTTCTCCTGCTCGTTCACCAACGACGCCGCGGCGCGCGCGCGCTCGCCTGCCGCCACGTGAACGGCCACCGTCACGGGTCGAAACCCCGTCAGCCTCATCGTCACGATGTAATCACCTGGCGCCACGCGGTCGAATGACAGCGGTGTTCTACCGCGCGGGACTCCATTCACGGTCACCGCCGCACCTGGCGGCCGAGAGTCGACCATGAGGCTGCCTGGTTCGACCCGCGCCGACTCGACCGGCGTGAAGAGCGGTGACCGGCCAACGCCGGGCCGCTCCTTCTTCGTCTCCGCGGCCGGAGTGTCAGTCTCGGTGTCGGTGACGCTCGGAGCGGGCGCGACCGGCACGTCAGTCGCCGGCCTCAAATCTGGCGCTGGCGACGATTGCGCTGGTCGCGCTTCCTCGGCCGCGTTGGGTCGTATTGCGGCCGGCCGAGGCGCCGCAGAAGCCGTGGTCGGCCAGATCCGAGTGCTCGCGAAGTATCCCCCACTCAAGCCGACCGTGACTCCAAGAAACAACGTCGCCGCTAACGCGCCGAGACCGAACCCGCGCTTGTCTCTCAGCTCGGTCGCAAACATCGACGTGCTCGAGAAGCTCGGCGACGGCCTCGGCGTCGATTCCAGGCTGACGTCAAGATCAAGCGGCGCGTCCAGACTGTCCCAGCCTCGTGTCGCCCCAGACTCGACTTGGAGTGACACGTCAGCCAGCTCGTCAACGGCCGGCGGGCTCACGGCTCGTGGTAGCGCAGCCACGAGACCCTCGACAAACGCCCGGCAACTCTCGAACCGCGCCGACGGCTCTGACGCGAGCGCGGTCGTGAACGCGTCGGAGAGCGACTCACCGTCGACACCAGGCAACGGCGGCACCTCGAGCGGCGTGTAAGCGGGACCCGAGACCGGCCGGCCGAAGAGCCATTCAAAGGCGATCGCCGCCAGCGAGAACTGATCGGCTTCGAGGGTCGGCGGTTCGCCCCTTCCGACTTCCGGCGCCGTGTATGGCCGACGGATCGGCACGCCTGTCCCTCTCCTCCCGAGAATCTCCGCGACGCCAATGCCAGTGATCACGGTCGAGTGTTCGGAAACGATCACGTCCCGGGGATGAAGTGCCGCATGGCAGAGCCCCCGCTCGGCGGCCAGATCGAGCGCCTCGGCGATGGCTTTCAGTCGCGGCAATAGGTCGGCCATGTCTCCGGGGCCGAACTGCTTCAGCGCGACGTCGAGCGACTCTCCAGAAGCCAAGTCGCTCACCAGATACGGTTCCTGATCGTCGAGGCCGGCAAATCGGAGTGGGACGATGGCGGGATGGGATGGCAAGCGGTCGATCACGCTCATCAGATCGTCCACCACGTGCGGATTGATCTCGGCTGGCAGATACGTTCGGAGGGCTTTGATGACAATCGGCGCGTGAGTGTCGGGATCTTCGCCGCGGAAAACAGGGCCCGTCGCGCCGGCACCGATCTGATGCTGTACGCGATAGCGCCCGAACTTCGGGGGCGGGATGTCGAACAGTGAGCTTTCCCCGGTCACGGATCGACGTTGGATCTTACCACGCGCTGTATTCGAAGTTCTTCGTGGATCCGTCGACTCGCCGCGGGCTACCCGTACGAGAACGTCGCCGAGTTTTTTGCGGGAGATCCTCGCCGCCGCCTTCGAGTGCCAGGATTGCGTTCATTCCCTCTCCCGTGGGCTGATCGACTCGAGAGTCACTGCCGCGCGCGCCCGTTCACGCGGCGCCACGTGCACGACCATCGAGACCGGTTGAAACGTTGGCAATCTCATCGTCACCGTGTAGTCCCCCGACGGAAGCGGGCCAATCGAGATTGGCGTGGTGCCACGCGGGACACCGTTGACCGTGACCGCGGCGCCCCGCGGCCGCGAGTCGATCACCATGCTGCCCATTTCCGAAGACGCGACTGGTCGAGTCGCCCGAACTTCCTTCGCCTCTGTCGTCGTGCGACCAGGCGCCTTGGCCTCGTTTGCAGCGCGACGTGGCGCCTTCGTCTGGCTGGCGGCGGGACGCTGCGCCGTCGATTCGGTGGCTGCAGCGCGCTGCGTCTTCGTCTCACTCGCAGCGGGCCGCGGCGCCCTTGTCCCCTTGGCGGTTGGACGCGGCTCAACCCGCGTCTCGGTCCTGGTGTTGACCGCTCGTGGGGGCGCCGACTTGACTTCTCGCGGCGGCGGTGAGGCCACGGCACGAGCGGACGGTGACACTGCAACAGCTGCGGGCGATGCCACTGGGACAGGGGCGGGCGGTGGCGCGTTGGGCTTGCTCGATGCGGGCGGAGGGGTTTCAGAAGCAGTCGAAGGCCACGGACGCGAGCTCGCGAAATAGCCACCTCCGAACCCAATCACCAGGCCGAGCACAAGAGTCGTCGCCAGCGCGCCAAGACCAAACGCGCGCGGCTCCTTTTGTTCGATCGCAAACATCGACGAGCTCGACAAACCAGGCGACGGCCTGGGAGAGCCCAGTTCCCGTCTCGGCTGACGCTCGAGTGGTGTGTCCAATTCGCCCTGATCCTCCCAGGGTGGCTGATCCTCCCAAGGTGGCGCCGCTGCGCGCTGGAGGCTGAGCGGCACGTCCGCAACGGGCTCGACGCGGAGCGCCAGCTCCGCGACGGGCTCCACACGGGTCGGCACGTCCGCGCCATGCTCGACGCGGAACGGCACGTTCGCGAGGTCGATCAACATCGGCCTGCTAACGTTGGGAAGCGCCGCGGACAGGCCATCGAAAAAGCCGCAGCAGCTCAGAAATCGAGCCGACGCCTCTGCGGCGAGCGCCGTCGTGAAGGCGTCGGAGAGCGTCTGCCGATCCACTCCCGGTAGTGCGGGCACCTCGAGCGGCGCGTGGGCGGGGCCGGAGATGCGCTCCCCGAACAGCCATTCGAAGGTCATCGCCGCCAGCGAGAATTGATCTGACGCGGGCGACGGCGGCTCGCCCCTTCCGATTTCTGGAGCGGAGTAGGGGTTTCGGATCGCTCGCTTGACGCCTCTCCTCGCGAGGATGTCAGCGATGCCGATTCCGGTGACGACGGTCGAGTCCAGGGACACGATGACATCCCTGGGATGAAGTGCGGAATGACAGAAACCCAGGTCGCCCGCCAGATCGAGCGCGTCGGCGATGGTCCGCACGCGCGGCAAAACATCGACCATCGCGCCCGGACCGTAGCGCTCGAGCGCGACATCGAGCGACTCGCCCGCCGCCAAATCGCTGACGACATAGGGTTCCTGGTGCTGTAGGCCGGCGAATCGGAGCGGGACGATGGCGGGATGAATCGGCAATCGGTCGATTAGGCTCGTCAGATCGTCCGCCACCTCCGCGTTGACCTTGGGTGGCAGGTGGGTTTTCAGGGCTTTGACGGCAACCGATGCGCGTGTGTCGGGATGATCCGCAAGAAAAACAGATCCCGTGGCGCCAACACCGATCTGATGCTGCACGCGGTAGCGCCCAAACTTCGAGGGCGGGATGTCGAACGGTGAGCTTGCCCCGGTCACGGATCGACGTTGGATCTTACCACTCGCTGTTGACACTTCTTGTACCCTCTGCGACAGTACGAACGGTGTCCGCCGACGTCACACCCTCAGCGACCGCCTCGTCCCTGGCGGTCGATATCCGAAGTTTTCCGTGGATTCGTCGCCTGGCCGCGGATTACGCGTACGCGTACGACAACGTCGCCGAGTTTTTCGCGGGAGATCCGTCGACACCAGCGGCGTGGGCCGACGTCATTCGGCGCTCGAAGTCGAAGCCGCGTCGACCGGCAGAACTCGCCCGCGTCATCACCGGTCAGCAGTCGCGACGGGGCGCGCCGCCGCAGTCGCGCGAGGCGGCCGCGAAGCTTGCCGATCCTGCGACGCGCGTGGTGATCACCGGTCAGCAGGCCGGATTGTTTGGCGGACCTCTCTTTACGCTGCTCAAAGCGCTCACGGCCATGAAGCTCGCGGGCCAAGTGTCGCGAGAACACTACGTGCCGGTCGTGCCGGTGTTCTGGATCGACGCTGAGGATCACGACTGGCCCGAGGTCAGCGGATGTACGGTGCTCGATGGCGACCTCGCGGCCCGGCACGTGCGCCTGGCCGACCTCGAGGGCGCCGGAGAGCTTCCGATCGCGCGCCTGCGGCTCAATCAGGGCATCCTCGCCGCGCTCGACGCGCTGGCTACCGCGCTTCCAGAATCCGAATTTCGAGCCGAAGCCATCGCGGGCCTCCGCCGCTCCTACTGTCCAGGCGCGGGGATGGCGCAGGCCTTTGGCCAGTGGATGGAGCACGTGCTCGGGCCGCACGGGCTGGTGGTCTACGACTCCTCCGATCCGGCCGCCAAGCCGCTCGCGCGTGATGTCTTTATCAGAGAGGTGGCCGAACCCGGGGTCACTGCACAGATTGCGGCCAAAAGCGGCGCCGCGCTCGTCGCCAAGGGCTACCACGCGCAGGCGCAGCTTGCCGAAGGTGCGGTTTCCCTGTTCCACCTGAATGACGGCCGTGAAGCGGTTCGGGTCGATCGCACTGCGGTTCGCATCGGCGAGCGCACGATGACGCTCGACGAGCTGGCGAGCGAAGCGCAGGAGACACCAGAGCATTTCAGTCCGAACGTCCTGCTGAGGCCGATCGTCCAAGACACCTTGTTCCCGACTATTTGTTACGTCGCCGGCCCAAACGAGCTCGCCTATCTGGGTCAGCTTCGCGACGTCTACGCACACTTCGACGTGCCCATGCCGCTGATGTATCAGCGCGCGACGGCGACGCTGGTGGATTCCAACACCTTCCGGTTTCTGACCAAGTACGATCTGCCCCTTCAGGCATTGCAGGCACAAGACGAATCCGCCCTGAACCATCTGCTGCAGAGTCAGCTCCCGCCAACGGTTGAGCAGTCACTCGGCGCCGTGGCCTCGGTGATCGAGGAGCGGATGGAAACGCTCGCCAAAGTGGTGCCGCAGATCGACGCGACGCTCGAAGGCGCCGTCCGGACGACGCTCGGCAAGCTCCAGCACGACGTGCAGTCGTTGCGCAACAAAGTGATCCAGGCGGCCAAACGCCGTGACGAAACACTCCGCCGGCAATTCCAGCGCGCACAGGCCCTTACCTTCCCCCAAGGTCATCCGCAGGAGCGCGAGGTCGGCGCGGTGTGGTTTCTCAATCGCTATGGTCCGGCATTGGTGGACCGGCTGCTCGACGAGCTGCCGTTGGCGATGGGACGCCACTGGATTCTGACGATTTGAAAAGACGCAGACGCGCAAAATACCGACCCTTCTGGCGCGGGCCCTTCTTGCCACCGCGGGCCCTGCGATGGCAGCGCTATGTGCTGTTGAGTGCGGCCGGCGTCGCTGGCGTGTTCGTCCTGGTTGTCGGGTTCTTCTTCTTCCAATACAGCCGCGAGATCGAAGAACGGCTCCACGGAGAGCGTTATCGGCTGGTGCCCCGCGTTTTCGCACGCCCCCTCACGCTCGAAGCGGGCCTGCCAGTCACGATGAACGAGATCATCGAGCGGCTGAACGATGCCGGATATACACAGCGGACACGCGTCGAGCGGCCAGGCGAGTTCGCGATCGAGAAGAACGTCCTCGCCCTCATTCCCCGGGGCGGAGATCGCACCGGGCAGCCGGTGCAGGCAACCTTCGCATCGCGATCGACGCGTCGCGGCGCTCCCGAGGGCTTTTATCGAATCACTCGACTGGTGGCGTCGGGCAAGCCGACGCCCACTGTAACGCTGGACCCTCCGCTGGTCACGGCGTTGATTGGGTCTCGCGAGAAGCGCCGCCGGGTTCCATTGAGCACGATTCCTCCCCGCGTGCAGCAGGCGGTTCTCGCCATCGAGGATCGCCGGTTCTACGCGCATCCCGGTGTCGATCCCATTCGCATGGTCGGTGCGCTCATCACGAATGTGGTCGGCGATCGCCCCTATCTGGTTGGCGCCAGCACCATCACGCAGCAGCTCTCTCGTAGTTTCTTTCTGAGCGAAGCAATGGCCGAAGAGCAGCAGACGCGACAACGCTCGCTCGTCCGCAAGCTGCAAGAGCAGCTCATGGCGGTCATCCTCGAGAGCAAGGCGACCAAAGACGAAATCCTCGAGCTCTATCTCAACGAAGTGTACTTAGGGAACCGGGGTTCGTTCGCGCTGCACGGCGTCGCTGAAGCCGCTCGTATCTTCTTCGCCAAGGACGTCAGCAATCTGTCGCTGGGCGAGGCCGCCTTGATCGCCGGCGTCATCCAGTCGCCGTCGAACCACTCGCCCTTCGCGCACCCGGACCGCTCGAAAGATCGCCGGAACGTCGTCCTTCGCGCGATGGCCGAGGCCAACTACATCACCACGGAGGCCGCCGATCGCGCCACGAGCGAGCCCGTGGTCGTGGCGTCCCGCGGAATCGAGAATGAGGCGCCGTACTTCGTCGACTATCTGCCACAGGCGCTGGAGGCGGTCGCGCCTGGTGTCGCGGCCAAGGCAGGCGCGCTCGACATCCACACCAGCCTGGATCTGAGCCTGCAACGCTACGCGCAAGACGCGGTCCGCGACGGTCTTCTCAAGATCGACGGGATCCTTGCCAAGCGCCGTCGAGGGCCGCCGCGAGTGGCGCAGGCGGCGCTGGTGGCGGTTGAACCACGCACGGGCGAGATCGTGGCGATGATCGGCGGCCGTTCCTACAACCAGTCCCAGTTCAATCGGGCCATCAATGCGCGCCGCCAGCCAGGCTCGACGTTCAAGCCCTTTGTGTACTTGACTGCGTTCGAGCGGGCGGCTGAGTACGCGATCGATCTGACGCCCGCGTCCATCGTGCGCGACGAGCCCACGACGTGGACGGTGAACAACGAAGAGTGGTCGCCTCACAACTTCGATGAGGAGTATGAAGGCGACACGACCGTCCGCCACGCCTTTACGATGTCGCGCAACATCGCGGCCATCAAGGTCGCGGAGCAGGCCGGGTTCGGTCGCGTCGCCGCGCTCTGGAAACGGACGAAGGTCGGCGAGACCGAGTTGCGAGGGTATCCGTCGATCGCGCTTGGCGTGTTTGAGCTCACTCCCCTTGAAATGGCGCAAGCGTTTACGCTGTTCACCAACGGCGGCACGATTCAACCGCTCACAGCGATCTCTCGAGTAGTAATTGGGAATGACGTCGTGAATCCGATCATGGAAAGCGGACCCAGGGTGGCGCGGGCGACATCCGCCTACCTTGTGACCGACATGATGCGCGGCGTGCTCAACGAAGGGACCGGGTACGGCGCGCGCGCGGCGGGCTTCACCCTCGATGCCGCCGGCAAGACCGGAACGACCAACGACCTTCGCGACGCGTGGTTCGTCGGCTTTACGCCGGAGCTGCTCACGGTCGTGTGGGTGGGTCTCGACGACAACCAGCCGCTCGGCTTGAGCGGCTCACAGGCAGCGTTGCCGATCTGGGCGTCGTTCATGATGAAAGCCCTGGCGGGTCATCCCAACTTCTCGTTCCATGTGCCAGAAGGCCTGAGGTTCGCGCAGATCGATCGCGACACCGGCATGCTGGCTCACTCGAGCTGCCCGCGCGTCAGCTGGGTGGCCTTCGTCGCGGGAACCGAGCCGTACGAGGAGTGCGACCTGCACTGAAAGGGGACTGTCCCCTTTTTCGGGGCGGCTTCGGGCGAAAACACTTCGGCCGCAAAAAACGGGGACAGTCCCCTTTCCGCAGATCGCAACCGAAAAGGGGACAGTCCCCTTGTAGAATCGACGCTATGAACCACGAAGTCTTTGCCGCGCTAGGGGAAGCCCTGTCACGCGGCGAAGAGGCGGCGCTCGTCACTATCGTGTCGTCCAATGGCTCCACGCCGCAGCGCGTCGGCGCGAAAATGCTCGTCTTTGCCGACGGCCGCATCGTCGGCACGGTCGGTGGCGGCTGCTACGAGAACGACGCCATCGGGAAGGCTCGCCAGGTCCTGGCGACGCGGAAGGCCTGCACGGTTCGCTACGACCTCAACGACGACTTTGCCGAGGAAACCGGCCTCGTGTGCGGCGGGCAGATGGAGGTGTTCATCGAGCCAATCGAAGCCTCACCCGAGGTCTACATCTTTGGCGCCGGCCACGTCGGCTTCTATCTCGGGCGGGCGGCCAAAGAAGCCGGATTCACGATCCACGTCGTTGACGATCGTGCCGCGTTCGCGAATGCCGAACGGTTCCCCGAGGCGTCGTCCATCGTTGTCGATGAGATCCCAGAATGGCTCGCGCGAACGACCCTGCCAGCGACAGCGTATGCGGTCATTGTGACCCGAGGTCATCGAAACGACCTCGACGTATTGAGGGGCCTGGCCCCGCGCACTTTGCGGTACATCGGATTGATCGGCAGCCGTGCCAAGGTCGCGCGTCTTTACGATGCGCTGATGGCTGAAGGCACGGTGACGCCGGAGCAGTTGGCTCGCATCCACGCGCCAATCGGTTTGGATCTGGGCGCCGTCACGCCTCAGGAGATCGCGGTCAGCATTACGGCGGAGCTCATCGCTGTGCGTCGCGGTAAAGCCAACGCGCTTCGAACCGCGTCGCTGCAGTGGATGCCGCCGATCAAGGTACCGCAGGGCCACAGATAACGCCGATTGCACAGACAGGCTCGTAGGTGCCGCTCGCATCAACGCCGCGATCGCTTCTGGTCCGTGGCGCAACGATTCTGACCATGAACGACGCCTTCGACATTGTCGAGGGCGATGTGTTGATTCGCGATGGCCGCATTGTGTCGCTCGGCACCTTGCCGGCTGGGACGCGCGCGGATCGAACCATTCACGCGCACGGCGGTTATGTGCTGCCGGGGCTGATCCAGACACACATTCATTTGTGCCAGACGATTTTTCGTGGCTACGCGGACGATCTCGCGCTGCTCGACTGGTTGAAGACTCGAGTGTGGCCGATGGAAGCGGCGCACACGGCCGAGTCGCTTGCGGCGTCGGCGCAGCAAGCAGCATCGGAGTTGCTGCTCGGCGGGACCACGACGGTCCTGACGATGGAGACCGTGCACGACACCGATGCGGTGTTCGAAGCGCTCGAGCCGATGGGCCTTCGCGCCGTCGTCGGCAAGTGCATGATGGACGCCGACTCAGCAGTGCCGTCGCGGCTCCTCGAGCAAACCGCGCAGTCGATCGATGAGAGTCTGGCGATCGCCAAACGGTGGAACGGCCGAGCCGGCGGACGGCTTCGCGCCGCCCTCGCGCCACGCTTCGCGGTGTCGTGCTCCCGCCAGTTGCTCGAGGCCGTCGGGTCGCTGTCGAGCCAGCACGGCCTTCTCGTGCACACGCACGCTTCGGAGAACCGCGACGAGGTCGCGTTGATTCGGAGCCGCACCGGCCGCGACAACGTGGCTTACCTCACGGATACAGGACTGGCATCGCCACGGCTCTGTCTGGCTCACTGCGTCTGGGTCGATGAACACGAACAGCAGTTGCTCGCGGAGCACGACGTGAAGGTGAGTCATTGCCCAGGATCGAACCTCAAGCTGGGCTCGGGTCTCGCCCCCGTCGTCGAGCTTCGAGCGCGGGGGATCTCGGTCTCGCTCGGCGCCGACGGCGCGGCTTGTAACAACCACCTCGATATGTTCGAGGAGATGCGGCTGGCGGCGGTCCTGCAGTCGGTACAGCACGCGCCAGGGGCGCTCACCGCTCGCGATGCCCTGACCATGGCTACTCGAGAG
>JBOGIV010000049.1:0-17956 GCA_050747925.1 Vicinamibacterales bacterium
GATGGCGACTCAGCATCTGTCGAATGGCGGCGCCCAGCCGCGTCATGTCCTGGTCGTTCTCGAGGATCGGCAGCCATTCGCGATGCTGGTGGGTTTTCACACCCTCGAGGCCCTTCAGCATCTCGTAGCCCTCGATGGCGAGACCCTGCATGGCGTGGTGCTTGTCGGACAGCAACGTGCTCCACATCGAGTGGGTGTGCAGCACGGCGGCCGCGCCGCGAGAGCGGACGATCTCGACGTGAAGTTGCGCTTCTGCTGATGGCTTGCGCGATTGGAGCTGCCGCCCCGGACGAGCGACGACTTCCGCGCGAGCGTCGATCTCCAGGATCTCGTCGGGGGTGAGATCGCCCTTGGCGGTTCCACTCGACGTGATGGCCAGGCGAAGCGGGTTGCGATCGAGAACGACGCTGAAATTCCCGCTGGTGCCGAGTACCCACCCGCGGGCGTCGAAGCGGCGGCCGATCTCGACCAGCCGTTGCGAGATGTCCTGGAATGAGGCTGGCATGCCGAGCGATTTTGCCACGACGGTACGGGTTCAAGTACGTCGCATCGGGCATCGAGAACGACCGGATGCTCATCACGAGGATGCCGGGCAGCGCAAAGCCACGCATGACGTCCAGCGCCGTGATCCGGCGATCGAGACTGAGAAGAGGGTCGCCGGCGGGGCGCGTTCACCGCGACGCGCGGATCCTGAGACGGCATCGAGGGAGGGCTCGAGCGATCCAACGCTTGCCTGGTCCGACTGACTTAGCTAACATGCATTCATGGAGAGCGTCGTCGTCAACATCCACGAGGCCAAGACCCGGCTGTCACAGCTCGTCGCACGCGCTGAGCGGGGCGAGCGCATCACGATTGCGCGGGCCGGCAAACCCGTCGCCCAGCTCGGCCCCACGCCGGCTTCGAAGCGCGCTGCCCTTCCAGCAGACGACCCGCTCCTGAACCTGGACACCTTTGCCGTGAACGGTCCGGGAGGCGCGCTCACCAACGCCGAGATCGATCGCGTCCTGTATGGCCGGTCGTGACGTCTTCATTGACACATCCGGGCTCTATGGGCTGATTGACAAACGGGACGCCCAGCACGCGGCGGCCCGCTCCGCAGCCGAGGCGGTCGCCCGATCGGGTCGGAAGCTCATCGTCACCGACTACATCGTTAGTGAGACGGTTACGCTCGCCAAGGCTCGCGGCAGTGTCGCCGTCGCGCTTCGAGCGCTCGATCTGATCGAACGGAGCGTCGGGGTCCGTGTCGAGTGGATCGATGTCGGCCGTTTCGAGGCGACCAAGGCATTCTTCCGCAAGCATGCCGACCACACGTACTCGTTCGCCGACTGCTCAAGCTTCGTAGTGATGCGCGAACTTCAGCTGCGCCAGGCGTTGACAACAGACCGGCACTTCGTCGAGGCCGGCTTCGACGCCCTGCTATCGGTTCGGCGAGCGTGAGCCCGAGGCCGGCCATCCTCGCCGCCGGATGCGCTTCAACGGCATGGATCGACAGCGACAAGCGGTGGATATGACCGAGCCTTGCTCCCTAGTCAGAGCTCTTCGAGGTGACTACTTCTCTACGGCCTCGCCGCGCTCGAGCCACTCGTTCCACCCGCCTCTGAGTGCTTTGACACCTGGCACGCCGCGAGCGGCCAAATCGACGGCGACTCTTGCGGCCGTCATCTCGTTCGCGCACGCGCAATACGCCACGATGGTCCGCTTCTCGTTCACGAAGCGGTCCGCCGCACCCATGACGTCGGTGAAGTTGATGTTGATCGCGCCAGGAATGCGCCCTTGCGCGAACTCAGCAGGCGTGCGCACATCCAGGACGACGACCGATCGTTGGGCCATGAGCGTCTTCAGCTCGTCGATCGTGATGCGCGGCACGGCGCGCATGGCCTGGCCGCCGAGTGCGACTCCTGACAGCGCAACCGCCACCAGCACGACGCAGATTCGCGTTGCCTTTTCTTGCTTCTGTCTTCCTGCCTCTGTCTTCGTCACGGTGCTTCGCCGCGTCCACGCATCATATACCTCGACCCGCGACCATCGCCGCCCGGCCCCGGCGGAGTTGACCCACCCCAATGAGTCCATCGCCGCGAGCGTATAATCCGCGGGGCACAGACGTTCCGAGGAGCCCATGCCTGCAGGACGCTCTCAGTCGCGCGTCGTCCCCACTCACCTGCTGGCCACGTTCGCGGCCTGCTGCGTCGCTGGGCTCTTTTTGGAAATGTCCACGCGCACGGTCCTCACAGATGCGCCGGATGCGGCGACACCGGCGGCGTGGGTGAACGACTTGTCTCCCCTGGCGGCATCGGATTGGAACGCCGATCGCGCGAGACATCTACTGGAGCGTGCTGGCTTCGGTGGGACGCCCGACGACATCTCTCGGCTCGCGGCGATGACACCCATCCAGGCCGTGGCATCGCTCGTGGAGTTTGCGTCGATCCCAAGCGCACTGAAACCGTTCGATGAATCCGGGATTTGGGATCCCGGCATGGATCCGTTCCCGCCCAGCCGGGCCGAAGCCGTGCGTCTCGCGCGACAACGCGGCGAGGGGCTGGGCGAGAAGGTTCGGCCACCAGGATCGCAGCGCCGGCTGCAACCAGTCGTGGACAAGTTCTTCTATAGCCTGGCCGCCAACGGCATCGAAACGCAGCGTCTCGGCCTGTGGTGGGCCAATCGCATGCTGGCGACACCGCGCCCGCTCGAGGAGAAGCTCACGCTCCTCTGGCACGGTCACTTCGCGACCGGTCAGAACAAGACGCGCGACTACCGGATGATGCTGCAGCAGAACCTGATGTTCCGCGCCCACGCTGCCGGCGATCTGCGCGGCCTGCTGGTCGGCATCCTGAAAGATCCGGCGATGCTCATGTACCTGGACAACGGCGAGAACGTGAAGTCGCACCCGAATGAGAATTTCGGGCGCGAACTGCTCGAGCTGTTCACCATGGGCGTCGGCAACTACTCGGAGAAGGACATCCGCGAGGCGGCTCGAGCGTTCACTGGTTGGACCAACGACGTGCTGGCGTTCAAGTTCGACAGCGATCAGCACGATTTCGGCACGAAGACGTTCCTCGGACGCACCGGAACCTTCGACGGCGAAGACATCATCGACATCATCCTGCAGCAGCCAGTCACGGCGGAGTTCGTCGGCGGAAAGGTCTACAAGTACTTCGTCCGTGAAGAGATCTCGAATTCGGTCAGGGAGAGCCTGGGCCGCACGTTCCGTGACAGCGGTTATCAGATGAGGCCACTGCTGTCGCGAATCTTTCTCTCGAAGGATTTCTACAGCCCGGCGTCGCACGCCACGCAGATCAAGAGCCCGACGCACCTCGTCGTGTCCACGTACAAGAAGCTCGGGCTCACCGAAGTGCCGACCATTCCCGACTTCGGACGCATGACGGCCAGTCTCGGTCAGTCGCTATTCGATCCCCCGAACGTCGCCGGATGGGCCGGCGGACGCACGTGGATCACACCCTCCACACTCCTGCAGCGAGGCAACCTGTTTCGTGACGTGCTATTTCCCGATGTGAAAACCTTCCGGCCGCCCGATCGCGCCTTGTCGGCCACGGACCGTGCCGTTGGTGAGCGGCTCGCGCGCGGCATGGATATCACCGAGGCCACCCGCGAAAGCGACGCGACCCCGGCAATGACCGCCGAGTCGAACATGATGGTGGACCGAGACGAGGACTACAACACTCGCTACGGCGGCTACAAGGGGTACCTGATGGCCTTCGAGCGGACGAAGACGATCCCGCGACGTCCGGCGTCGATCGATCTGACCGCGATGACAACGGCCGCAGGCGCAGACACTGCGGACAAGGTGGTCGACTGCTTCGTCCGCCGCTTCCTGTCGGTGCCTCTCGCGGAGAAGGACCGCGCCGTCCTGATCGCGTTCCTGAATGGGAAACTCGGAACGCCGAAGATTCAACGTGGCACGGAACTCGAAAAGTCGCTCCGCGAGCTGCTGTACCTCGTCTTGAGTCTGCCCGAGTACCAGCTGGGATGAGGTTTTGATGCGAGCTGTCTTCTATCCTGAGATTCCACTTGGGTTCGGCATGAGGCACGCACCATCGACAGGGAGTTCAAGGAGATCGGGGAGCAGAATTTTCTCCTTGAACTCATTGATCTCTCTGTGGCATTCCGCACTCAAGCGAACTGCTCTCTAAGGAGCCACTATGCACGCCCGCTGTTCGTGCTCGCGCCGCGACTTTCTCATGCGAGGCCTGTACGGCATCGGCATCGGCGCCGGCCTGCCGCTCGTCCTGAGCCGAACATCGGCGGCACTCGCCGCCGAAGCGCTTCGCGGTACCAGCGTCGAAAAACATCCGGAGCGCATTCTTGTCGTGATCGAGCTCAGCGGTGGCAATGACGGTTTGAACACGGTCGTGCCCTATGCCGACCCGGCGTACTACCGCGCACGGCCCAATCTCGGCATCCGCGAACGGGACCTCATCAAGTTCTCGGATGGCTTCGGCTTTCATCCGGCGATGGTGGGGTTCGAACGTCTCTACAAAGATGGTCTGCTCGGCATCGTCCATGGGTGCGGCTACGACCATCCGAGCTTGTCCCACTTCTCGTCGATGGGCTTCTGGCACACGGGAGTGCCCAACGGCGGCGAGTCGCGAGGCTGGCTGGGCCGGTTGGCCGACTCTGCGTACGACACGAAGACACGGAACGTCATCGTGAATGTCGGTAACACGCAATCGCTCGCCGTCCGAAGCGGCGCGCACTCGCCCCTGGTGTTCGATGACCCAACGCGGTTCCGCCGCGAAGGCGCCGACGACGAGAAGCGTGCGCTGGTGGACTTGAGCCGGGCGCGGACGACCAGCAACGCGACACTCGAGTTCCTCGCGTCCACGGCTCAAAACGCGACCGAGAGCTCCGATTTCGTGCGCCAGGCCACGGCCGGGTACCGCACGCCGGTGGACTACGGCATCGGCGGAGGTCTGGCGGGCAATCTGCAGCGCGTGGCCTCGCTGGTCGCGTCCGGGATGCCGACGCGGATCTACTACGTCAGCTACTCAGGCAACTCGTTCGACACCCATGTGCAGCAGGCTGATTTGCACAGTCGCCTGCTCATGTATACGGCCGATGCCGTCCGCGGCTTCATCGACGACATGAAACGAATCGGTCGAGACAACGACGTCGCGGTGATGATCTTCACGGAGTTCGGGCGCCGCGTCGAAGAGAACGGCAGCCTCGGCACCGACCACGGCACCGCCACGCCGATGTTCATCGTCGGCAGGAGAGTGAAGGGCGGCTTCTACAGTACCCATCCCAGCCTGACCGATCTGGACGATGGCAACTTGAAGATGACGACTGATTTTCGTCGCGTCTACGCCACGATGATTGCGGAGTGGCTTGGCTACGATGACGCCACGTCCATCTTGAAGGGCCGCTTCGATCCGCTCGGCGTGTTCGTAGCGTAAAGCGCCGAGCCTGAACTTCCTCTGCGGGACGTCCCCCGACTCGCTGCCACTCCGTTTGCAGCAGAGTGTCAAGGTTTCTTGGCAGAACTCACACAGGATCTGCAGCCCAGCCAACAGCCTTTCGCGATGTAATGTCGCCGCTACATCAGCCAACGCTGTGTGGTGACACCTATGGCGACGCGGCCTTCGGCAACTCATGTCCGTGGTTGGGGCTCAGCCGTCGCTCTGCTATTCGGACTGCTTGCCGCCTTAGCGACACCCGCGACAGAGAGCGGCCCCACGCCGGGGCACGTTGCTCGAGACCCTGCTCCCCAAGCCGGGCGTGGCGGAGCTCGTACCGTGCCCGCGCGAGAGCGCGAGCACGTGATCGAGGGCACGAAAGCCGACGATGTGCTGGACGGCGGCGAGGGTGACGACTGGCTGTTCGGGTACGACGGCCACGATGTCCTTCGCGGAGCGGCGGGCCACGACACGCTGGACGGCGGCAATGGCGACGACACTCTGGTTGGCGCAGCAGGACGGGATGTGCTCGACGGCG
Organism: Vicinamibacterales bacterium; assembly: GCA_050747925.1. Taxonomy (GTDB): domain Bacteria; phylum Acidobacteriota; class Vicinamibacteria; order Vicinamibacterales; family UBA2999; genus 12-FULL-67-14b. The sequence goes on from JBOGIV010000049.1 coordinate 5,950, forward strand.
GACCCGGCCGTGACAGTCTTGCCGGCGGCGACGACAACGACTGGCTGGATGGCGGCGACGACGACGACACGATTGACGGTGGAGCCGGCAACGACGACATGGACGGCGGCGATGCCGACGACATGCTCAACGGTGGTGCCGGTGACGACGTGCTTGCGGGAGGCGATGGCGCTGACGTCCTGACCGGCGGCGCCGGCGCCGATCGTGTCTACGGCCGCGACGGCGATGACAGAGTCTCCGGTGGACCAGGTGACGATGTCATCGAGGGCGGCGATGGCGGCGACGCGCTCAGCGGTGAGGACGGCAGAGACAATCTCGATGGCGGAGAAGGCGACGACACCGTCAGAGGCGGCGCGGGCGACGACAGGCTCAACGGAGATTCCGGCAACGACGTCCTGATTGGCGAAGGCGACAACGACACCTTGCTCGGCAGCCGAGGCGATGACAGCCTCGATGGCGGCGATGGGCACGACACCTTGCTCGGTGGCGACGGCGAGGACGTGTTGAGCGGAGGCCCGGGCGAGGATTTCGTGCTCGGCGGCCTCGGCGCCGATTCGGTTCGCGCCGGATCCGAGGACGACCTGATCGTCATCAGGGCGGGCGATATTGGCCGCGGTGAAACCGAGTTCATCGACGGAGGCGCCGGCCACGATACGCTCATCCTGATCGGGTTCAGCCGGATCGACCCTCTCGAGTCAACTCCCGGTCCGGTTGGGGGGGATCGATCGTTGTCAGATCCGCTGACCGGCGGCACGTATCGACTGGTCGGGGTCGAGCAGCTTCAGCACGCGCACCTATTCACGAACGTCGGCAGTACCGAGACCGTTCCAGCGTCATTTGCATTCGTCAACCCTTCATCGCAAGCCGCGGTTTCCGCGCGCGCGATCTTCTTCAACAGCGACGGTGCGCCTCTCGCGCAATCGCTCTCGGCAGCGCGAGAGAACACTGCGTTCAGCGTGCCGCCGCTGGGGCGCGTGACGCTCGAGGCGACCGGCGCCGCGCAACCCGGACGCGGCGCCGCGCTGGTCGTTGCCGATGGCCCGCTGAGCGGCCTGGTGCAGACCGCGCTGCCGGATCTCGGACCGCTCACCGCCGGTGAAGCGGCGCTGGTGGACAACCTCATCGTGCCGGTTCTGAAAGAGAACGCGACCGGCGCGGACACGGGCGTCGCCATCTTCGCCAGCACGACGGCCACCAACGTCAAGTTGACCCTGCGACGGCCAACCGGCGAGGAGGTGTCCACACCGAGTCAGGGAGGAGCGGAGATCGAGATTCCCGCCAATGGTCACCGCGTCGTGTTCGTCCGCGATCTGTTTCCATGGGTGGACGGCGACTTTCGCGGAGTGCTGACCGTCGAAGGCGGCATCGATCGTCCGCAGGATGGCGGCCCGATGGCCGCGACGGGTCTTCAGCGCGAAGCCAACACCGGCGCCATCACCACCTTCCCAGTGATTCGGGTCAGTCCGTTGCCTGAGGCCGCGACCCTTCGGTTCGCGACGTTTTCTGCCGGCGGCGATCATCGCTCGTCGATCACGCTGGTGAATCCGTCTCCTGTCGATCGGGCTCGCGGCGCCGTGACTTTCTTCGATCAAGACGGCCGAAACCGCGCCCTGTCGGTGAACGGGCTGAACGCTGCCGAAACGGTTTCGTACGAAGTTCCCCCGCTGGGGACCGTTGCGTTCACGACGACCGCCTCGGGGCCGGTCAGGACGGGATCCGCACGCGTGATCATGTCCGATGGCGTCGTGGGCGCTGTGTTGCACGTCGCGTCCGCGACCGCGGGAACCTTTCGCGCCGCGCCCAGCGGCGTCTTCGACAGATTCGTCACGCCGATCCGTCGGAGTCGCGCGGGCGGAATCGACTCGCATATGGCGTTGAGCGCCGGGGACTCGCCTCTCACGCTGACGCTCGTGTTGCACGATAGCCGCGGCGGCGAGGTGCCTGGTGGAAGGGCCGAGCTCCAGCTCGCGCCCAACGGCAGCGTGATCCGGACCATCGACGCACTGTTTCCAAACGTCGACACGAACGACTTCCAGGGCACCCTCGTCGTGACCGCAAATGGAGGGGTCGCCGCCGCCACGATGACCGCGACCAGCGCGAAGGCGGGCACCTCAACGGTCCTGCCGCTGGCGCCACTGCGAGACTGATTCACTCATGCGCAGACCATTGACCACGGCCGCGGGCGGCGCGGCGCACATCGATCTCGGTGTCCTTCCCACGATCCCCAGCCCGTCGCGGCTGTGGCGGTCGCTCAAGTTCTGGATCTGGGCCGCGTTCATCATGCTCCTCGCCGCGGCCATCCCGGATATCGTCGTCGATTACTGGTTCTTCGAGAGCATCGGGAAGACGGCCATCTTCTGGACCAACTTCAACGCGCAGGTCCTGCTCTTCGTCATCACGCTGGTCGCGTTTGGGTTGAGTGACTACCTGCCGATTCGGCGGTATGCGGTCAGCCCGACGCTCCGGGACGCTGCGATCCATTTGGGCGGCTGGTCGGGCTTGTTTGCTGGGTGGTTGGTGTCGCGGAACTGGATGACGCTGCTGCTCTGGCAACATCGACAACCCTTTGGCCAGTCCGATCCCGTGTTTGGTCTCGACCTCGGGTTCTACGTGTTCGTTCTGCCGGCGATCGCGACGCTCTTGGGCATTCTGGCGGCCGCGGGCGCCGACATGGCGTTCGCGTTCCTGCTGGGCCGCTACGATCAATTGCGCGCGCACGGCCACTTCGATCGACGCGACGTCACGTTGTGGGGAAAGCTCGGCATGTTGGTCACGCCCGGGCTCAACTTCGCGCTGACGCTGATGGGCGCCGCGCTGGTCGGCGAGACCGTCATCGCGCGTTACTACCTGTTGTTCAAGGACAACGACCAGTCCGGCGTCCGGACCGGGGCGGCGTACCTCGATCTCGACGGCATCGTTTCCACGCTGAACCTGATCAACGTGTCCGTATTCTTCGAGCTCGGCGTCATGCTGTCGGTTGGATATGCGTTGCACCGAATTGCCAGACATTACGGTTCGCTGGTGGTTGCACATGAAGTCGCGGGGCTTACCGCCTTCGCCGAGGCTTCGGCGGTCAAGCAGCCCCGCGATTCCGTGCTGCGCATCCACACACCGATTCGCATCGGCGCGGCGCTCATCGCGATCGATCTTGTCTTCTTTGTCGCCGTCGTCCTCAAACAGCACATCCTCGTCAGCCCGAACGAACCGAACATTCAGCTTCCGTACATCCAGCGCCACATCGAGGCCACTCGTCAAGCGTATCGGTTGGACAACGTCCAGACGGTGGACTGGCGTCCAGCCGACAGCAGCCTGACGGCCGCTGAGATCAACGCGAGCGCGACGGTGAAGAACGCGCCCATCCTGCCGCCATGGGTGAGCAGGATGGAGGAACCGCCGGACGTCCAGCACCTGCGTCGAGTCCAGCTCTCGAAGTCGCTCGTCGTCTACGGTCCGATGCTCGACATCTTCAAGCAGGAACAGGCGCTTCGACCGTATTACGACATCATCAACGTGGACGGCGTGCGGTACCGCGTGAACGGCGAACAGCAGATGTTCGTCAGCGCTGTGCGCGAGCTGCCCTCGCTGGCGTTCCTGGGACCGAAGGAGTGGTTGCGCTATTGGGGCAGCGCCGCATTGATGTATACGCACGGATTCGGTCTGGTGATGTCGCCGGCGAATCTACTCGACGAGGAAGGCCGCCCTCTTTACTCGGTGTACGACATCCCGCCGAAATCAGCTCACCCGCAGTTCACCGTTGCCGAGCCGCGTGTCTACTACGGCGAAGGTATGAAGGACGACTACATCCTCACCAACATTCGTCACCTGAAAGAGCTCGACTTTCCAACCGCCGAATTCCGCGAGACCGGCGAGTTCCCGCTCGACGTGCCGGCGGGAATCCCGGTGGATGGCGTCTGGAAGCGCGTGATGCTGGCCTTACACACCAAGGATCTCACTGCCTTTCTGTTTTCGTCCTTCATCGACCATAGCCGCACGCGCGTGCATCTGTATCGGACGCCGATGCGCCGTGTGGCGCGGATGGCTCCCTTCCTGTTCGTGGAGAGCAACAACCTCGCGTTCGTGGCGGAGAACCGGATCGAGTGGCTCGTGAATGCGCTCACGACTACGAACATGTATCCGTATGCCTTCCGCGAGGTCCTCGGCGACAAGTCCGATGAGCGCGCGGTCGAGTCGTATCCGGAACGTGTCGTCAATTACGGTGAGGACTCCGTCAAGATCACGATGGACGCGTTCACCGGCGAGGTGCACTTCTACAAGATCGCCGACGATCCGATCATCAACGCGTGGGACGACTGCTATCCCGGCCTGTTCGAACCCGGCGATTCGATGCCGGAAGCGGTACGGGCGCAGTTGAATTACCCGCTGCAGTGGTTCCACATCCAGTTCGACGACATCTACAAGCGCTATCACATGACGAATCCGGTGTCGTTCTACAACGTCGAGGATCTTTGGGACGATGCGGATGAAGTGATCGGTTCTCTGGGGCGTGGCCTGGAAGAATACGGCACGCGCGACGAGATGACCTTCTCCTACGAAGGTTTCCACGCGCTCATCGATCCGGCAGATCTGCCGGCCGGCGCCAACGCGGGGACGCCTGGCGATCTGCAATACGCGATGTTGATGCCGTTCACCCCCGAAGGTCAGCGCAACATGCGGTCGTTGATCGTCGCACTGCAGGATCCCGGCTCGTACGGCCGCCTGATCGACTTCCGCGTCCCGCAAGGCGTCTTTCTTCCAGGCCCCGAACAAGCCGACACCATCATCGACACCGATTCGCAGGTGAATCAGCAGATTGCGCTCTGGGTGCGTCACGCCTCGGAGGTGATTCGCGGCCACACGATCGTCGTGCCGGTGAAGGGCGACGTGATCTACATCGAGCCGCTGTGGATCTCGTCGATTCAGAACCACCTGCCCGAGATCAAGCTGTTCTCGGTCGTCTACAAGGGCCGCTGCGTGATGTCCACGAGCGTCGAACGCGCGATCCAGTACCTCGATAGCGGCGAACAGCAGGAACAACACGACAACGAGCTGCCCTGGTTCGAACCGACCCAGAAGGAGTCCATTCGCAATGATCGGCGAGCCGCGCGATAAGACGGTCATCCCGCCAGGCCCACTGGGCGTTTCCGTCGCCTGGGGGTATGGCTTCGCCGTCCTCCTGATCGTCTTCATCATGACGATCCTCGTTCCCGACGCCGATGGGCCATCGCCGTGGGATCCGGTCGCGTTCCGAAAGGGCATGATCGAAATGATCGCGAATTTCCGGATTCTCGACGAGCTGGCGGATCTGAGCGTCGTCAAGGTTGCCGACGTCGGCGAGGGATGGCTCATTGTCGATCTCGATCAAATCGGCGTGTCGAACAGGAGGTTCGGCTCCGCGCCGTTCGACATGGCTCTTTTGAGCGCGGCGCTTTGCCTGTTTCTACGCGCCCTGCGTTTGCGCCTGCTGGCGAGAGATTTTGGCATTCCGTCATCGGTGAAGGGACAACTGGCCGCGTTCTTCTACGGCCGCGGCCTCAATCTGTTCTTCCCGTTCGGTCCCGGCGAATTCGGCGCCATTCGCACGCTGGCCGAGAATGGCGCTGAGATGCGGCCCGCCGCCGGCGCCGTCTTCTACAGTCGCGTCTTCGAGATTCTCGCGATTCACGTGTTTCTGATCTGGGGCTTCATCTCCCTCGGCTGGGGCGGCGCCGTCGAGCCGCTCCTGTGGACCGTCATCCTGATTGCCGGCGTCGTCTCTCTCACCAGACCACTCGGACGCGGCAGCGACGCGCGCGGCCGCTTCAAGTTCCTCACGAACATCTGGGTCGCGTACCGTGGCGACGCGCTCATCCAGGTCACCCGGGAATTGCTCCGCACTCCAGGCTTTTTCCTTGGAGTGCTCACGCTGTCGATCGTCGCCTTCGGCCTCGAGATCTTCGCCTTCTGGAGCATCAAGCAGGCGTTCTCGTCGCCGATGGACGACTACATCCTGATGAAGGACCTGACGTTGGTGCCGTTCATGATTGCGGTCGCCGTCGCCGGCCTGGCGCGAGTGATTCCGTACACGTTCGCGAGCCTTGGGATCGCTGAGTTCGTGATGGTGATGATGTTCAGAATCTTCGATCAGGGATTTCTCAGCGGTACGACGACAGCCCTTCTGTGCACCCTGCTCCTCAACGGCATGACCTTCCTGTTCTTCGTAAGCTCACTGTGGCTCGCCAGATGTCCGAGCGTCCTGGAAGTGTGGCACCAGTTCTTCGCGCAGTCGGCCGCGCGAAGCGAGGCGGACGCCGTGGCAACACCCTAATCGCGGTGATCGTGATGCCACGCACAGCCATCGACAGTATCCCGAATTGTCAGCCGGTTGTTCCGCCGCCGGCCACGTTGTGGAAACCGGTTCGCAATTGGATCTGGATCGCGTATGCACTCCTGATCCTCGCAGCGATACCCGACTTTGTCGTTCAGTACTGGTTCAACGCCAGTCTCGGGTTCCACACAATCTTTTTCACGAACCTGAGGATGCAGTTGTCACTGGGCCTCATCTACGGCGCGCTGGTTGTCGCGGGTATCGTGCTGCCGGTGCGGCTCTATGCGGAAAGCCGCGTTCTCAGGAACGCCGCCACCCACAGTGCCGCGTGGATCGGGATCTTTGCAGGCTGGCGCGCCGCCGCCCACTGGCAGGAGTTCCTCCTGGCCCTGAATGGTGTGCCATTCGGCCGCGCCGACGCCGTCTTCGGCCACGACGTCGGCTTTTACGTCTACCACCTGCCGGTCATTCGCCTGGCGCTCAACGGTCTGCTGTGGGCCTTGATCCTGAGCACGGTGGCCACGGTCATCGCGCGGTATGACGCGATGCGCTCGAACGGAGTCCTCGCGCGGGGCGACGTGGACATCTGGGCACGAGCCTCGCTTCTCTGCCCGGCATGGATGCGCCGCGTCTGGGACGCCGAGGGATGGGTGGTGGCGGGACTGCTGTTCACGCTGCGCTACTCGCTGCTCTTCAAGGACAACGAGCGCGCGGGCGTCCGCCTCGGCGCGCAGTACCTCGACGTGGTCGGGCCCCTTTCGACGCTCAACTACATCTACGTCAGCATCGTCGTCGAGCTCGTGCTGTGTTACCTGCTCAGCAGATGGATGAAGCGCGTGGACGCGAAGTACGGCTGGATTCTCCGAGAGCCCGATCGCACCGCTTCTCCGGAGCACACGGGGCCGAATATCCGTCTCACGCAGCTCGCCACGGTCGCGGGTGGGTTCCTGGCGCTGGATTTCCTGTTTTTCGCCGGATTGGTCGTGAGAGATCACGTCTTCGTCCGGCCGAATGAACCGTGGGTCCAACTCCCGTTCATCGAACGGCACATGGACGCCACGCTCGAGGGCTATCGGTTGGAGCGGGTGAAACCGGTCGAGTGGAGGCTGCCCAGCGGCGCACTGCGGCCCGAAGAGCTGCTCGAGAGCAAGACGCTCCAGAACGCGCCCGTTCTGCCTTCCTGGGTGGCAAGTCTCGAGCAGCCGCCCGACGTCCAGCATCTCGAGCGGCTCAATCTCAGCGACTCGACGATGATCTACGGGCCGATGCTGCAGATCTTCAACCAGCAGCAGGCGCTTCGGCCGTACTACGCGTTCACGAATGTGGACGGCGTCCGCTACACCGTCAACGGCGAAAAGAAGATGTTCGTCAGCGCCGTTCGCGAGTTGCCGTCGCTGGCCTTTCTCGGCCCCAAGGAGTGGCTGCGGTATTGGGGCAGCGCGGCCCTCATGTTCACGCACGGCTACGGCCTCGTGATGAGTCCGGTGAACGAAGTCGACGAGCTCGGCAATCCTCACTACGCCAGCTCCAACATTCCGCCGGCGGTCTCCGATCCGTCGTTCGAGCACGAACCGCGCATCTATTTCGGCGAAGGCGCCAAAGACGACTACGTGCTGACCAATGTGCGAGGGTTGAAGGAGTTCGACCGCGTCACGGATCAGGATCGCCTGGATTTTTCGATGCCGGCCGACTTGCCCTCTGGCATCCGCGTCGACTCGGTGTGGAAACGCGTCATGTTCGCGTTCCACACGAAAGATCTGACGGCATTTCTCTTCTCACGGTACATCGATCAGAGCCAGACGCGTGTACACATCCGGCGAGCGCCCATGCTGCGTGCGCAGTCGATCGCGCCCTTCCTCTTTCTCGAGTCCAACAATTACGCGTTCATTGCCGGCAAGCGAGTCCACTGGATGGTGAACGCATTGACGACGACCGACCAGTATCCGTATGCGTTTCGCGAAATCCTTGGAGACAAGGCGGACGAGCGCGCGGTGTATCCGTTTCCCGACCGCACCGTCAACTACGCCGAGGATTCGGTCAAGGTCGTCATGGACGCGTATTCCGGCGAGATTAGGTTCTACCGGATGAACGACGATCCGATCGTGAGCACATGGGCGAGGATCTATCCGGATCTGTTCAGAACGGCATCCGAAATGCCGGCTGACACGAAGGCGCAGCTGACGTATCCCTTGCAGTGGTTTCACATTCAGTTCGACGACATCTACAAGCGCTATCACCAGAAGGACGCGATCCAGTTCTACAACGTCGAGGACCTCTGGGACGACGCGGACGAAGTGCTGGGATCGGTTGGCCGCGGGCTCAAGGGATTCGGGAGCACCGACCAGTCGACCTTCTCGTACGAAGGACATCCGATGCTGATCGATCCGGCCGATCTTCCGCCAGAGGTCGGGATCGGCACTCCGGGCAGGATGGAATATGTGATGACCTGGCCGTTCACGCCCGAAGGTCAACGCAACCTGCGGTCGCTGATCGTCGTCTTCCAGGATCCGGAGAACTACGGCAAGGTGGTGAGCCTGCAGATTCCGCAGGGCGAGTTCGTCCCCGGGCCGGAGCAGATCGAGTCCTACATCGACAACGATCGGCCGGTGCACCAGCAGGTGACGATGTGGATTCGCCACGCGTCGGAAGTAATCCGCGGCCACATGGTGGTGCTGCCCGTAAAGGGCGATCTGATGTACGTGGAAACGATCTGGGTGAACTCGACACAGAACGAGCTGCCGCAGCTGAAGCTCTTCGCCATTCGCTATCACGGACGCATCACATCGGCGACGTCCCTGCAGGATGCAGTGTGGAAGCAGTCACCGAGCCTTCTGCTTCCGGGCACGCGGCTGGCTAGCGGAACGACAGAATCAGCAGCGACGCCGCCAGCGTCGGGATCGTCACGGCAAATCCCACCTGCACGAACTGCCGCAGCGAGATCTCAACCCCCAGCCGGCGGCACGATTCCAGCCACAACAGCCCGGCCAGCGACCCGATTGGCAGGAGGCGCGGACCCAAATCGCCGCCGATGAGCGCGGCCAGGATCTCTCGCTCGCCGGCGCCCGGTGTCGACTCGAGCGCGAGCAGGTTCATGATCGCCATTGGATGATTGTTGAGGAGCGCCGATCCGATCGCCGCGACCGTTCCCACAATCGCAATGCCGGCATCCTCGTACACGCCAGCAAGGTAGCTCACCAGTCCGACGTTGCGCAGGCCAATCGCCAGGACAAAGACAGCCAGCAGGAAAATGAGGATGTCCCACGCGACGCCTCTGACGAGCAGCTCCCGCGGCTTGATGCGACCTTCTCGCCACGCCAGAACGACGGCCAGCGCCGCGCCGCTCGCCGACACCATCCAGATCGCCGAGCGATCGAGTGACGCGACCAGAGGATAGCTCCCCAGGACCGCCAGGAGCAGCGCCAGCATGTGACGCTGGGCGCGACTGAGTCCAACCGCGGTCGGCGACAACATCGTGGGCTGTGGATCGGCTGCGAGCGCATCGGAAAAGACACGTCGCAGAATGACGAACGCGATAATCCAGCCAGCCAGCGAAATCGGCGCCATCCACTGCGCGTACCGATTGAAGTTGAGCCCTGCGGACGCTGCGACGATCATGTTCATGGGATTCGATACGACGAACGGCGCAACGCCTGCCGCCATGAACACCACGAAAGCAAAGGGCGCCAGCAGCTGTCTCTCGCCTGGGTATCGCTTCCGGATCAATGCGAGGACCAGTGGCGTCAGGAGCAGCACCGCCGCGTCGTTGTTGAGCAGCGACGCCGTGGCGGCGCTCAGCACGAAGACCGACAAAAACAGCCCGCGAATCGAGAGGCCGGCGCGCTGGAAGATCATGGCGGCCGCGCGATCGAGCACACCGAGGTGCCCGGCGGCACCGGTCATCAGCATCACCGCGACAATGGTGATGAACGGACGCCACAGCGTGCGAGCTGCCGCGTCGATGTCCTCCGGGCCAACGATGCCGAACGTGAGGAGGACGCTGACGCCTGCCAGCGCCGCGGTCGCGGGACCGATCCGCCACCGCGTCCCGACGTGCGGCCGGCCGATGGCGACACCAAGAGTCAGGACAACCGTTGAGTAGGCGAGAAGCTCGCGCATCGGACCCGGCGCGTGGTGAGTTCGTGGCTAGTTCGAGCCTTTGGGCGGATTCAAGGTTACGCGGTAGCCACTCCCGTCTCCGGCGCCCACGCACATGCCCTGGTACGCGCCGTCCGGCTGTCGGTCGAGACGGCACGTCACCTGGACTTCCTGGCGGTACGAGAACGACAACGACTCGTTCCCGACAAGAAGGTCGCTCAATTGCGCACGCCCCTGCGGGGTGATGAACGTGCTGTTCCACACGTCGCGCTTTTCGGGCCGCCACGCCGAGTGCGGATCCGGAGCTTTCTTGATTTCGATGGAAACTCTCTGCGGTTGCTGATTACCACCCTGTCTTCCGGGGACACGGACCCGCGTCCCCGACCAGGTGCCTTCCTGCACGCCCTGGCCCTGAAGCAGGACCGGGCAGACGCACGCCATCAGGACGACCCGCAGGATTCGTCTCATGGGCTCTCCTTCTACACAGCCTTGATCACTCCAGCGAAACGACTCGAATCGATGGCATACCGAGGGAAGACGGCATCCGGCTTGGCGCATTGCAGGTGCCGCACCAGGACCTCCGCGAACACATCGCGGAAGTCGGTGGTCAGCGCGAGATCGCGATCTTCATTGAGCTGTTCCGGCTCGAGGCCGGGCCATTTCCCGTAGACCTTGCCGCCTTCGATCGCGCCGCCCATCGCGAACATCACATTGGCGTGACCGTGATCGGTGCCGGCGTTCCCGTTCTCACGTGCGGTGCGGCCGAACTCGGACATCGTGAGCACCAGCACGTCTTCCATACGATCCCCGAGATCGCGGTGGAACGCAGCGAGGCCCCGGCCGAACGACTGCAGCAACGGCGGCAGGCGATTGCTCTGACTTTGATGCGTGTCCCAGTTGGCGCGAATATCGACGAACGCCACCTGCAGTCCGACCTTCGCCTTGATCAATTGCGCAATCTGTTTCATGGCCTGGCCGAACGTATCGTTGTTCGGGCCGTAGTTGACGCCATCGGCCGGCTGATACTTCGCCGGATCCACTTTTTTCAACAGGTCGATCGCGTCGAACATCTGACGCGCGGCGCCAGTGATGAGCGCGTTCGCGTCGCGATCGTAGAGCGACTGGTACATCGACCCGCCGCCCGACAAGTCGAATTCATCGAGCTTCCCCAGCGTCACCGCGGGCGCCGGCCCGCGCAACGCCTTGGGAAGCATCTCGCCGAGCGCTGCGGCACGAAGCGGCGTCGCATCGGGAGCGGGCGTCGCCTGGAGATAACGGTTCAACCAGCCGGTCGACACGGTCTTATTGCCTGGCGCCGCCGATTCCATGAAGTCCTGCGCCTCGAAGTGCGAGCGGTTGCCCGTGTCCGGCGAGCCGACGGCGTTCAGAATCGCCAGTTGCCGGCTCTTGTAGAGGGGCACGAGCGGGCGAAGCGCCGGATGCAGCCCGAAGAATCCGTCGAGATCGAGCGCCGCATCCGGACCCGCGCCCGGTGCAGGAATGGCAATGGTCGGGCGGTGCTGGTAGTACGCCTTTTCGGCGAACGGCACGACGATGTTCAGGCCGTCGGCGCCGCCGCGTTTGAAGATGACGACGAGCGTTTTGGGC
>JBOGIV010000050.1:0-5037 GCA_050747925.1 Vicinamibacterales bacterium
ACCCGCCTCTCAACGACAGTACGGTGGCGAAGCTGACTAATCCCGATCGCGAACTTTGACCCAGCCGTACATTTTGATCTGGAAGTGCGGCAGCACCGAGCAGATCACCAAGTACTCTCTTCAACTCCTTCTCAATTGCCGCCAAGTCGGCCCTTGCATCAGAGAGTGTGGCCATCATGGTGGCGGTTGGCGCCGACACGCTTCCTGTGCGCGCGCCGGATCCGACAAACGCAGTGATCAACCCCGCGAGCCGCTGACGCACAGGCTGCGGGCCGCGTCCACCACCGAATCCCCCGCGGCCGCCGGCGCCAACCAGACGCTGCTCCAGTCCCTGTATTCGCGTGGCATCCTCACCACTCGCGGCGCCGCGTCGCTTCTGCAGATCGGTGGCTAACGTCTCGATTCTCGTCAGCAGATCCATCACCTCGACCGTGAAGGCCTCGCGCGCCTTGTGCTGTGTCAGCGTCACCGACGACGCAGAGTCGGGGCGAACCTCGAAGGTTTTTGACTCGGCCGCGACGCCGTCCACTTCGAGCACAACTTTGAAAGTACCGGGCGCCACGTGAGGTCCGCGCGGCCCGATGTCGTGGGATGGCGCCGGCAACTGGATGACGCCGGGCTTCTCGGTTCCAGGCCCGAAGGCGCCGCCGCCGCCCTCCTCGACACCTCCACCGCCGCCATCGCGCGCCATTCCCGCGGGAATCGGATAGCGCAAGTCCCAGTTCACGCGATGGATGACACCGGGGGTTGATTGGCCGGTGACCTCGCGAACGACTTTGCCCGTTGGCCCGGCCACGATGAGCCGCATCTTGTGCGCCGGTTGTGCCAGGTGATACGTGAACGTTGCGCCTTCGGCCGGGTTCTCGGCCGTGTAGAAGAAGTGACTCATGTTCGACACGTCTTCCCAGTAGAGCATCAGCGTTGCCCGCGGCACGTCGAACAGGTGCGCCCGCTTCGACAAGATGGCTGGCGACCATTCCGCAATAGGTGATGCATCGTCCAGAATCCAGACGCCGCGTCCATGAGTGGCGAGCACGAGATCTTTGGTTCGCGGATGGATAACGATGTCGTCGTAGCGAGTCGTCGGGAGGTTGGCCTTCAGTCGCGTCCAGCGGCCGCCGCCGTCATGCGTGACGAAGACCGCACGCTCGGTTCCGGCGACCAGCACGTTCGGCCGCCCGGGAAACTCGGCCAGACTTCGGATCGACGCGTCGTCGGTCGGGAGTCCCGCGACGACCGACGTCCAGGTCTTGCCGAAATCGGTCGTTCGGAAAACGTAGGGCGCGAAGTCTCCGTCGCGATGCGCATCAAACGAGACATATGCCGTGCCGCGAGACGACTCCGACGCGACGATTTTGCCAACGAAGGTCCCGTTCCTCACGCCCGTGATGTGGCCGCTCAGCTCCGTCCATGTCGTGCCGCCGTCGGTCGTCACCTGCACGTTCCCATCGTCAGTTCCCACCCACACAACCTTCGGATCGATTGGGGACTCGGCGATGTTCGAAATCTCGCTGATCGCGTCGCCGTCGTTCCGCGACAGCGTGATGTCGCGGTTGGGGACGCCCATCATCTCGAGCGGGTTGCGATCGATCGATCGCGTCAGGTCTTTCGTGCGCGTCCACGAGGACCCGTAGTCCTTCGAGGCGAACAGGCGATTGCCACCGAGATAGACGGCGCCGGGCGTGTGGCGTGACGCCATTACGGGCGCATCCCAGTCGAAGCGGTAGGGAGGCTCGCCGGCAGGCGGACGCGGCGTGATGCCGATGGCATCGCCCGTCATCGGATCGACGAGGGACAGACTGCCGCCGCTGGACGAGGAGTAGACCTTGCGCCAGTCGGCCTTGTCCACGGCCTTCCCGGTGCCGTCGCTGAAGCCGATCTGCATCCAGTCCTGGTTCAGGATGCCGAGCCAATGACGAGTGGCGCTGGGTCCCATGAAGGAGTGGTTGTCCTGCAACCCGATGTAGACCCAGTACGGATCTCGCTGATCCACGGCCATCCGATAAATCTGCGCGACCGGGATGTTGTTGACGCGGACGTAGGTCTTGCCCATGTCGAAGCTCTCGTGCAGGCCGCCGTCGCCGGCGACGTAGAGATGGCTGGAGTTCGCCGGGTCCACGCGGACGATGTGGTGATCGGTCTTGAGGCCGACGTCGTAGGCGGGAGAGGTCGGCTCTTCGGTGAACGTCGCGCCGCCATCCTCGCTCTTGATCATGTAGACGCCGGGCAGCCAGACGCGCTTGTCGTTGGCCGGATCGATCGTCGGCTTGCTGTAGTACATCGGACGCGGGTTGACGGCGCTCATCCGCTTCCACGTCGCGCCCGCGTCCTCGCTGCGGTACGTGCCTCCGGCCGTGGGGTGCTCGATCGTGGCGACGAGCACATCCGGCCTCGACAACGCCAGGGCCAGACCGATGCGCCCTTTGGGGCCAGCCGGCACGCCGTTCTCCAGCTTCCGCCACGTCACGCCGGCGTCCGTGGTCTTGTAGATGGCGCTGCCAGGCCCTCCGCCGTTGAATCCCCAGGCCTTTCGCAGCCGCTGATAGGTGGCGGCGTACAGCACGCCAGGGTCGCGCGGGTCCATCACGAGATCGGTAGCGCCTGTGAATTCATCGACGAACAGCACCTTCGTCCACGTTCGACCCGCATCGGTTGTCTCGAAGACGCCGCGTTCGGGGTTGCCTTTCCAGAGATTGCCGACTGCCGCGATGTAGGCGATATCCGGGTTGACCGGATGCAGCACCACGCGGCCGATGGCGCGCGTGTCGTGGAGCCCCAGATGCGTCCACGTCCCGCCGGCGTCGGTCGATCGATAGACGCCGCCGCCCCACGACGAGCTCTGCCGGTTGTTGTTCTCGCCGGTGCCGGCCCAGATGATCTTCGAGTCGCCCTGAAAGATCGCGAGCGCGCCGAAGGTGTTGTCGGGCTGCTGGTGGAAGATGTCTTTCCACGTCACGCCTTTGTTGGTCGATTTCCAGATGCCGCCGGTGGCGGCGCCGACGTACAGCACGGCGGGATCCTTCGGGTCGATCTGGATGTCGTGAAGACGTCCGCCGATGGCCGCTGGGCCGATGTCCCGGAAATGCAGCGAGTCGAACGGCGAGCGCGTGGTCTGGACGTCGGCGCCAGTGCTGAACACCACCAGGACGCCAAGCGCGACGAGCGAATGGCGGAGAGCAGTTCTGACATCGCTGCGCATGGGAATCCTCATCGCTTCGTCTCTTTCTTCTGTCTTCTTTCTTCTTACTTCCTACTTCCTACTGCGGGCGAGCCGGTGAACCCCTCATCATCGACGATCTCGTACGGGCTGAGGCGCATGCCGGGACCAATCGTCACCGCCGCACCTCAGGGCGAGTCGAGGGGCTGCCCGGTGAGTGCCGTCGATTTCATCCGGACCGAGCTGTGTGCCGCGAGGAACGGGCATGACGACGACGCCATCCTAATGCGTGGGCTTCGCGGTGTGCCACCTGTTCATGGCCGACGAAGGATGTCACAACCGGCCGGTATCCGATTCTTTGAGGCCGCCGAACGACACGTTTCGGAGAACGCCCGGACCGAGCCTCCTGTGATGCACTGCACTACAATTGCAGTGCACGATCGGAGGCGTTTCATGGACGATCAGATCACGGTCCGGCTGCCCATCTCGCTGGGTCGGACGCTTCGGCGAACCTCCCGCCGCCTCGGCCGTCGGCCGTCCGACGTCGTCCGCATGGCGCTCGAAGCGTTCCTGCAGGGCGCGCCGCCAACCAACGACAAACCAGCCGACCGCGTCGAGCGCCTCATCGGCTCCCTGGCGTCCGGAGTGCCAGACCTGGCGGAGCGACATCGTGAGTACGTGCTCGCCGCGTTGAAGCATGCCCGGTGAACTGCTGCTTGATACCGGCGCCCTGGTCTCGCTCCTCGATCGCAGCCAGACGCACCATCTGAAATGCCGTCGCGCCTTTACCGACTGGACGGGCCCGGTGGTGTCGACCGAGGCGGTGCTGACCGAAGCGACTCACCTCCTGGCCGGCGTCCGAGGCGGACGCGCCGCCTGCGTCGATTTCTTCCTCTCCGGGGGTGCTTTGCTCGCCTTCGACCGTGACGTCGTTGCAGCGCGTTCGGAAGCTGCTGGACAAGTACGCCGATCTGCCGATGGACTTTGCAGATGCCACGCTCGTCGCGCTGGCCGAAGAGCTTGATTGCACGCTCGTGTTCACGACCGATCGAACGGATTTCTCGGTCTACCGGCTCAAAGGCCGCAAGCCATTTCGTCTCGTGCCGGGCGACGTCGATTAGGCGGTGAGTGTCAGCGCGCGGCCGGCCGATGCGGGCTCGGCAGCGGAAACACGAAAAGCCCGTCCGCGTGACAGCCCCAAGTCGCCCCTCGGGGTGAGTGCATCGCTAGGAGCGTGTATCCTCGACCGTCGCCACGCGTATCGGCACACCCCGAAGTCCACATCCGTCGCGCGAGCGATGGCCTCTTGTTCAAAGGGCGGCCAGGCCAGACTGATCTCGAGCGGTGTTCCGAGGGTCAGCGCGGGAAGCTGGGCGCTTCCAGACCGCTCGCACGTGGCCGTAGGCGCGAATTCGATGATCCTTGGTGACCGTCACGGCGTCGCGATCGCGCGCGATTGCCACTGGCATGTGTGTCAGGGAGCGTCGGCATTCCAGGATTCGCCCGTACCGAACGGATCGCCAGTCTCCTTCAACACGCTGCCCACCGGGCTCCGCTTTCCAGCCGCGGACGGGCAC
Organism: Vicinamibacterales bacterium; assembly: GCA_050747925.1. Taxonomy (GTDB): domain Bacteria; phylum Acidobacteriota; class Vicinamibacteria; order Vicinamibacterales; family UBA2999; genus 12-FULL-67-14b. The sequence goes on from JBOGIV010000050.1 coordinate 4,735, forward strand.
GGCACGAGCTTGGCCACCGGGCGACCGCGCTTGGTGATGACGACCGCCGTCCGCGTGCGGGCCACCTCATCGAGCGTCTTGAGGCACTGATCCTTGAACTTCCCGGCCGCGATCGTCTTCATGAGTTGACAGTAGCCATGGCCACATGGCCATGTCAATGAAGCGCACACGCGTGCGAGGGATCGAGAATCGCGTTCATCGTTTCGACCTCAAGCTCGTCTGTTCCCGGCCTCGGACGCTCCAGTTGCCGATGCTAAACTGGCGCTCGTGGGCACCTTCAGTATCGAGTGCGTCGTCCAGAAC
>JBOGIV010000051.1:0-4429 GCA_050747925.1 Vicinamibacterales bacterium
GATTGGCGAAGGGCGCGCCCAACAACGCCGCGTTCTTCACGACCGTTGGCGCGGCGAAGTTCTTCATCGAGTTGCGGATGAGGGGCAAGTATCGCGACCTGATGTCGCTCATCGAATTTGGCGACGATGCCTATGTGATCACGCCGTTCACTTCCGACTACGAGAACATTCTGTTGAGCACGTCGCTCATCGGCGACTGGAACGAGTTCATGGCGTTCCCCGATCAGGGCACCGTGGTCGCGCGAGCCGTTGAGCAAAGCGTGGGGCTGTTCCAGGCCTTCGACTACCTCGATGCGGCGGGCAGCCTGATGGTGATCTTCACCGACGGCGCCGACGCCGACGTGCTCGAGAACGGCAAGACGGTGGACGACGTTTTAAACGAGGCGCTGCGCGCGAAGATTCCTGTGTATCTGATCAAGATCGGCGGCGGAGTTCGCAACAAGCGGACCGTCGCCGATGAATTGTGGCAGGGCGCGGTGCAGAGAACGGGCGGTCGCTTCTACAATGGCGGCGACGAGAGCACGATCATTCAGGCGATCCAGGCGATCGATCGACAGACCGCTGGTCGAATTCAGATGAAGCAGTACAGCACCGAGCGGCCGCGCTTTGCCCCGTTCGCGCTCGTGGCGGCGGGGCTGTGGGCGTTGGCGCTCGTGATGCGATTCACGGTGCCGGCGTTTCAAACGTTTCCTTAGGCCGGGTGGGGCCGGGTGGGCCGGGTAAGCCTGGTGGGCAAGTTCTTCCCCACCTGGCCCACCTGGCCTACCCGGCGCACCTGGCCTATGTGGCCCAGAGCGAAAAGCGTAAGGGAGTGACCATGACGTCTTGGATCGGACAAGCCATCGTCGCCGTGTTGCTCGCAGCTGCGGGTCTCATCCTGTGGCGCGCTGGCGAGCTCGAACATCGCGTCGCGGCGGCGGAACGCGAGCTCGTCACGCTGCGCTACGACAAAGCGAAAGAAATCGCGGCTGAGCCGGTCAGCCGGATCGCGCGACTGATGCCCGGCGAGCAGCAGACCATCGCCGACGCGAAGGTCCTGGGCGCCAACTCCGAGTATTGGCAGATGGACTACAACGCCGTCGCGGCCAAGCCCGACGTCAAGCTGCTCGCGGCCAACGCCGCCTACCGCGCGGCCCGTCGCGACGGTGGTCCATGGCAGGCCGTCGTCGGCCGTCTCGATACGCTGGCGAAGAACTACGCCGAGGTCCTGCGCGAAGAGCCGAATCGTACCGATGCCGCCTTCAACTACGAGTACATCGTGCGGTTGCGATCGGCGATCGCGTCACGGCGCCAGCCGGTGACCCCCGTTGACGGCTCGCAATCCGACATCACGATTCACGGACACGAGGGCGCGCCGCCCGCCGAGTCGAACACCAAGAAGTTCAAGATGATCGTGCCGATGCGACCCGACGAGCGGCTGGAAGCCGAAAAGGCGGGCAAGGGCGCGGCGAAAGTGCGCAAGGGATAACAGATGCGGTTCGGCGCTCCTGGCTACCTGCCGCTCCTCGCCTTCCCCACCGGGCTCCTGGTGTTGTGGGTCTGGCAACTCTGGCGTCGACGCGCTGACGCGCACGCGTTCATGGAGCGCCGGCAGGTTCCGGTCAACGAGCGCGTGCCGTTTTTCGGTGAGCTGCTCTTTTGGCTCTGCCTCATCCTGGCTACGGCGGCGACGATCGCGGCTGTCGCTCGACCCCAGGCCGTCACGTCGCTGATTCGCACGGCCGGTGTCGACCTGGTGATTTTGCAAGACGGATCGGCATCGATGCACGTGCCCGATGTGCGCGGCAACCGCTGGCAGCGATCGATGCGGTTTCTCCGGACACTGGGCGAGTCGCTTCGATGGGAGGACGACCGCGTCGCGATGGCGCTCTTCGCGCACATGGCGACGCCGCAGATCCGGCTGACCAAAGATCCCAACACGTTCTTCTTCTTCCTCGATCATCTCGAGGACGTCTCACCGTTCCGGCTCGAGGACGATGGGACGTGGGATACGAACATTGAGCGGGGCATCTACTGGGGACTTCGGCTCATCGACAAGGATGAGGAGATCCGAAAGGGCGCCAAGATTCCGGGGCAAGTCTCGTCCGATCGCACGAACGCCCGTGCCTTCATCCTGCTGTCTGATGGACAGGCCTGGAGCGGCGAGGTCGCCAAATCCCTTGTGCTCGCGCAGGAGAAGAGCGTCCCGCTCAACGTCATCGGCGTCGGCACGACAGCGGGTGGCATCATTCCCGATCCCAAGCGCGACGCCACACGTGTCGCGCTTCGCTCGTCGCTCAACCGTACGGAGCTGACGAGGATCGCCACGGCCGGTGGTGGACGGTACTTCGAGCTGGATCGGGAGACCGACCGCGAAATCGCGAACGCGATCATCGAGCAGACTCGTCGTCGAGTGGGTACGAGAGGGTTGCAAGAGGGGACGCAGGATCTCTACTGGAATTTCCTGCTGGCGGCGGGAGGGCTGATCGGCCTCGGGGTGCTCTTCCTTCGGGATCGGATAGCGCTGGCGCTGCAGTTGGGGGCGGCAGCAGCGGTGCTGATCGTTGTGACCGCGGTCTTCTGATCGGCTCGGACAAACCTAAAGGTTTGTCCCCACACCAATAGAGGCGATTGTCCTGACATCCATAAAGACGTCGTGGCGACAAACCTTTAGGTTTGTCGAGAATCACACACCACAGCCGCCGAGAAACTTCGAGGCTTTGATCTAATCGGGTCGGGGTAATAGGCGAAGACGAGCCCGCCGCCTTCGATTCGATCGATGACTTCTTGCGCGATGTCGTTTCGAAGCGCGAGACATCCCCAGCTCCGGCCGAGTCTGCCGTTGGCCTTGATGAAGGCCTCACTGTGGCTACGTTCGTGACCGTGATTACTGTTGCGCAGCGGTTGATCGGGTTGTGTTGCCACCGAGCAACTGGTTGAGCTCGTACACTCTCCCATTCGCGATCACCCGACGCACGTTCTTCGTGTTGGCGATGTTTGCCAGCGGGTCGCCCTCGATCATCACGATGTCCGCGAGCTTCCCGGCTTCGATCGTCCCGGTATCCACGTTGAGCGCCTTCGCCGGGTTCACCGTCGCCGCCTTGATCGCGTCGAAGGCCGACATGCCGGCCATGGTGTAAGCCATCATCTCGCCGTGAAGGTTCACGGCGTTCGGCCCATCGGTGCCGGTCACGACGAGGCCGCCCGCGCCCATGATGTCGATCACCATCTTGCCGGCGCCGCCTCTCGGGTCGCCGCCGCCAGGGCCGCCCGCGCCGGTCGCGGGCGCAACGAACCCCCTCACCTGCTGTTGAATCCAATCGGGATACAGCTTGAATCGCGGATCGTTCACCATCGACGGCTCGTCGGCGAAGATCTTCCGGGTGCCACCGCCCGAGATCATCGGGCAGAACGTGCGACCGCTCTTGCCGAAGAGCTGCACTACGTCCTGATACGAGCGCTGGAGCGTGGCCATCTTCGGCGAGTAGCCGCGCCGGCTGGTCGCCGCGGTGTGATCGGTAATGTCGACACCGACGAAGGCGGCCGGATAGATTTCATGCGTGGCCACCTGCATGCCATTGGCGTGCGCGAACTCCACCATCCGCCGCTGCTGCAGGTCGGGAAGTCGCACGTAGCTCTTGATCAAGTCGTGCTGCAGCACCTTCGCGCGCTCGAGCTCCATCTCCAGATGCGCAGGACTCGAGACCGCGATGCCCATCTTGTAGTAGACGCGCTGCCACTCCATCAGATAGCCCGTGCCGTAGACGCGCGGGCCCGGACGCACGCCGGCCTCGTTCGCTTCGCGGTCCTCGACCGCCTCGTACGGCGTATTGCCGGGACTCCGCACCGTCGTGACGCCAAACGACAGGAACGCGCGACCCTCGGCTTCGCCGAAGTCCTTTTGCAGATGCGAATGGAACTCGGTGAATCCGGGCAGCACCGTAAGCTTTGAAGCGTCGACGACGCGACCACCGGCGTGATTGGCGTCGGCGTGGGCCACGACGCTCGTGATGCGATTGCCATCGATGGTGATGTCGACGTTGCTGCGCGGGGTCGGACTCGTCATGTCGAGCAGCTTCCCGGCATGCACGACCGTCCGACCGGTGGGGACCGCGGGCGTGTACTTGAGATCGAACGGCACGGTGCGCGTGGCGCCGGTCTCCACGTTGACGATGCGGAGCTTGTCGAGGGATTGATAGAGAATCTCCTTCGAGTCGCCGGTCCAGCTCGGCGAATGGGCGCTCTCGCTCGTGGCGCGACGAGGCGGACCAAGCGGCTCACCGGCGGCCGACACCGGCCAGACCGAGAGAACGCCTTCGTAGATCGCGGCCATCTTGGTTCCATCGGGCGACCACGCGGGACCGCACCCGCCGCGTGAATCGATCGAGAGCATCGGCACCGGCGCGTACCACTTGTCATCTCCACCGCTCGACGACATCGTCAAGATCTG
>JBOGIV010000052.1:0-9166 GCA_050747925.1 Vicinamibacterales bacterium
GGCCCAGCCTGCTCTGAATCCTCGACAGCAGATCCGGCAGGTCCTCGTTGAACGATCCCAGTTGCCGGTCGTAACGCAGACCCAGGTTGATGGTCATGCCGGTTCCGATCTCCCAATCGTCTTGGAGGTAGACCGCGTAGGTCGTCGTTGGAATGTCGGCGTAGGTCGGGAGCGAGTTGGTGTACTGCGTGGGATGCGTCGTCGGGTCAGCGGCGTTATACGGAGTATCGCGGGGGAACGTCCAGCTGCCCAGCGGCGACCCCGTGTTGTCGCCTTCGAAGGGAATGAAGCTGTAGTCGAAGCCCATCTTCCATTGATGCGTCCCGAGGAAGTCCCGCATCAGGAACGAGAGGTCGTCCTTCAACTGCCAGCGATGCTCGGGGCCCATCTGCGCATTGCCACAACCGCCGACGGTGATCGAGGGATATCGGAAAACCGGCGTGCAAAACGGCAGCCGTGCCGTGAAGTCGCCCGGTTCCCAACTTCCATGGCTATATGGAGGCGCCACTTCGTACTTCGAGAACGCCTTCTGGAAGCGGAACTCGTTGAGGGTGCGGTCGTTGACGACCCAGGTATGACCGGTCACCGCGGAGTAGCGCGGCACGGCAAAGTCGAAGCTCGCGCTGGTTGACGTCGCCCCGCCGGCGGTGATGATCGGTCGGTACTCGTCTTCAGCGCCGTACCGGAAGAATACGCTTTGCCGCGACGAGAGTTGGTGATTCAACTTGACGTTGTAGGTCCATCGTTCCTGCTCGCTCTTGAACACGCCTTCGTACTGCGGCCAGAGTCCTCGCGCGGTCACCGTGAAGAACTGATCTTCGTCCGTCCGTTCGTAGGCGAAGAAATAGTGCGTCTTGTTCTGGACGATCGGGCCACCGATCGTGCCGCCGTACTGATAGCGGCGGAAGTCCGGCTTGCTCGTGCCAACGGGAAGCCCCCTGAGGACGTCGTTCTGCTTCTCGAAGAAGGTCTCGGAATTGATCGCCTTGTCACGGAAGAACAGCAGACCCGATCCGTGCAGGCTGTTGGTCCCCGATTTGGTCACGACGGTCAGCAGCCCACCGGTAGCCAGTCCATACTCGGCCTTGTAGTTGGAGGTTGACACCTTGAATTCCTGAATCGCGTCCATCGCGAAGTTCTGGCGCGGCTCACCCATCTCGGCCCACGTGTTGTTCACACCGTCCACGACGAATCCGTTCGAGTACTCACGAGTGCCGGCGCCGATGTTCACGTTGCCGCGATAGAACTGGCCGCGAATGTTGTCCTGCGAAGTGCCAGGCGTGAGCATCGCGAGATCGATCCAGCGGCGCGAGGCGACCGGCAGGTCCTGAATCTGCTGAGTCGACACGCTCGTCGACACGTCCGAGCGTGTGGTGTCGACCATAGGCGACTCGCCGGTGACGGTGACCGTTTCGGCGACGGCCGCCGGCTTGAGCGTGAAGCTGATGATGGCCGTCTGGTCGATGACCAGGACGATGTCGGGCCGCGTTTCCGATGTGAAGCCCGAGATCTCCGTCGCGACAGCGTAGACGCCCGGCGGAAGCGCCGGCAAGCGATACTCGCCTTTCGCGTCGGTCGCGCCCGCGCGGGCGAATCCGGTGTCACGGTTGGTGGCCGTGACGGTCACCCCGGGCATGATGGCGCCGCTCTGATCCTTGACGACGCCTGTGATCTGCGCGTTCTGCGCCCAGGCCGAGGCTTCGCCAATCCAGATCGCCAGCGCCCCGACCGCCATCACCTGCACCAGCTTTCTCATTTCAGTCCTCCTGCTGCGTAGTCGTCACTGTGGGGGCATGTTTCTTCGGAAGGACGGGTCGCACACGGAGCATCGTGAGCGACACGCTGTCGCGTTGACCGTCCTCGCCGATTCGCTCAACCGTGTAGTCGCCGTCGCGCAAGTACTTCACCGACGCCATCAAGTACGAAAAGCCAGCCTTGGTCACGAGATTCAGCCAGTCGCCTTGCGCCGTCTCGTCCGGGGCTTCGGTCCCGCCAGTAAAAAACGTCACCTGAGGCCACGCGTTCATCGAGAATCGTCCGCCTCCAGCCGCTTGCCCTGAGCCTGTCGAAGGGCCACCATCACCTCCGCCGGGGCCGCGGCTCGCGCCCGCCCGACGGCTCCCGCTCGGCTCGCCGCTTTCGGCGTCGCTGTAATAGATCGCGGCGTCCTTGTAGATCTCCTGGTTGAACACGCTTGGTCCAAACCCGAACGCCCACTTGCGATACCGGGACTGATGGCGAAGATTCATCGCGCGAACATCGGCGTTGGAGTTGATCTCGCGGACAATGGCCTCACGCATGGCTTCGGTTGCCTGCGCATAGACCGGATAGCGTGGATCGCGCAGACCGCTGACGCTCGTGTACCAGCCGCGCGTCGACAGATAGATGCGGAAGCCGGGCGGCACATAGCCAGCGAACTGCTGGACCCACTCGTGTGACGGGTATCCGTGCGGGTTCAGATAGATGTCGGGCAGCCACTCGCGCCACGTGTTGCCGCGCACGAGCGATTCAGGAAGCAGCGGATCGGCCATTCCGACTTGCGAGGCTACATCCATCCCCAGCGCGCTGTAGCGGCCGGCGTGCAGCATGTGGGTCGGAGTGAGCTTCTGCAGATCGAACGCCATCTGTGCGCCGTCGGGGTTTTCGACGGGATGCAGAATGACGTTCACCTTCTTGAGCGTCTCTGCGTACGCCGGGTCGGTCGCCAGCAGCTCTGCGAGCTTGAGAATGTGACTCGTCGACGACACCTCGTTGGCGTGTTGCCGGCCGGTGATGAAGATGGTCGGCTTGAGTGTCGTCAGCTTCGCCACCGAGACCATCTCGCTGTTGGTCGGCGCCGTGATCTCCATAATGGAGATGTCGCGGCCCCGGTACGAGCGTCCTGCGCGATACGCTTTGACGGGCGCGTACGCGGTGAGCTGACCCACGATCCGCTCGCTCTCGTCCGGGCTGATGACGTGATCCCACCTCACCAGCGGAAGCCGGGGCTTGGCCTCCACGACGCGGACGTTCGACGGGCGAGTCACTCCGGTGGCGGCCACTACGCGGCGCGTGCGCGCGTCCTTCGAGACGATCGCCACGGCCACACGGTCCACGTGATCGAACGAGATCGCGTCCTTGTAGACGCCGCCGCCGTGCAGCCGGACGAGGTGGTCGAACGCATCCGCCGACCTCGACGCTTCGCGGTCGTCCTTCGGCTCGACCTGAATTTCGATCTCACTGACGCGATCGGCCCTCGCCACGGCACGCAGCGCCACTGGTGCTGAGGTCTCGATTCGCGTCAGCTCGCGCGACACGCGGGTCGGCTTCTCGATCCCCTTTTCCTTGTAGCTGACCTCGAGCTTGGGTCTGGCCGATGCGTTTCCAGCAAAGAGGATTCGCGCCTGTCCCGGTTTGCCCGGGCGATCGGGATGAATGATCGGAAAGATCTTCCCCGGGGCCGCCAGTCGCCGACGCGTCGTCGTCCGGCCGAGCGCATCGAAGAAATCGAGCGTCACGAAGTACAGGTCTTCGTGGAGCGACTCGAGCGCCGACACGATTTCCTCGTCGAATCCAATCCGGAAGTCGGGCTCGCTCATCCACACTTCGACGTCGAGGTCGCGGTGAAACGGCTGCTTGTCTGGCAGCGGCCGGTTGTCGGTGACCTTCATGACGTTGTCGTAAATCTTCGGGAGCGCTTTGCCCTGGTAGTAGTCCCAGAAGCGTTCCGGATCGGTGGCGATCCGCGCGTCGCTCACGGTCTGAGTGCCGACACGCGCAGTGAGCCAACCAGTGGTGACCGTTACACGCGACCAGCCAGGAAACTTCTCCAGGTACTCTCGCTCCACGGTCTTCGGACTGAACGTCGCATGATAGACGGTCTTGCCGGAGGCATCGAGCGCGTCGAGCGAGTAGATGTCGGCAGGCTTGTCGACGAGCTCGAGCGAGAAGTTCGCCGGGGCAATCCCCAGGTCTCGCTGAAACACCTCATCGGCGAGATACAGCTCGTGCACCCAGCGGCTCGGCACTTCGTAGAACTTGAACTTCTTGGAAAAGTCCGGCTCGAGCTTCGCCACCTTGATGCGGATCGATTTCGCCGACGGGATCTTCTTCAGCTCCGGTACGACTTCTTCCGCGAGCCATAGGAACCCTTGCTTGTAGGCCGACAACACACGCACCCGAGCGTCGCGTGCACCGGCCTGGGTGAGCTCGGCGCGAGCCCGATCGGCAATGGTCTTACGGAACTGGGGCGACTCGCTCAACCGCGCCTCGATTTCCACGGTCGAACCGGCGGTCACTTTCGGAAGCACGTCGCTTCTGAAACGCGACCAGAATTCGTCCACCTCCCATGGGATGTCGATCTTGTCTTCGAAAACGGGGACCGCGTCGTTGATCCCCTGACTCGACGCTGAGACTTTCGCGCCAGCAAGTCTGGACGTCACGAAATCGGCGACGAACCTGTCAACCGCGGGATTGGCGTCCTCCAGAAAGAGCTTGGCCTCGAAGGATTCCACGGTCTTGTCCTTGAGGCCCCGCAGAATGTCGTCGAGCTCGGTCAGCGCCTGGCTGGCCTGCCCGGCGCCGCTCCGCGCCTGAAGGAACCGCCCGACCTCGCGGGTCACATCTTCAATCGACGGCGCGCCTCGCTGCGTCTCCCACAGATACGGCGTGCGGCGTGCGAGATACGCCGCCGCGGCATCTGTACCCGCATCGTCTGCGCCGGCCACGACGGTCGCGCGAGACGCACCGAAGGCCTGCGGCACGATCTGCACCACGCCCTCGCCGGGCTGAAGATCGTCGACGCGTGCCTTGCCGATCTTGACAAGCCGATCGACCAGCTCGTTGCTGCGCCCAACCAGAATCGGGTTCTGCTCGCGCGCCGGCTCACGGACGCTGCTGTCGAACTTGACGATAGGAACCGTGACACCTGTCGACTCCAGCCCGAGGCGAGCGGCAATGTGCGCGGCGCCAAGCGTGTCGCTGCTCCGGGAGACAACGAGCGATGTCTCGAGCCGGTCGGGAATGAGATCCGTGTAGACGTCCCCGAACCAGCCTTCGATCGAGTACGCGCTCGAGAGATCGAAGGTCTTCGATGGACCTGTTGCGGCGGGCGCGTCTCCGGTGCGGCCCCGTTCTCCAGGCGAATCCGGGGCGAGCTCATCGGGATCGATTGGCGGTGTGAGCGTTCGCGAGTTGAAGCCGGATCGCCGGACCGTCGCCCGACCGGCCTGCCGGCCGTCAGCCACGATCGTGACCGCAGTCGCCGCGATGTTCGAGAAGTTCAGCGTTCGCGGTTCCAGTCCGCGACTGTGTGCGAGATCGAGGTCGGTAAAGGCGCTGACGGCCCGATCGACATCGTCGGCACCCAAAGCCACAGTGAGCGATGCGCTCGCCAGCCCGCGCCGGTCGCTGTCCACGAGCACTGACGAGATGGACGCCTCTGCGGCGCGAACGCCTCGCGCCTGCAGGTGTCGAAGCGCTTGCTCTTCGATGGCCTTGATCGTGACGCCCGATGTCGACCACAGCCTCGGTAGACGCGCGGCAATCTCAACCGCGGCGTTCAACGTGCCTTCATCGTCTCCGCCGACGACGACGATGCCGTCTGGCCCGCCGAGCGGCGAGGTCACAATCGACACGATGCCTTGTCCCGGCTTCAACGCCGCAATGTCCAGGCGACCCGCGTCGATGAGCTTCCTGACGAAGGCGTTCTGGCGACCGACGAGAATCGGAAACGCGATCGACGATGGCTGCGCAATCTCGGTTTCCCGCTGCACGAGCGGCCACGACAGCGCCGTTGTCTCGTAGGCGAGGCGGGCGGCGAGGTTCGTCGCGGCTTGCACGTCCTCAGGCGATGGTTTCGCCGGTACGATCACACGCGCAGCGACGGCATCGGCCAAGCCGTCGCCATTGGTGTCGCGAATGGCGCCGCGCGACATGTCGTAGATGGTGTGCAGGCTCTTGAGGTCGGGCCGCTGCGCGTGGGCCGGCGCCGATGACCAGCGGGACGCAACGAGCAGTGCGGCGCCGCAGATGACTGCGGCCGAGAGCATGGCCTTTCTCACGGCTTGACCCTCCGAGAAGGACGACCGGGCGGTCGTCCATTGAGGGCCGATTCTACTCCTGACTCTGAACGCGAGACAGGGCCTGGCCCTCCGGAGACGGGGCCTGGCCCCGGAAGACGGGGCCTGGCCCCGGAAGAGGCGGCCCCGGAGGACCAACGGGGAAAGGGCAGATGGCAGAATGTGCCCGCTGCCTTCAGGTAGCGTGTTCAGCTGTTCAGAAGTCGATCCTGACGCCGATCTCCACTTGACGCTGGTTGCCCTGAATCGACGTCGGCCTGCCAAATGACGCCGACCGCAGGTTGCCGTTGGGCGAATTGAAATTCACGCGGTTCGTCAGGTTGAAGCCCTCAACGAATACCTCGTATCGCAGGCCGCCCACGTTCACGATCTTCGAGAGACGTGCATCGAGTCGGAAGAAGCCGGCCCCAGTCGCGGAATTGCGTCCGAGGTTCCCAACGCGTCCGGTGAACGCCGTGGAATAGGTCGCCCTGTCGGTGGGATCTCCGCCCGCATTGGCCAGGTCAGGTCGATCGACGATGAACGAGTCTCGGTTGTTGTCGGTCCCCGTCGTCACGGTCCATGGGAGACCCGACCGAGCCTGCGCCACAGCGCCAAGCTGGAACCCAAGCGGCAGTCTGTAGGTCACGCTGCCCACGAGCTGGTGCCGGCGATCGTTGCTGGCCAGCGACTTATCGCCTGCGAGATTGCGGAGATCTTGCGGCGTGAACTGAAAGCCTTCGACGTCGCGCAATGTCTTCGCCATCGTGTACGACATGTTCCAGGCCGCGCCGTGGAAGTTGCGTTGCTCGACGCCGACCAGCAGCGCGCTGTACCAAGAGTTCCCGTAGTCGTCGTAGACGATGACGCGTCCCTTCGTCGGATCTGGCCGCACGCCGGTCGCCGGGTCGGGATAGTTCAAGTCATTCCAGGCGTACTGGTGGTAGCCGCGGCTGTAGACCCCATCGACCGACACCGCCAGGCCCGACACGATCTCGCGCTTCACGCCAAGGCTCGCTGTGCGAGTCTCTGGCGTCCTGGGCTGCGGAGTCACCGTCGCAGTACTCGGCGGCGTGCTCTGCGTCGTCCCGCGAGAGAACGGATCGGGATAGCCAGGGTTGTTGATCACGATCTCGACCGAGTCCTTCGCCGAAGCGACGTTGAGCTGAATATTCAGAAAGCTCTGATCGACGTAGTGGCCGTAGCCGCCGCGAATCGCCGTGCGGCCGTCGTTCCACGGATCCCAAATGACCCCAAGCCGTGGCTGAATGTTGTTGCCATCGTCTGGAGTACCCGTGATCTTCCGGAACCCCGCTTCGCGGTCGTAGCGGACGCCGAGGCTGAAGGTGAGGTTGGTCTTGTAACGCCATTGATCCTGCGCGAAGAGCGAATACAGATCGTTGGGAAGGGGCTGGTTCGGATTCAAGGTCGCGACGACGTACTGCGTCGGATAGGTTGAGAGGTCGGCCGGGTTGAATGGCGCGTCGGTGGCAAAGGTGAAGTTGCCGTCGCGGTTGCGCGGAAAGAAGCTGTCGGCTCGAATCAGGCTGATGTCGGCGCCAACCTTGAGGTCGTGTCCGCCGCGCGTATAGCTGAAGTTGTCAACCAGCTGGTAACGGTTCTCGTCGCGGCCCTGCGGCATGTTCTGGGCCTTTCCGAAATTGCCCGACGGCCGGTTGATCTGCGGCATGCCATCGACGCTGTATCCCCTGGTGTTGCTCAAGGTGGAGCGGCGCGCGAACTGGAAGCGCGCCTCGTTGAGGGCGTTCGATCCCAGCACTGACGTGACGCTCGAGACGATGTCCTGATCGAGCGTGTTGGTGTTGTTGCCGCGCTCGCGCGTATTGAGTCCGCCGATCCCGTTGCCCGCACTGCCACGCGAATCGGCTCGATAGCGGACCGAGAGCCCATGGTCGTCGTTCAGGCGACGATCGGTCTTGACGAAATACTGATGCCCCTTGTCGGTGGCTGGCACTTCGCGCTGATCGACGGGCACGAGCGCGGAGGTGACGACGCTCGTGCGCTCTTCGCGCAACCGCTCGTACGCCGCGAAGTAGTGGAAGCGGTCGCGCACCAGCGGGCCGCCGAGAAATCCTCCATAGCGCTGCTGGCTGAACGGCGCCTTGCCCGATCCCTGTGCCCTTGAAAACGGATCTTGCGCGTCGAATGAATCGTCCCGGTGGAAGCCGAACGCGCGGCCCTGCAGATTGTTCGTCCCCGAGCGCGTAATGACGTTCACGATCGCACCCGACGCCATTCCGTACTCGGCGTTGAACTGGTTGGTGATCACGGCGAACTCGCGGACCGCCTCGAGCGAAAACCCGCCGCGCTGGGTGTTGACGACCGTGTCGTCGTTGCTCGTCCCGTCGATGATGTAGCTGTTGCTGCGGGTCGTCTGACCAGAGGCGCTCACGCCACCTCCGCCAACACCGGCGACGCCTGGAGACATGGTCGCGAGGTTCGCGAAGTTTCTTCCGATCAGCGGAAGCGAGTCGAGCTCAGTCCTTGTGATCGTGCGCTCGAGCGCGTTGCTCGTGGTCTCGACCAGCGGCGATTCGGCCGTGACCGTCACGGTTTCGGCGACGGTCGCCACGCGAAGGGTCAGGCTGACGGTGGCTTCCTGGCCAAGCGTGAGGACCAGGCCCGAGCGGACGAGCGTGACAAAGCCCGCGAGCGTCACGCGCATTTCGTATCGGCCGGGTGCCAGCGCCGCCGAGCGGTACCAGCCGCGAGGGTCGGCAGCCGTGTCCCGGGACCATCCGGTTTCAACGTTGATCACCGTGACCGTGGCGCCAGGCAGTACGCCGCCCTGCTCATCGGCTACGGTCCCCTGCAACGTCGCGCCGATGGTTTGTCCCAGGACCGGTGCTGCGAGAAATGACGTGAATAGGACGATGAGCCCCGCGCGGAAAGGACGCCTCTCCATGACCCCCTCCTTCACCACTGGCCGAGTCAAATCAGATGAGACCGCTCTGAGGAATCCGAGCAGGAACTAAAGGCTCATGCTAGACCCGCCCCGCCAGGGCGAACAAGCGCAAACCAGGGACGAAAGCGAGCGCGGGGGGCCACACGGGCAGCTCAGCCCGCCGCTCGGCCCTCCGCGGTATACTTCGCCCACTCTCTTCCCC
>JBOGIV010000053.1:0-8041 GCA_050747925.1 Vicinamibacterales bacterium
CAAGGACGTGCATCCACAACTCGGGCAGTTCCTGGGTCCGCCCTGTGTACTGCGCAACGGCATCGTGACGCCGCGCTGCACCGAGGGGACGCACTTCTGCGGCGTGCCGGTCTGGCAGTCGTTCCCGAAGGCTGAAAGACGGTTATAGGGTTCCAAGGCTTCAATGTTCCACGGTTCCACGGTTCGCACTGCGCGTTGATCCTCCCCTGGATCGCTCACCTGTATACGGCGGTGGGCGCCGTTGTCGCCTTCGCCGCCACCATCGCCATCATCGAACGGGACTTTCGAACCGCCTTTCTCGCGCTGGTCATTGCGGCATTCATCGATGCCTCAGACGGCTGGCTGGCCCGTTGGGCTCGCGTCAAGGAGCGGCTTCCTCAATACGACGGCGCCCGCCTCGATGACATCGTCGACTACCTGACGTTTGTCTTCGTGCCGGTGCTGCTGGTGTGGCGGGCCGGTCTGTTGCCAGAGCCAGGAGGTTTGTGGGTGGCAAGCGCCGTGTTGATTTCGAGCGCCTACGGATTTGGCCAATCCGACGCCAAGGTCGTCACGACCGATCACTTCTTCACCGGCTTCCCCTCTTACTGGAACATCCTGGCGGTCTATCTCTACGTGTGGCACCTCCCGGCGGCGATCAACGCAACGGTGCTGATGGTCTGCGCCGTCCTGGTGTTTGTGCCGATTCGCTATGTCTACCCTTCGCGCACGCGCGTCCTTCGAGCGACGACGTTGACGTTGAGCGTCGTGTGGGCCGCGCTCTTTTGCGTGATGATCTGGCGGCTGCCCGCCACCGACGGCCCATGGATGGCGCTGTCAGTCATCTTTCCGGTCTACTATTTCGCGCTCTCGCTCTGGCTCCACTTCGCCCGCCTTCGCTCGGCACCGTGATGTTGATCGAGCTTCGGCGCGGCAGGCTCCGTCATTGAATCGCACCCCTTGGCACCGCGCAATTAGCACCCTTGGCGCCACCCCCTTGGCACTGTTGGCACCTTGGCACCCTTGGCACCTTAAGCACCCGATGTCTCCGTTAGTCATCATCTTCCTCACCGTCTTCATCGACCTCCTTGGCTTCGGCATCATCATCCCGTTGCTGCCGTTCTACGCGGAGTCGTTCGGCGCGTCGGCGTTGATGGTTGGACTTCTCAGCACCAGCTTCTCGCTCATGCAGTTTGTGTTCTCGCCGATCTGGGGACGCTTGTCGGATCGCATCGGACGCAAGCCCATCATCCTGGTCGGCTTGCTCGGATCGTTCGTCTCCTACCTCACGCTGGCGATGGCGACCACGCTGCCGCTGGTGTTCCTGGCGCGCATCCTCGGCGGTATCGCGGGCGGCAACATCCCGACCGCGCAGGCCTACGTCGCCGATGCCACGACGCCCGAGAACCGGGCACGCGGCATGGGCCTGGTGGGCGCGGCGTTCGGAATGGGGTTTGTGTTCGGTCCTGCCATCGGTGGCGTGTTGAGCCGGTTTGGACCCTCTGTCCCTATGTGGGCGGCCTCCGCGTTGTGCTTTCTCAACTTCGCGGCCGCGTGGTGGCTTCTGCCGGAGTCGCGCGTCGTGACCAAGGAGTCGGTGCACCTCAGTCGCCTCGAATCGTTGCGGCGAGCGATGACGCATCCGAAAGTCACGCTCCTTCTGGCGCTCTACTTCCTGGTGCCGATGGCGTTCTCGTCGTTTGAAGCGACGTTCGCGCTGTTCGGCGAGCGGCGATTTGGATTCACGGGCGCCAACATCGGCTTCGTGTTCACGTTCATCGGGACAATCCTGGCGCTCGTGCAAGGCGTGATCGTCGGCCGCGTCGTCAAGCGTGTGGGCGAGGTCCGGCTCATTCCTTCGGCGATTTTCCTCATCGCCGTCAGCATTGGGCTGGCGCCGTTCGCTTACTCGATCCCGGTGTTGTTGCTCGCGGTCGGTTTGCTGGCGATGGGCATGGGCTTCAACAGCCCCGCCATGTCGTCGATGGTGTCACGCCTCTCGAACCCGAACGATCAAGGCGGGATACTTGGGCTGGCCTCGTCATTGGCGAGCCTTGGTCGCGTGGTCGGTCCTGCGTGGGGCGGCTTTCTGTTCGAACACTTCGGCATGACGGTGCCATATCTGAGCGCGGCGGCGATGGTGCTGATCGCGTTCGCCGTGTCGTTTGTCGGCCTTCGCGGTGCTGAACTCGAGGTCAGTTGAGGACGCAGGTGACCATCATCCCGATTCACGCGGGAAACCCCGGGCCGTACACCGGCGATGGGAACTGGACCTATCTGATCCCCGGCCCGAGACCTGTGCTGATCGACGCGGGCGTCGGCGACGACGAGCATCTCCATTCGGTGGCGCAGGCGGCGCCCGGTGGACCTGCCGAAGTCGTCGTGACCCACGCACACTCTGATCACGCGTCCGGCGCGCCGGCGCTGCACGCGCGTTGGCCAGCGACGCGGTTCTCCAAACATCCATGGCCTGTGCGCGACGAGCGATACGACGTCAAATGGCATGCGCTGTCGGGCGGCGACCGCATACCGACCGGCGAGGGTCCGCTCGAGGCCATTCACACGCCGGGCCACTCGCCGGACCATCTTGCGCTCTGGCACGCCGAGTCGCGGACGCTCTTCGTCGGCGACCTGCTGATCTCGGGAACCACGGTTTTCATTCCCGCTTCGAGCGGCGGCAGCCTGGCCGACTACCTCCACTCGCTGCGGCGCCTGGCCGATCTGCAACCGCATCGCGCATGGCCCGCGCACGGCCCGGTCATCGAGGATCCTATCGGCCTCATCGCTCACTACCTCGATCATCGTCGTCATCGGGAGGAGCAAGTGCTCTCGGCGCTTGGCGAGGGACTCGACACCATTGATGCGATCACCGCGCGCATCTACGCTGGGCACGCCGGCGCGCTGATCCCGATGGCGCGCGAAAGCGTGCTGGCGCACCTCCAGAAGCTTGGCCACGAAGGTCGCGTCCACCACGACGGCGACCGTTGGATCCCGCTGTAGTACCTGCTTGATCGGGTGATAGATAGCCAAGCCAGGTAGACATACGTTGGCCACAGAGACACCGAGACACAGAGTTGCCGGTTTTCTCTGTGTCTCTGTGACTCGGTGGCTACGTACGTGACCGTGATCGTGTGATTTGCCCAAACGCGTCAGGTTTGCCGTTCGCCGCAGCCCGTCATACGATTCCCCTCATGGACAACATCGTCGACTTCATCAACGTGAACCGCGATCGCTATGTTGACGAGCTGAAGACCTACCTCGCGATTCCCAGCGTCAGCGCGCTCCCCGCGCACGCCGGCGATGTTCGGAAATGTGCGGAGTGGACCGCCGATGAGATGCGTCGCATCGGCCTGCAGAACGTGCGCATCGAGGAGACGCCCGGCCATCCCGCCGTCTACGCCGAATGGCTCGGCGCTAATGGCGCGCCGACGATTCTCTTCTATGGTCACTACGACGTGCAGCCGGTTGATCCGGTCAACCTCTGGACGTCGCCGCCATTCGAAGCGACGATTCGCGACGGCGAGATTTACGCCCGCGGCGCCGCCGACGACAAGGGTCAGGTCTTCATGCACTTCAAGGCGGTCGAGGCGCATCTGAAACAGAACGGCCGCCTGCCGGTGAACATGAAGTTCCTCATCGAAGGCGAAGAAGAAGTCGGCAGCGCCAATCTGGACAACTACATCCGCGATCACAAGCAGCGCCTGGGCGCCGATGTGGTGGTGATTTCCGACTCGCCCATGTTCGATCGAGGCATTCCGTCCATCTGCTACGGCCTGCGCGGTCTGACGTATTTCCAGATCGACCTGCGCGGCAGCAAGAGCGACCTGCACTCCGGATCGTTCGGCGGCGCGGTCGCCAACCCCGCCATGGTGTTGGCGCAGGTGTTGGCGCAGATGAAGGACAAGGTCGGACGCGTCAAGATCGACGGGTTTTATGACGATGTGGCGCCGCTCAAGGAGGAGGAGCGTCAGGAGTTTGCGAAGCTGCCGTTCAACGAGCGCAAGTATCGGCAGGATCTTGGTGTCCCCAAGCTCTTTGGCGAAAAAGGTTTCACGACGCTCGAGCGTGTGTGGGCCAGGCCGACCTTCGAGGTGAACGGGCTCCTGTCGGGTTTCACAGGTGAAGGTGCCAAGACCGTTCTGCCGGCGGTCGCCATGGCCAAGGTGAGCATGCGGCTGGTCCCGAATCAGGATCCGCAGAAGATCGGCGACCTGTTCGAAGCGTATGTGAAGAAGGTGACGCCGAAGACGGTCGAGCTCAAGATCACGCGCATGCACGGCGGCAAGCCGTGGATGACCGCGTTCGACAACCCGTTCGTGCAGGCCGCCGGCCGCGCGATCGAGCGCGGGTTTGGCCAGCAGCCAGTGTTCAATCGCGAAGGCGGATCGATCCCCGTCGTGTCGACGTTCCAGGAAGAGCTGAATCTGCCCTGCGTGTTGTTCGGCGTGGGGCTCCCCGACGAAAACGCACACGCCCCAGACGAGAAGCTAGACCTCGGCAACTTCCACAACGGCGTGATTGCGTCGGCGTACCTGTACCAGGAGATCGGCGCGCTCCGAACCTAGCCCACCTCAACAGTCGGATCGCCCTCGTGCTGTTCAATTCGGTTCAATTCGCCGGCTTCTTTGCGGTGGTGTTCGGCGCCTATTGGCTGCTGAACCACCGCTGGCAGAATCGTCTCCTGCTTCTGGCCAGCTGTGTGTTCTACGGCAGTTGGGACGCGCGATTCCTGGCGCTGATGTTCGCGTCGGTCTCGATCGACTATGTCTGCGCAAGGCGAATCTTCCTGACCAGCGACCCCGCTGTGCGCAAGGGGTTTCTGGCGCTCAGCCTCACCGTGAACGTCGTCATCCTCGGCTTCTTCAAGTACTTCAACTTCTTTGCCGAAAGCCTCCAAGCTTTTCTGAGTGGGTTGGGTTTTTCCGCGAGCCTGCCGGTGCTTCAGGTCATCCTGCCGGTCGGCATCTCGTTCTACACGTTCGAGGCGATGAGCTACTGCCTCGATGTCTACTGGCGAAAGACCGAACCGGCGCGAAGCTACGGGGACTACGCGCTCTTTGTGGCGTTCTTCCCTCACCTGGTCGCGGGCCCGATCATGAAGGCCCGTGACCTGATTCCGCAGATCGTCGCTCCGCGCGCGTTCTCGCTCGAGGAGTTCTACAAAGGGTGTCACCTGGTCACGTGGGGACTGTTTCAGAAAGTGTTCGTCGCCGACAATCTCGGACAGTTTGTGGACGACGCCTTTCGCGCGCCGCCACCGCACGCGGGCGTTCACGTCGTGTTGGCGGTGTATGCATTTGCGTTCCAGATCCTGGGCGACTTCGCCGGCTACTCGAACATGGCGCGAGGGCTTGGCAAGATGCTCGGCTTCGATCTGATGGTGAACTTCAAGTTCCCCTACTTTTCGACGAACCCGCGCGAGCTCTGGCAGCGGTGGCACATCAGTTTGTCCAACTGGCTTCGCGACTACCTCTACATTCCGTTGGGCGGGAGCCGGAGCTCGCCGCTCATGACCTACCGGAATCTGGCGATCGCCATGACGATCGGCGGCCTCTGGCATGGAGCCAAGTGGACATTCGTGTTCTGGGGCGTCTATCACGGACTCCTTCTCATCGCGCACCGCCTTGTGGAGCCACTCTTCGGACGATCGACAATCGCGCCTGCAGCGTGGGCCGCGCCGCTCTGGAAGACCGTCAAGGTGGTGTTCTTCTTTCAGCTCGTCTGCGTCGGGTGGTTGTTCTTCCGTGCGGAGTCGATGTCGCAAGCGTGGGAAATGCTTGCGGCCGTGGTGCGGATGGTCGATGCGCCGTTCGCTGTGACAGGCACACTCGCCCGTCTGGCCTTCTTCATCGTCCCGATCGCACTGGTCGAGTGGTATCAGTACCGGAAGCAGGACGCGCTGGCACTCTATTACCTGCCGGTTCCCGTCAGAGGAACCTACTACTTGGCCATCGTGTTGCTGATCGTTTCTGCCGGGGTCCACGCCGGGAATGAATTCATCTACTTCCAGTTCTGACGCCTGGCGGAGGCTTCCACGGGGGCTGTTCTGGGCGATCGCGCTCTTGATCGCCTTGGAGCTGGTCACGCGATTGCTATGGAGTCCGAACCTTGTCGGTCCGACGCGCTATGGGCGGTATTTGACCTCGTACCAGTACGGTTACGACGCGGGGCTGCCACTTTTCTTTCGAGTGAACGATGAGTGGGTCGTCTACTCGATTCGGGGTCGCGAGATTCCCGAGCAGCACGTGCCGGCCACCAAGCGAACGGCGGAGTTTCGCGTGTTCGTGTTCGGCGCGTCCGATAGCTGGGGTCCCGGCAGCTATCCCGCGTTCATGACCCGCGCGCTCGCCGCGCGACGGCCTGGTGTGGAGTGGACGACCGTGAACCTTTCCGTGTTTGGCGTCGGCAGCTCGCGAATGTCTCTGATCCTTGGAAAGGCGTTGGCGTTCCAGCCAGACCTGGTGATCCTTGCGCCACATGGATCGAACGAGTACGAGGACGAGCGTGATCTTGCCTACGTCCGCGCGGTCAACAGCGGTTACAAAGGCCTGCTGTTCAAGAGTCGAGCCGTTGTGCTTCTGAAGCAGGTGTTCGATCAGCACCTGTCATTCCGGCCCGACTCACCGCCGACCCTCGAGTTCGAGGAGGAAGAGACGGCGTCGTTGAAGCCGGAGAACGTCGCGCGCTGGCATGCCGCTCTCCGCGAGAACATGCGGAACATGGTGCAGCGAGCGAGGGACCGGACCGTACCGGTACTGTTGGTCGGAAGGGCCGAGCGGGATCGCGGTCCCGGGGGGCGTGACTCGACGCAGACCGCCGCCGTCAACGACCTGCTGCGTCAGCTTGCGAACCGGCCGGATGTCGTCTTCTTCGACTTGTCTGCGGCGCTCGACACCGCGTTTCGTACACCTGGCGACCGCGCCGCGGTCTTTCAGGATGAGAGCCATTTGCAGGCGCAAGGACATGCGGCCGCAGGCGAAGCGCTCGCGACGCTCGTCCTCACCCAGTTTCGACTTCCCGAAATCGGGGCCCGCCTGAAGTAGGGGACGAGCCGTGATCAGCCACTCACACGAAGGCGTAACGATTCGGACCGTGGCACCGACCGACGCCGCGGTCATCGCCGACATCTACAACTATTACGTCACCGACACCATCGTCACCTTCGAGGAGGAACCGGTCGCGGCCGCAGAGATCGCCCGGCGCATCGAGGAGGTTCAGTCGGCATCGTTACCATGGTTGGTCGCTGCGCAACGCGATCAGGTGGTCGGCTACGCGTATGCAACGCCGTGGAGAACCCGGTTCGGCTATCGCTTTTCCGCTGAGATCACGGTCTATGTCGATCGCGAACACGGAGGGCGTGGCATCGGTTCGCAGCTGTATGGTCAGCTCTTTCCCATGCTGGAGGCGCGAAGCATCCATGCGGTGATGGCCGGCATTGCGCTGCCGAACGAGGCGAGCGTTGCCCTTCATGAGAAGTTTGGTCTGCGCAAGGTCGCCCACTTCGGAGAGGTGGGAATCAAGTTCAACCGGTGGATCGACGTCGGATACTGGCAGCGCACGTGGGGGCGGCACAGCTAGTTGAAAGTTGAACTCTCCTGCGTCAGTTGAGCTGCGCCACTCGTCTCCGAAGCGTCTTCACGTGCTCCCAGACCTGCTCGCTCTCTTTACGTGTGTCTTCGTCCTGCTCAGCGAGTCGCGCGCGCTTGAGGTACTCCTCGAGATCCCGCAGCGCTTTCGAGAAGTCGTTCATGTGATAGGACAGCAGCCCGCGATCGCGGAGATCGGGGAGTGAGGCTGGCTGCAATGTGAGGAGCGCGTCGGTGGCGACGAGCGCCTGCGGAAACGAGTGCATGCGCACATACAAGCCCTTCAGATTGCGGAGCATGCGGATCAGTACCTGCTTCCGCGTCGTCCGAGCGAGCAGCGCCGGTTCAAAGGCGGCGTCCTCACCGATGTGCTTCTTGAGCAGCTGCCGGCAGTCGGTCTCGTTGAGGATGGCGCCGCCGTGGAAGGGATCGACGATCATGCCCTCGCTCGGATTGTCAGTATGGAGATCCTGCAG
>JBOGIV010000054.1:0-5871 GCA_050747925.1 Vicinamibacterales bacterium
CTTGTGGAGGCAACCCTTTAGGGTTGCCTGGGGAATTCCACCCAGACGCCAAGCCGCCTGAAATCTCGATTCTTCGGATCGAGATCCCGTGGCGAAAACTTCTCGGCAGTCGTGATTCGAAGCGCCCAGGCGGACTGCGTACCGAGCGGTGGCAACGCCACCTCCTGAATCTGGTCCGGCGTGAACGTCAGCCGCTGCGACCAGTCCCCCACCGACAGATCGACGCGAGTCGGAACTGGACCGGCCCGAACGCGCACTGGCAATCCCTGCGCTCGCGCGGTGTCGTCCGCGTCGAGCACCACCGTTGTGGCTTCCTGTCCACGTGTCCAGAATCCCGAAGGCTCCGTGAAAGCCGCAGCGTCCATGAAGAACGCTCGCACGGGACCGTACCGAGCGGCGCGAAGCGCGTACGAGGCGTCCGCGTCGGCCGTCACCAAGAGTCGCCTGAGCCGCAACGTCAGTTTCGTAATGGAGGTCTTCGCCGCATCGTCACCGCGGATCACGACCGAGTGAACCGGCACTGGAAGATGCAGCGTGAGCCCGGTGATTCCAGTTGGAACGCCCTGAAGGCGCCACCGCTCTGTGACCTGATCGAGTCGGCCGACCCGCACAACGAGCTCGCCGTCCAAGGCGTTCGCGCCGCTGATCACGACGTCGTAGTCGGCGGCCGGGAGCACCGACGTTGCAAACAGCGCGGCGTCAACGACATTCTGCGGTCCCCTGGTAGTGGTCGCCACCTCGATGCGCCTTGCCAGCTCCTCCTCTGATAGCGCGCGCAGCGGTTGCAACAGCACTCTTGTGGTCTGCCACTCCGGATTCCATCCCCTCAAAAAGGCAAGCTGTGATGACGTCGGAGTCACTCCGGGCTCCGAATGTCGCGCCCACACGATGGACGATGTCGTCATCGCCGCGACGCCGATTGCCAGAGCCAACAGGGCCCAGACCTGTCCTGCGGAGCGAACCCGACCGCCCAACAGCCGCGCGAAGGTCGCGACCACGATCGCCGCAACTCCCCACAATACGGAGTCAGCGACTGCGCCTGTCCCACGATGGACGCTGGGAAACGCGACAGGAAGATTCACGCCTTGTGAAGCCCAATCGAGCAGCAGGTCGAAGCCGTTGCGATCGTTGTAGATGAGCGCGCCGTGATCGACCGCAACGCGCGGGACTAGTGCAACGACGCTGAGCAGCAGAAGGAATAAGGTGAGCGCGCGCCATCCGACGGACGATTGGTGCGCCCACCACCACGCGATCGGAATGGCCGCGACCGGCAGCACGGCGGCGACAAACCGCGCCGGCGAGCTGACGCCGCCCCACCACATCGCAAACGATGACGCAGCCGCTACGTACGGGACGACGAGGAACAGGAGCTCGACTGAGAACCGTGCGCGGCGTCGCATCATCAGCGCGAGCGCCGCGAACGCAACCACATAGATCGGGGCGCTGAAGAGGACGCCAAACTGCTGGTCGATCAGCAGCCCGGTCAGTCCGCGCGAAATGTACCCAAAGGCTGTCTGCGTGTTCCCTCCGTAAGGCGCGGACGGATCGGGGAGGCCCCAGATGAGCCAAAAGTAGCCGAGCCAGAAGGCTAAGGAGATGACCGGCGGAGCAAGGAAGGTCAGAAGTCGAGCACCGCGATTTTCAGCGGAGGCCAGTCGGAGCGACACGAGCAGGCTGAGCGCGACGGCAAGGACGGCAAAACGTGTGTGAAGCCAAGGCAGCACGCCAACGGCGAAGCCACCGAGGAGTAACGCGCCTCGCCCGGTTGGCAACCGAAGCTCAAAGCGGGTCATGAGCCAGACGCCCAGCATCACCAACAGCGCACCAACGCCGTCTGGGTAAAGAGTGAAACCGTGGAAGAAGAACGGCGTGGTCAGGAACACGGCCGCCCATCCGGCCCAGGCCGCGGCTGCGTTGGCCGTCAGCAGCCAGGCGACACTCCATGTGATCGCCGACGCTGTTGCCGTAAGAGCGATCACGGTCGCGGCGGCGCCCGGGTACCCGGCGATGGCGAACGCCGGCAGGACGATGACCGAAAGGCCTGGGGAGTGAATGGAGTAGATCTGCTCGTCGATGCCTCTCCGCAGATAGTGTGGTCGGAGCTCCCCAAAGAAGTACGCCGTGTAGTCACCTCGCTCGTGGTTGTTCTGGATCTTGAGGTCGTGATCGAGCAATAGACTCTGCGCGATCACCAGGTAGTGGGGCTCGTCGCCGTTCGGAATGCGCTCCGCGATGTGAATCGCGGTGGCGCCATAACACATCGCGGCGACAGTGGCGGCGATGACGGGCGCTCGTCTCGCATCGAACGCGAGGTTCTCGAGACGCGCCGACCAGGTCGATCGCTCGGCCCAGGCCACACCCGCGAGCGTCGCCGACCAGACGGCGGCTTCGATGGGACCTTGCCAGAGGGCAAAGACGCCCGGCCAGCGCCCAGGAAGGTACGGAAGCCACAGCAAGATCAGCATCGCCAGCGGCCAGGCGCGGGCCGGCGTCAGCCGGGCGACCCACGCCGCACCGCCGCCAACGGTGACGAACGCCGCGAGGAGCCAGAGCGGTGGCAGGGCTGCCACTCGCAGGCGTGTCTCGATGTCGGTCACGGCCATCGTGCCGAGCGAGATCCACAGCGACGCGCCGGCAAACCCGCCGAGAGCGATCGGCCAGACGTTTAGCGCTCGATCACGCATCGCTTATCGTGGTTTCTGAGCCAGACACATCAGCGAGCTGCCAATCGGCATGTTCATCACGCGAAGCGCTCGCGCCTCCAGACCGACCAGCGCCGACATGGCCGCATTCACTGGCGCTGACGGCACGGTAATCTCCGACTCACCAGCCGGCACCGAGCCATTCCGGGCGGACAAGCGGTGCCAGAGGCGAACGGGCAGGAGAATCGGGAGAATGCCGGCGTGCGAAAACGAAAGGCGCTCGATCCGAAATCCGCCCTGCTCGACGATCCACCTCAGCCGCTTCGGTGTGTAGCGGCGCACCTCTTCTGAGAGCACCGAATGTCGCCCGTGCAGAATCTTGAGCGCGGCCACGTTCATGACGATCCAGCCGCCAGGCTTGAGCACGCGTGCCATTTCCAGAATGGCTGACCGCTCCAATTCATCTGGCAGCACTTGAAACACGTCGAACGACGTCACTGCGTCAAACACCGCATCGCCGAATGGAATCGAGGCAATGCTCGCCCGCGCCACCCGATGGCCATGCGCGTGGGCGAACTCGACTCCTGTCAGGGTGAGATCGAATCCGTACGCGTCGCCGTAAGGTCGCAGCATCGCGAGATTCGATCCCGTCCCGCATCCACAGTCAAGCACGCGCGGTGACGATACGCTTGCGAGTGCGCGCTCGAGCAGCGGCTGGATGAATTGTCGGAAACCGCGAAACCAGAAATGGGTTTGCTCAGCGCGGTGCGTGAGTTCGAGAAGGCGATCCATGCAACAGGCGCGCGGTGTCGCCATGCTACCATACGGCCCGCATGCGTCTCGGCGGACTGGCAGAGGCGATCTGCGCCATTCTCGCGGGCGTTGTGCTGGCCTTCATCAACACCTACCCACTCATCACGAAGTTCACGAGCGCGGCTCGGCTCGACTCGACCGACGGACGATGGAGCGTGTGGGTCGTGTCGTGGGTGGCGCACGCGCTTACGACCGACCCGTTGAACGTCTATCGCGCAAACATCTTCTACCCGCACGACAACGCGCTCGCGTTCTCAGAAGCGAATCTCGTGGAAGGCGCGCTCGGTGTTCCCGCGTGGCTCCTCACGCAGAATCCAATGACAACTCACAACTCCGTGTTCGTGTTGTCCTTCGTGCTGTCGTTTGTCGCGACGTACTATCTCGTCCGTCACCTCGTTGCCGATCGTCGCGCAGCGGCCGTGGCTGGCGTGTTGTACGCATTTTGCCCGTACGTGTTCGGACACTTTCCCCATATCCAGCTGCTGATGATCGGCGGGCTTCCGGTCTGTCTGCTCGCGTTTCATCGATTCGAGGAGCACTCGACGACATCGCGCGCCCTTGTCCTGGGCGTTTCGCTCTGGCTGATGGGGCTCACCTGCGCGTACTACGGCCTCTTCGCCGGAGGCATCGTGGCGCTCGGCAGCATCACGCTGGCCTTCGCTCACAATCGCCTTTGGGATTGGCAGTACTGGAGGGGCGTTGCGATCGCCGCCATCGTGTGCGTCGGGTTGACGGTCCCCTTCTTTCTGCCCTATCTCGAGGTCCAGCAAGACGTCGGGTTCTCGCGCACGCTGACCGAAGCGTACCGCTACTCGGCCAACGCCGGCGCGTGGCTCGCATCTGCGGCGTGGGCGCACAGCCTCTGGCTCCCTTATGTTCGCGGCTTCACCGAAGTGCTATTCCCGGGAATTGTGACGGTCGTCTTCGGAGTCGCGGGAGCATGGATCGGCCTCACGCGCCTGAGCTCGAAAGGCAAAGAGCGTGGCTCTCGAATCGATCGCGGAATTGTCGTCTTCTACGTACTGACGGCGGTCGTTTCGTTCTGGATTGCGCTCGGGCCAGCGGCAGGTCTTTACACTCTGCTTTATCGCTCCCTGCCCATCGTTTCCATGCTGCGAGCCCCCGCGCGGACGGGCGTCGTGGTCGCCTTGTGCCTGGTCGTCCTGGCCTCGGTGGCGATGGCGAGACTGCTCAAGGGTCAACGCCGCGCGACGCTTCTTGGCGTTGTTCTCTTCGTGCTCGCGTCCGCGGATCTCTTCCGCGCGCCCGTCCGGATGCAGGATCGCGATCCGCTGCCGCCCGCTCAGCACATGCTGGCGAGGCTACCGGCGGGTCCAGTCGCTGAGTTTCCGTTCTGGTACGAACGGCTGGACTACCACCGCCACGCGTATTACATGCTGAACTCGACCGTGCACTGGCAGCCGATGGTGAATGGGTACAGCGACGTCATCCCGCAGGACTTTCGAGACAACGCCCGGCCCCTCAGTTCGTTTCCAGATCCAGCGTCGTTCGACATCCTCGAGCGAATCGGCGCGAGATACGCGCTCTTCCATTTGGACTCTTACGACGAGCGCTCACGCGAAAAACTGTTGGCGAGACTGAAGGAGTACGAGCCCTATCTGCGGCCGCTGCACACGGACGGCGAACTGTGGCTCTTCGAGATCGTGGGATTTCCATAACGGTTACCCACTCGCCCGGCTTCCCCGGCTTCCCCGGCCTACCCGGCCCACCCGGCCTACCCGGCCTACCCGGCCTACCCGGCTTAACCTCCGATCCGCCTCCAGCATCGTCTCGTCCTTCTTCGAATAACAGAAGCGGATCTTGGTTGCGCCGTCGGCCGGATTGTCGTAGAAGCTGCTGCCTGGCACGGTCGCCACACCCACATCCTTCACGAGATACCGCGCGAACTCGACATCGTTGGCGAAGCCGAAGTGTCCGACGTCGGTCATGATGTAGTACGCGCCGCGCGGTTTGTAGCAGACAAAGCCGTGCTTCTCGAGGATGCCCAGCAGCAGATCGCGCCGACGCTGATATCCGGCGGCCAGAGTCGTGTAGTACTGGTCTGGAAGCGCGAGGGCGACGGCGCCTGCCTCTTGCAGTGGCGCGGCCGCGCCAACCGTGAGGAAGTCATGAACCTTGCGGATGCCTCCCGCGAGCGAAGGCGGGGCGATGGCCCAGCCGATGCGCCATCCCGTGACGCTATACGTCTTCGACAGCCCGTTGATGGTCACGGTCCGATCCGCCATTCCCGGCAGCGACGCAATCGGCACGTGCGTGAGGCCGTCGTACAGAATGTGCTCGTAGATCTCATCGGCGATGGCGATCACGTCCCATTTCTGACAGAGATCCGCGATGAGCTGAAGCTCGACTCTTGAAAACACCTTGCCGGTCGGATTGTTCGGCGTGTTGATCACGA
>JBOGIV010000055.1:0-2406 GCA_050747925.1 Vicinamibacterales bacterium
CAGTTGCTCCATGAGCATGAGGAAGCGCTGGGGCCGTCGATCCAACGGTTCAGCCACGCGATCCCCGGAGGGTTTCTGCGCTACATGAACGTGGAGACCCACTCGCTCTACGGTCCGCTTTTCCGCCAGGCACTGTCACTTCAAACCATCGCTCACGGCTGGCCGGTTGCTGTCGCGACAACGAGACGAGAGCTGGACGTCGCCGCTTCTCTGGCGAAAGGCACCCGCACCGGTCCGGTTGAACCCAACGAGTATCTCGAACGGATCGTCACGCACACCTTTCAGCGAATCCTCTTCGGGATCACACCGGGGACACCGGCCTCTGAGCAACTGACACGTGTCTACGCGCCCCTTGCCTCAATGGCGTTGTCCGATCAGCCCACACGAGAAGCCCGGACGGCGCTCGACGAGCTGCGCCGAATGCTCAGGGCCCAATCCGATGAATGGCGCCGACGATCGGGAGGTGGCGATCCGCCGGTCTGTGCGCTTGGTGAACTTGGCCGGCTGGATGCGCGCATGCCCGACGTGACGTGCGTGGACAACCTTGTGTTCATTTACAAGATTTCCTCTGCGAACGTCGCTGGCTTGTTGCGCTGGCTTCTCGCCATCCTCGGCCGTCACCCGGAATGGATCGGGCGTCTCAGATCCGAGCTGCAGGCGCCAGAGCCGAGTGGCCCGCCGGCGCTCGTGGATCGCATCATCATGGAAACACTGCGGCTGTCGCAGGCCGAATACCTGTACCGGCGGCTGCGACTCGATCTGCCTTTCGAAGGGTTCGTCTTGCCCAAAGGCTGGCTCGTGCGCATTTGCGTCTGGGAGAGCCACCGCAATGTCGAGGCGTTCGACGAACCAGAGCGATTCAATCCCGATCGGTTCCTGGGCCGCGACTTTTCGCGCGCTTCGTACCTTCCCTTTGGCGGCGATCGGCACTCGTGCAACGGTGTGGCGCTGACGAACTTGATCTGCCGGGCGTTCCTGGAGGAGATGACACGCGCGTACGACTGGGCGGTCGAAGGTCCCGTGGAGCTGGAGCGCGACTTTCGCCATTGGAGCCACTGGCGGCCTGGACGCCGACTGCGGCTCAAGCTTCAGCCGATCATTCCGTCGACAACAGCATCCAGTGCGACAAGTCTCGACGGAGAAGCTGCTGCAGTCGATCGATCTCATCACTGAACACCGCGGATAGCCGCTTGCGCAACCCCGCATCAAGCGCAGGACGGGAGAGCCGTGATATGAAAAGCGGCGCCGCGCTGTCGCGGATGCTTCGCGGCAACCAGGGGCGGAGCGTCGTACGGGCCTTCACGCTGTGGGTCCACAGGAACCGAGCGACAGGGTTTGCGGGCAATCCGGTCTGGCCAAAACGACGCGTCATATCGGGCGTGAACGTTTGGTCCACACCGAGGAACGCAAAGAGATCGGCGACGAGGTGTGAGGGATTAGCCTGCAGGTCGTCGAAGAGATAGACGCGAATCCGCTCTCGCTCGAAGCGGTCGAAGTAGCCGCGCAGAAAATGATGATAGCGGCTGCAGCCGAGGTAGTTGCCGAACGCCACATCGTCGGGCAGTGGCCGGGACAATTCCTCGCGGACGACTTCGGCAAAGTCTGCGCGACGCTCCAACCCGTCGCGGCGCCGGCCCATGTAGTGCGCGTACGCCCGACTTACGGGCTCGCGCAAGATGGCAACGAGTCGAACCTCCGGGCACATGGCCTTGATCCGTTCGGGCGCGCTCAACGCCTGAAGGTAGACGGGCGACACTTCTCCGATCGCCGAGCACGATCGCGCATCCTTGAACAGCCCCTCGTACTCATGCGCATCGCTCACCCATTGCCTGGCCATGGCCTGAAGAGTCGGGCCCTCCCAAGGAGGCTGGGGCTCGTGCGAGACGAAGAAGTTAGGCGATTTCTCCTGGCACACGAACACGTCGGGGTGCTGGGCGAGGTAGTTGTGGAGAGACGTCGTCCCCGATCGCCCGGCTCCGATCACGAGGAAGTTGGGCAACGTCACGTGGCGTCCTCCGTGCCAGTTCGCGGGCGCCGACGAACGGCTCCATGATGTCCGCACCGTATCCGCCAAGATCGCGGACGAGCACAATCAGGTTGGTTCCCGCCCGCACGATTAGTACCGGTGTTCGAATGTGTGATCAACGCGCCGATCCACGCGCTATTGCCGTCCACGTCGAGACAGTTTACTTTGCCGACGAAGATGCCCTTTCCCAAACAGCGGCGCGCAAATCGAGCAGCACGGCGACTTCACCCCATCCGTTTCCTGCCGCTCCGGAATGAGCCGCGGCGCTCACGCGAAACGTAAAGATCGGCCAATACCTGGCGGGGTGTCACCCTCGCAAGAGCATCCGTCATCTTTTGCGCGGATTCGCGCGTTCCCAGGCCTCTCGTCCTTCCCGATCC
>JBOGIV010000056.1:0-5456 GCA_050747925.1 Vicinamibacterales bacterium
TCACAGTACCGGCGGCGTCGGCGAGCACGACGGTATGCGCAGGACGCCCGTCTCCTGAGCGGAGGCCGCAGCCGAAAGCAGGAGCGTCACGATCGCCATGCCGAGCGCGGTCCGGGTCGGCTTCATCCACCCAATCATCACCCCCAGCATACGATCTGGCAGCGCTCTACCGTTTCATAAGTACACTCGGACGTCTCAGGAGTGCCCATGTCACGCATCGCACGTCGACGCTTAAGTCGAGCCCGGTTGTCGGTGGCCGCTATCTGCGCCGCGATCGCTCTCATCGTCCGGCCCGTGCTCGCTCAAGAAACGGCTGTGCTCGTCGCCATCGATCGCGGGATGCGCCGACTCGCCCTACTCTAGGTACATGCCACGTCCGTGGTCGCCAACGAAGAGCCGTATGAAGACTGGAATGAGGCGCCTCGCCTGGACACTGGTCGCCATCATCGGCGTCATTGGCGCCGGCATCACAACCGTTCGGGCCCAGCGACTCTGGAGCGGTTACTACGGCCGCACGCCTCCACGGTTTCCAACGGCCACCACCTTCGATGGCGGCTTCCACTTCTGCCGCATCCTGTTCACGAGCGACCGGCGCGAGAAACAGGGCTGGGGCACGGATTATCCCGGCGCCGACACCAACTTCAGCGTCCGGCTCGCGGAGCTGACCAAGGTGCACGTGTCGATGACCTACGACGGGGAGGAACAAGTTCCCGACGCCGTCGTCGTCCGCTTGACGGACGAGGCGTTGTTTCAGTGCCCGTTCACGCTGATGCAAGACGCCGGGACGGCGCACTTCAGTGATGTTGAGGTGGAGCGGCTACGCGAGTACCTGCTCAAAGGCGGCTTTCTGTTCGTGTCGGACTATCACGGCACGGCGGCCAAAGAGCAATTCGACGAGGAGATCGGGCGCGTGCTGCCGCGGGGCCGGCATCCCGTCGTCGATCTCACGCCGCCCGACCATGCGCTCTGGCGCACGATGTTCCCGGTGTCGCGCTTGCCTCAGTTGGCGTCGATCAACACCTGGCGCCGAACCGGAGGCGGTACGTTGGAACGCTGGAACGAAGACGGATCTGAACCCAGCGCGCGCGGAATCGCGGACGACCATGGGCGACTGATGGTCGTGATGGTCCACAACTCCGACATCCCCGACGGCTGGGAGCGAGAAGCCGAGGACCCGCAATACTTCTTTACGTTTTCGCCGGACGCGTACGCGGTAGGAATCGACATTCTGCTCTACGCGATGACGCGTTGAGCCACAGGTTCGACGGGTTCCAAACTCTCTATTCCCGAGCTCTTTTGAGTTGAGTATTCACAAGGAGTTCAGGGAGGCCAGGGAGCCAATTTTTCTCCTGATCTCCTCGATCTCCCTGTGCGTGATATCGGTGATGGTGACAACTAAAGTGGACGCTGGGTCTAGTCGGGTAACACCGGACAGAGATTGGTCGTAGTCAGAAGAGTAACGAGGGGAGGAATGCCGTGATCAAGCTCGTCATGCTAGCAGCTGCTGTTCTGCTCACCTGGTCGCCGCCGGTCGCCGCCCAGGTCGATACCTTCGATCTCAAGCAGTGGCCGGTCGAATGGGGCGGCCGCACACGTGACCCGCACCTCGCCCCGGACGGCAAGGTCTGGTTCGTCGGGCAGGCCGGCAACTACATCGCCAATCTCGATCCCAAGACCGGCGCGACCAAGCGCTATGAGATCGAGGAGGGCACGAACCCTCACACGCTCATTGTGGACGCCAAGGGCATCGTTTGGTACGCGGGCAATCGCAATGGCCGGATCGGACGGCTCGATCCCGCCACCGGCGCCATCAAAGTGACGATGACGGGTGAGGCGAAGGACCCGCACACGATGGTGTTCGACGGCAAGGGCAACATCTGGTTCACGTCGCAGGGATCGAACCGCGTCGGCCGCTTCAACCTGGCCACTGAAAAAGTGGACCTGATCACGCCGTTCGACACGCCGTCGAATCCGTACGGCATCGTCATCGATCAAAAGGGCACGGTGTGGGTGGCGCTGCTTCGCGTCGGCATGGTCGCAAAGATCGACCCGCAGACGATGGCGGTGACGCGGTTCAAGCAGGGTTCGGAGACGTCACGGTCGCGCCGGCTCGATGTGCTGAGTGACGGGACGATCTGGTTCGGTGACGAAGCCCGCGGCATGCTCGGCCGCATCAACCCCGCCAACGGCGAAGTGAAGGAATGGCCCGTGCCCGGCGGTCCCAAGGCCGGCCCCTATGCGCTGACCAAGGACGATCAGGATCGCATCTGGTTCTCGGAGGCGAACACCAAACGCCTGGTCGGCTTCGATCCGAAGTCCGAGAAGTTCTTCGCCAACATCGAGGTGAGCGGCACGATTCGCCACATGCACTTCGATAAGAAGACGCGGACGATGTGGTTCGGCACCGACGGGAACCAGGTGGGACGCATCGCGCTGCAGAAGACGAATTGAGCGCCACGCTTGCCTCGGCCGTGCTCGCGACCACCATGCGCCTGGTGGCATCGCCTGCGTACGCCGAGGGAGCGCCGCCGGGATTCTCAGGGGGCTTCAAGGAGGAGTCGTGCCACGCGTGCCACTTTCACGCGGAGCCCAATTCCGGCCCCGGACGCGTTGCGATCGAAGGCCTGCCGGCGAGGTTTGTGGCCGGGGAGCGCTATACGCTGATCGTGACGTTGACCCGAACGGGCATGAAGCGCGCCGGCTTCCAGCTCACCGCGCGCTTCAAAGACGGTGGCGCGCAGGCAGGCGCGCTCGCGCCCGGCCCTGACGAACGCGAACGCGTCGGCGTCGTCATTCAGAGCGGCGTCGAGTACGCGGGTCAGAAGAAGGAAGGATCCTCGGTCGGTGTCGCCGACGCGGTGCGGTGGACGATTCAGTGGACCGCACCCGCAGCCGGCGGTGGGCCGGTAGTCTTCAATGTCGCGGCCAATGCGGCGGACGGCAACGAGAGCGCCGATGGCGATTTCGTGTATACGACGAGCGCCGAATCGGCACCTCCAGGCGCGCCCGCACGCCGGCTCGCCCCTCGAGGCTCTTCGGTTTAGGGAGATGAGTTGAAGAAGTCGACCTCTCGATAGCGACGGTGAGTCGCGATCAGGACCCGACGTCACCTTGTTCGTGCCGCATCACGCCGAACGTCACACCGCAGGGATCGGCGAGCACCGCCATGACGTCACCATCGGGAAGCGTGGTCGGCGGCACGATCATCTTGGCGCCAAGCTCCATGGCTCTCGCGACAGCCCGCTCCACGTCGGGGACACCGACGAAGAGCTGCACAAAGCTGTGGCCGTCCGGTGGCGCCGGCCACACTCCACCGCCGAGGCCATGTTCTCCCGTGCTCACCTGCCGATAGCCGAGCGCGTTCTTCGTGGTGATCGCCCAACCAAAGAGCTCGCCGTAAAAGCGCGCGATCTCATCCGGGTCCTTCGCGACCATTTGCCATTGGAGCACTGGAGCAGGCATGGGGCTCGACTCCTACAGGTTTCCACCTACGCGGCCGACCAGCCTCCGCTAAAGCTACGGCGGTCCGCCGGAGCCTTGGCGAAGGCGGAAGCTCGCGTGGATTGAGTGCGAGCGGCGGCGGGCGACGCGTCAACTGGTTCCATCGACCAGAGCTTGGTGGACGACATCCGCAATTCGCGGCATCGCAGTAGCGTCTGCAGCGCGACGTTCACGCGATCCACTGACAGACCCGAGATGTTTGCGAGCCGCGGCTGTCGGGACGGAACGTAGAGCGTCCGATCGCGTCGTTCACGAGCTCGATCTCTTCGCGGGCAATGAACGCCTGGAGGTGATCGGGTCCCAGACCCATTCGGGGACCCAAGGCCGAGATCGCGTCCGGCTGAATCGGCCGCTGACCGTTCAGCAGTCGTGACAGCGTCGAGTGATGGACGCGCAAGGCTCGCGCGAAGCCGCGGAGCGAATATCTGGGATTCTGTTGCTGCCGGCGCCTGAACTCCCCGGCAACGACGTCTCGAAACCGCACGCGATCATGTTAGTGCAACACGACGGCGCGCACGCTTCAGGTCGAAGCGAAAGTGGTGCGACCCCCGTGACTAGACGCCGGACAAGAAGTCGAGTCTGCCCGTGCTGTCGCCAAACCTCTCGACATTCACACCAAACTTGTCCATCAGACTCAACGACAGATTCGCCAACGGCGTGCCCTTCGGGTACGTCAGGTGGCGATTGCTCTTTATCCGCTGATCCCGCCCGCCCACGACAACCACGGGCACATTGAAGTTGTTGTGTGTGTTGCCGTCGCTCATGCCGCTGCCATAGAGCACGATCGCATGATCGAGAAGCGTCCCGTCACCATCGGGAATCGCACGGAGCTTCTTCAGGAAGTAGGCGAGTGTGTCGACATGATAGGTATTCAGTTTCGTGAACTCCGCCATCTTTTCCGGATTGTTGCCATGGTGCGACATGGCATGGTGGGCCTCGGGCAGACCAATCTCCGAATACGAACGATTGACGTTTTCGCGCGCCATCATGAACGAGGTAACCCGCGTGATATCCGCCTGAAACGCGAGCACCTGTAAATCGAACATCAGCTCAGCGTATTCCTTGAACGTCGCCGGTACGCCGTCGGGCCGCGCCGGTACTGCAAAGTCGGTGTTGGAGGACTCGTGCTTGGCGATGCGTTGCTCCACTTCGCGAATGGCATCGAGATATTCACTCAGCTTGACGCTGTCGCGCTGGCCCAGCGTTCGGCGAAGCAGGGCTATCTCCTGCCTCACCCCATCGAGAATGCTGCGGTCTTCCTGGCTTCGAGCGACACGCGCCTCGGCGGTGTCGCCGCTACCGAACAGCCGTTCGAAGACAAAGCGTGGATTGGTCTCCGCCGGCAGCGGCATGGTCGGGCTCTTCCACGACATCGAGTTCATGTAGGCGCAGGCGTACCCGTGATCGCAGGCGCCCACGACGTCGTTCCGATCCACCGACACTTCGAGCGACGACAGCTTGGTATCGCGGCCAATCTGCTGGGCGATCAGCTGATCGATGGTGGTGCCGGCTTGCACATCGGCGCCTTCGGTCTGCTTCGGGTGCACGCAGCTCATGAAGGCCGGCGCGGCACGGGGATGCTGTCCGCCGGAGTCGCCCTGGTCGGTCGCCGGGAAATTATCCAGCCCGGTGAACACGAGCGTCCGATCGCGAAAGGCCTCGAGCGGTTTCAGGATCGGAGAGAACGTGAACCCGACCCCTTCTGTGGCAGGAGTCCAGTCGTTCATGTTCGCCCCGTTGCCGCAGTAGATCGCCGCGAAGCGGGGCGCCGCTTTGGACGTCCTTGACTGCGCCGACATCGCCGGCGCCATCGCGTCGAGGAACGGCAACGCCAGCGTTGCGCCCATTCCACGAATGAACGTCCGGCGGGGCAACGCAATCCGTGTGATCACCATGGGAACCCCTCTCCCTGTCTAAGCCCAAAACTCACTTGAGTCAATAGCCGCCGACGGCGC
>JBOGIV010000057.1:0-3710 GCA_050747925.1 Vicinamibacterales bacterium
GTCCTGACCCCTAGACGATACCGGCCTTGAGGCTACGAACCCCAAATTCTAGCAGGTCATCAAAAACCCTTACAACCCGCATAGTTTCTGGCTTCTGTCTTCTGGTTTCTTTCTTCGACGCGGCCGCCAGATTCCAGCGGCCGATCGCCCTGCGATCCATAATCGACCTGATGCTCACTCTTCGGATGGTGTCGCCGATGCTGGCGCTCGCGGCCGCGACCGCCTGCGGCGGTTCGACGCCCGCTTCCCCCGCCGCTCCGGCCGGGAAGGCCAGCGATCCGGCCACGGTGTCCACCATCGCCGTCACCGTGACATTCGACGGCGAGGCGCCGAAGCCCGAGATGATGCGGCTCGACGGCGACCCCAAGTGCGTCTCGGAGAATGGGGCGTCGGAGCGGCCCTCGGAAGACATCATCCTTGGTGACGGTAAGAGCCTGCAGAACGTCTTCGTCTACGTGAAGAGCGGCCTCGGAGACTACGCGTTCCCGATGCCGAAAGAGCCAGTCGTGCTGGATCAGCTCAAGTGCCGCTACACTCCTCGCGTGCTCGGCATTCGCGCCGGCCAACCGCTCGCGATCCGTAACAGCGACCCGCTTCTCCACAACGTTCGTGCCGACGGAACGATCAATCAGCCCTTCAACATGGGGCATCCGATTCAGGGCACCACCTTCAACCGGACGTTCGCGACCGGCGAGGTGATGGTGCCATTCCGGTGCGACGTCCACAACTGGATGCGTGCCTGGGTCGGCGTGCTCGACCATCCGTTCTACGGCGTCACTGGTCCGACCGGACGCGTCGCGCTCGCGGGGCTTCCGCCCGGGACCTACACCATCGAAGCGTGGCACGAGAAGCTCGGCGCCAACACCGAACAGATCACCGTGGCCGCCAAGGATGCGAAGGATGTCGCCTTCACCTTCACACGCTGAGCTCCCGGTCGGCTCCGATCTCGCCGGAACCGGCGCGCATACGCGCGGCGCAGACTTTGTCTCGCTGACTAAGCCGCGGCTGAATTTTCTCGTCATCCTGACGACGGCAGCGGCGTACTACCTGGGAAGCGACGCGCGCTCCAGCATCGCGCAGTTGGTGCATACGCTCATCGGCACGGCGCTGGTCGCCGGCGGCGCCGCCGCG
Source organism: Vicinamibacterales bacterium (assembly GCA_050747925.1). GTDB lineage: Bacteria > Acidobacteriota > Vicinamibacteria > Vicinamibacterales > UBA2999 > 12-FULL-67-14b. The sequence continues at coordinate 1,132 of JBOGIV010000057.1, forward strand.
CTCAATCAAGTGTGGGAGCGGGACACCGATCGACTGATGGCTCGCACGCGCAACCGGCCGCTGCCCGATCTTCGTTTGTCGGCGGGCGTCGCACTCTGGTTCGCGCTGGCGCTGACGGCGGTCGGGCTGGTGGAGTTGTGGGTGTTCGTCAACGCGCGAGCCTCGCTCGTCGCGATGCTGACGACGATCACGTACATCCTGCTGTACACGCCCCTCAAGTTGCGGACATCACTCTCAACCATCGCCGGCGCGATTCCGGGCGCCTTGCCACCGGTAATCGGTTGGGCCGCTGCCACCAATACGCTGTCGATCGAAGCATGGGCCCTCTTCGCCATCGTCTTCCTCTGGCAAATGCCGCACTTCCTCGCCATCGCCTGGATGTACCGCGATGAGTACGCGCAAGCGGGAATGCCGCTGCTGCCCGTCATCGAACCCGATGGGCGCTCCACGGGCCGTCAGGCGCTGCTCTATACGGCGGCGCTCGTGCCGATCAGCTTGCTCCCCACGCTCATGGGCCTGGCGAGCGAGTGGTACCTGGCTGGCGCGGTCGTGCTGGGTACGGTGCTCCTGATCCTGTCCCTGAAGTTCTCGCAATTGCGGACGGTCGAGGCGGCGCGGCGCCTCTTCTTCGGATCCATCCTCTACCTCCCGCTGCTGTGGGCCATTCTCGTGGGCGACCACTTCGCACACTAAAACCCCAACTCACTTGAATCGATGAGAGTTCCGATGGGCAGGTGGGACAGATAGGTCGGGTAGGTGGATAGGAACATCGCAAAGAATGATCAACCGAAGGTTCCGATCTTTTTCAGTAAGCTCCTAGCGTGACGGCACTCGAAGTCACCGATCTCAGGCACCGCTTCGGCGACCGCGAGTCGCTCAGCGGCGTGGGATTCTCGGTGGGAGCCGGTGATATCTTCGCGCTCCTCGGTCCGAATGGTGGCGGCAAGACAACGCTCTTTCGCATCATCAGCACGCTGCTTCGGCCCACGTCCGGGACCGTTGAGGTTTTTGGTCTCGATCTCGTGAGACGGCCATCCGACGTGCGGCGAAAGCTGGGCGTTGTCTTTCAGTCGCCGGCCGTCGATCCGTGGCTGACCGTGCTCGAGAATCTCCGGCATCACGGCTACCTCTATGGACTCTCCAAGCCGGTGCTCGATCGAGGCATCGAGCACGCGCTCGAGCGATTTGGATTGACACCGCGGGCATCAGATCGTGTGTCGACACTGAGTGGAGGCCTGCGCCGTCGCGTCGAGCTGGCAAAAGCGCTGCTGCCAAAACCGCAGCTCCTCGTGCTCGACGAGCCAAGCAGCGGCCTGGATCCCGGCGCTCGACGGGATCTGCTGCACGAGTTGAAGCGCCTGCGAGACGACGCTGGGACGACGGTCGTGCTGACAACCCACATCGTGGACGAAGCCGCGGTTGCCGACCGTGTGGGCATCCTTCACGAAGGTCGGCTCGCCGCCATTGGCACACCGACCGATCTCACCGACGCGCTGGAGGGCGACATTCTGACGATCGATCCGATCGGCGACCCGTCGCTGCTGAAATCCAAGCTCCACGATCACTTCGGCATCAAGGCGCAGGTTGTCGGCCGTCAGATCCGCATTGAACGTCGCCGGGCGCACGAGTTCGTTCCGACCCTGATCGAAAGCCTGCCCGGAGAGATCGCCACGGTCTCAGTCGGACGGCCGACCCTGGACGATGTGTTCACACACCACACTGGGACGAAGCTGCCGCCATGAGCGTCTTTCTCCCCGCCATCTATTCGCTCTGGAGACGGGATGTGGTCCGCTTTCTTCGTCAACCCAGTCGCGTGATCGGCGCGTTGGCGTCGCCGGTGCTCTTCTGGTTTGTCATCGGCTCGGGCCTGGGGGCGTCGTTCGAGGGTGGGTTCCTTCAGTATTTCTTTCCGGGCTCACTCGCCCTCATCGTCCTCTTCACGGCCATCTTTTCGACGATTTCGATCATCGAGGACCGGCAAGAGGGCTTCCTCCAGGGTGTCCTCGCCTCGCCGGCACCTCGCGCGGCGATCGTGCTTGGCAAGGCCCTTGGCAGCACGACGCTCGCCACGATCAACGGCGTTCTCTTTCTGGTGCTCTTGCCGCTCGCCGGGTTGTCGCCTGGCCCCACCGCGATCGCGGCGTCTGTCGCCAGCATCGCGCTCCTGGGGCTTGCGCTGAGCGGCCTCGGGTTGCTGATCGCCTGGCCGATGCAGTCGACCCAGGGGTTTCACGTGATCATGAATATCGCGCTCGTGCCGATGTGGCTGCTCTCGGGCGCGCTCTTTCCCGCCAACGGCGCGGCTGGATGGGTACAGGCGATGATGAACCTCAACCCGCTGACGCCCGCGGTCGGGATGCTTCGAGTGCTGTTGACGGGAGAGGCCGGAATGGACGTGGGGTCGGCAAGCGCGTGGGTCGCGGCATTTGCAGTCCTTACCCTTTCGGTGGCAACACTGATGGTGGGACGGCCAGCGCGGACTTAGGGCGGGGAGGTAGAAGGTGCTGACGGTCGAGGATCTTCCGACGCTGAATGCGTCGCTCAACGCGACGTCGGCCGTGTTGTTGACGGCCGGCTAC
>JBOGIV010000058.1:0-22538 GCA_050747925.1 Vicinamibacterales bacterium
GTAATGGCGAGCGCCATCAGCTGCGCCTCGTTGAGTTGTTTGCAGTCACGCATCATGCCGTCGCGACCCGGGCCCCGTTCCACCGACGTGATTGTGACGTTAAGGCGCGTTGCCCCGCTTTTTGTTCTGGCTTCTTGCTTCTTGCTTCCCTGGGCCTACCAGCCGATCGCGTAGCCCGCGCGTCGCGGATCCGCGCCGCCGGTCATTGTTCTTGTGCGCTGATTAATCAGAATGCCTTGCATCGCTCCGACACCAGATGTGAATTCAGGAAGAAGCTCAACCGTGTGCCCCATCGCTTCGAGCGCCTTGATCGTCGCGGCAGGCACTCGCCGTTCGATCGCCACCGTCATCTTGGCGCCGGGTTTGTAAAAGTTGGGGTCAGGATCCAATCGGAAGCGCGGAGCCTCGATTGCTTCCTGAATCGTCATCCCGAAGTCCAGCACGTTCACGATCGCCTGAAACTGAGTCTGACCGATCGTCTCGCCGCCTGGTGTCCCGATCGCCAGCACGAGTTGACCATTTTTCAACACGATCACGGGAGAGTTGTTCAGCAGCGGAATCTGTCCGGCCCTGACGTAGTTGACGTTATCGGGGTACGGCGACGTGGAACCGAGACGAAGGCCATTGTTGAAGAGAAGCCCCGTGTGGCCGACGACGACTCCGGTGCCCATGCCGCCGCCAATCGTAGGCGTCACCGCGACCGCGTTGCCAGCGTGGTCAACGATGGAGAAGCTCGTAGTTTCTGGATCGGGCTCGTACTGTTCGGGCCACCTAGGCAACCCTAAAGGGTTGCCTCCACGATCGGCATTCGCGCCGCTTTCACCTGCGCGGCCCGAAGGCGGGTCTAAAGACCCGCCTCTACGTTCCGGCCAACTAGGCAACCCTGAAGGGTCGCCTGAACTATTCGTGGTTGGTCTTTGTAGAGGCGACCCTTTAGGGTCGCCTGAACGCGCTTGGTGTGCTGAGGTGGTGTTCGCGAAGGCGGCTGGGTTCCCGGCTTCCGGATACGCCACGGCGCGCGCGGGATCGATCAACTTCCGCCGCTCGGCCGCGAAGCTCTTCGAGAGCAGACCGGCCACGGGCACCTTCGTGAACGCAGGATCCGCCACGTACTTGTAGATGTCGCTCTTTGCGATCTTGATCGCCTCGGCTTGCAGATGCAGCGCCTGTGGGCTGCCGTACTTCACTCCGCTGAGATCGAATCCTTCGAGCAGGTTCAACTGCATCAGGACTTCGAAGCCGCCGCGCGAGGTTGACGCGTTGCTATAGACGTCGTAGCCGCGATAGGTCGTGTGAAGGGGCGTTTCCCATTGCGGTTCGTAGGCCGCCAGATCGGCCAGCGTCATCACGCCGCCGTTGGCCTTGAGATAGCCGGCGATGTCCTCAGCGATATCGCCTTTGTAGAAACGATCGCGAGCGGCCTTGAGCGAAGCCGCCCGTGTGGCGCCTCGTTTCGAGGCCGCCTGCTCGGCCTCGGCCAGCTTCTTCAGCGTGTTCGCGAAGTCGACGTTGCGAACGATCTCTCCGGATTCGGGGAGCTTGCCTCCAGGCATGAAGAGCGCGGCGCTGGTGGGCGTACGTGACAGCAGCTTCTGTCCGCTCCGCACACCGGCCGCGAATCCATCGTTGGCGGGATGTCCGTGCTCGGCATACTCGATTGCCGGCGCCAGGACATCAGCGAGGCTGCGTGTGCCAAATCGATCGAGCATCGCGATCAGCCCGCCGATGTTCCCGGGCACGACCGCCGCCTTCATTCCCGAATTCAAGGTTTCGGGTGTCATCTCAGAGACAACCAAGCCCTTCGGTGCGGCTCCGGCCATCGCCAACGAGTGCACCTGACCGGTCTTCTTGTCGAAGATGGTGGCAAAGCCGTTGCCGGCGATGCTCGAGCTCTGTGGCTCGACGACGTTCAGCACCGCGGCGACGGCAACGGCCGCATCGAACGCGTTGCCGCCGGCCAGCAGAATCCGCATGCCCGCCATCGACGCCAGCGGGTTGGCGCTCGTCACCAGCCCGTGAACGCCCGGCACTGCCGGCCGCATCGCGCGCACCGCGCCCTGCGCATTCGCGTCCCCCCGATCCTGCGCGCCGACGCCTGACAAGAAGGCGATGGTGACGACGGCGGCGATCAATCCGGCGAATGTTCGCTGGGTCATGGCTCCACTCTTGCTTCTTGCTTCGTCAAGGCTTCTTGTAGACCCGTCCGCCCTTGACGACGGTCTCGACGTGCGACAGCGCCGTGATGTCAAAGAGCGGGTTCCCGTTCACCACGATGACGTCGGCGAGCTTGCCCGTCTCGATCGTGCCGAGGTCGCGTTGCTTGCCGAGGATATTGGCGCCGATACGTGTGAGCGATGAGATCACTTTGATCGCCGGCATGCCCATATCCGCGTGGACCTTGGCCTCGCGCCACAGCGCCTCGCTGTGGAAGTTCATCGGTGTTCCGGAATCGGTGCCCATGCCGATCACCGCTCCGGCTTCCGTGAACTGCTTCACTCCCCGCTCGCGAAAGATCATTTCGCGATCCGTTCGTTGAAAATAGCCGAGCGCTCGCCAGTTCTTGAGCGAGTCCTGCACCTCGGCATGAACCTCCGGCGGCATCTCCCGCTTCAGCGCGGGATCTTGAAGGCGTTCGGGGAAATCCGCGGTATCGGGATAGATCCAGCTGCGGTGCGCCGCCGTAATCACGACCGGGCGGCCGGCGTTGACGATGGCCGTGACCAGATCCTTGCTGTAGGGCGGAGCGGTACCGGCGGAGCCGGCGTGGGTCAGGACGTCGATGCCCATCTCCAGCGCGTTGCGCACGTCCGCTTCGGCATAGACGTGTGCGTGCACGCGAATGCCACCCTTGTGTGCGGTATCGGCAATCGCTTTGTAGTCGTCGCGAGTGAGACCCGAGTGCGCCTTGATGACATCGACACCGGCCTTCACGAGCTTCTCGGTTTCCGCCGCCGCCTGTGCGGTGCTCGTGATGCTGATGCCACCGAATTGATCGGTCATGCCGCCGGAGCTGCGCGTAATCCACGGACCGCTCATCGACATGCGTGGTCCGGGAAGCTCGCCTTTGTTGATCCGATCGCGAACGCTCAGGCTCTCCGCGAGCGGAGCGCCGAGATCGACAGCCGACGTGATGCCGGCGTAGAGCAGCTGCCGGGCCGAGGTCTCCATGACCTTGGTCAGCATCTTCGACCCGCCCTGCCTGGCGATCCACGGGAACCACGTGCCGTAGTTGCCGTGGCCCAGGATGATGAGGTGCCCGTGCAGATCGATCATCCCCGGCATCATCGTCCGGCCGCTCGTGTCGACGACGGTGTAGTCGGGCGGAATGGTGATCTCGGCGGCGGGACCCACGCGCACGATCCGCTCGCCATCGATCAGGATCGCCGCTCGATGAATCGGCCCCGCCTCATAGCCATCGAGCAGCATCCCACCCACGAGCGCAAGCTTCGGGGACTTGGCGATCGCCGGCGACTGTTGGGCAATGGAGGTCGTCGTCGCGAGGAGCGCGAATCCGACTGCGAAGACGAAGAAGTTTTGCGCGGTGCGCATTGTCTTTTGCCCTTCTGCCTTTAGAAGGTGACCCGTCCCCCCAGCTGAATCTGTCGCGCATCGCGCGCGGCGTTCCGAACGAGAAGAGCTGGCGAGATGATGCTGCCGTTGCCGCCGCCCGCATAGTTCACGCGGTTCAAGACGTTATATCCCTCCAGGAACACCTCGATGCGCCGGCCCTGGCCGATCCTGAAGTCTTTCGTGAAGCGCAAGTCGAGCGAAATGAACGGCTCGAGCTCGAGCTGATCGATCGAGATCGGCGCCAGATTTCGTGTCGCGCGCAGGTCGTTGATGATCTTCAGCGATTCGGCCACCTTCTCGCGTCCGACCGTGATCGGCAAGCCGCCGGGTCGATCGTTTTGCGTCTGCCCATCCCCGTCGATATCGAACCCGGCCGACACCCCATACGGCGTGCCGCTGAGCGCGCGGAGGATGGTGCTGAACGACACGTCGTACGGCAACCGCGTTGCCGCGGAAAGCGAGAGGTTGTGGCGCGTGTCCTGTTCGCTGTACCCCTGCTCATGCGGCGTTCTCATCGTCCCCGGGTAGGTCTGGTAGTGATTCACGCCGTCGCGCGTGGTGCCCGAGAGAGTGTACGAGACGGTGAGGCTGTCGATCCTGCCAACGCGTGTCCGGAACTGGGTTTCGAGCGCGTTATACCAGCTCTTGGTGAAGTTCTCGAGGCTCTTGACTTCAGTGAATTGACTCACCGGGCGGGGGTTCGCGGCGCTGACTCGACCCGAGGCGGGCAGATTGAGGTCTTTCCCGCCGAGCTGGTTGTAGCCGTACGCGTGAACGAAATCGACCTCGATGCCCGTCGCGCTTGCAATCTGCCAACCGAAACCGATGGTTGAGTTCTGCGATTCAGGCAACACGTAGTTGTCCGGAATGAGGTAGACCGACCGCGCGGCGCCGCCGGCGACGTAGTCGGACAACGACTTCCCGCCAAGCACCGCCCTGATGTCGGGGTACAGCCGCAGCTGGTTCGGATCCTCGATGCGAACTGCGGTGCCCAACAGACGATCCTGTGCCGTCAAGCCGAAGTAGTGTCGATTGCGGGTGATGTACTTACCCCAGCCGGCCCGGGCGATGAACCGGCCGGTGCCGGTCACGTCGTAGGTCACCCCAAACCGCGGCTGAATGTTGTCGGCGTCGGTTCCGCGATCCGCTGTCACGAAGTTCTCGAGGCCTCTGTACGCCGGATCCTTCAGCACCCGCGCGTACACGTCGTTCATGCGGAGGTTGGTGTCGAGATCGTAGCGGACGCCGAGATTCACACGAATGCGGTCGGCCACGCGCCAGTCGTCCTGCGCGTAGGCGGCGAAGATGTGCGAGTTGTAGTCGTAGACGCCGGTGGTCTGTTGAATGAACGCGATCGGCCATGTGGCCTGATTGGCGGCGCTGAACGGGGCATCGGTCGAGAACTGCCAGTAACCGCTCTCGTAGAAGTGGGCGTCGTACGTGTGCATGGCGTAGGTGTAGTCGCCGCCGACCTTCAAGTCGTGGCGCCCGGCGGTCTTGTAGAGCGTTTCAAACAACTGGATGCGCGTACGCGGGAAGAACTGCGGTGACGTCCAATTCTGGCCAGTCGTCACCGACGGCCTGACTTCTTGGGGTACGCCCCGCACGACAGGAAGCGTTGCGACCTCGTTCCACATGTAATGCGCGCGGAGCGTGTTGACGGTCGAGCTCGACAACACCCAGTTCTGCTCGCCGATGACGCTGTGCATCTTGCTACTGTCGTTGACGTTGGCCGAGTCGGCGGACACCGAGCTCGTCCGCGTGGCGTACTGATCGTCGAACGCGTAGCGGATAAACACCGACTGACGGTCCGTGAGTCGATGGTCCCATTTGGTGAGCAGGAGATGCTCCCGAGATGTCGCGGGGAATGTCCCGTTCTCCCGCGCGGCAAACGGGTTACTGCCCGGCAGCGCGATGATGTTCTCTTTGTCGACGTTGGTGTATTCGTACGCGCCGAAGAAATGCGTGCGGTTGACGACCACCGGCCCCCCAAACGATCCGCCAAAACGTTGCTGCCCATACACCGGCTTCGTTCGCGAGAATGCGTTCCGCGCATTGAGCGCGTCGTCTCGGCCGAAGAAATAGCTGCTGCCATGGAAATCGTTGGTGCCCGATTTTGTGGCCACCGTGACGACGGCTGCCAGCGCCGCGCCGTACTGAGCGTCGAACTGGTTTCGGAACACCTTGAACTCTTGGACCGCGTCCTGGCTGACGTTGACGGTCGGGTCGCCCCAGATCGCATCGTCCAGATCGCCGCCGTCAACGATGGTGGTGTAGCCGTTTCGTTGATCGGCTGGCCCGCCAAACTTGACCCGCGAGAACTTACTGATGTAGTTCGGTGCGGCCCCGGGCATGATCTGGGCGAGCGCGAGGAAGTTGCGCTCGAGGACCGGGAGCGCCTGAATCTGGCCTTCGACAATGGTGGAAGAGGGCGCCGCCCGCGCAACCTCGATCACCGGCGCCTGGGCCGACACCGTGATGCTCTCCTCGATGGCCGCCACCCCAAGCTTGAGATCGAGCGTCACGTTGGCGCCGATTGTCAGGACCAGCTCCCGCTTGGCGCCGCCAAAGCCAGTGAGCTCGGCGGTCACGAGATACGGCGCTGGCTGCAGCGAGACCACGCGATAGACACCTTCCGAACTGGTGACAACCACCTGCTGGGTGCCGTTGGCTTTGTTCAGCACGGTGACGGTTACTCCGGGGAGGGCCCCGCCGCCTTCGTCGGTGATCGTGCCTGAAAGATTGGCGCCCACGACCTGGGCCGCAGCTGGCGCCGCCAACGTGCAGAGAACAAGGACCTTTGCCATGAGTGATCGCATAACCGACCTCCGTGTCCGCCCAGGCGGGTCTAAAGACCCGCCTCTACTTCCAGTACGCCGCGAAGGCGGGTCTAAAGACCCGCCTCTACTTCCGCGAGTAGAGGCGCATCTTTAGATGCGCCTAAACGCGCCTACTGAACTCCAAACGCCAGCAAAACATTGCCTCGAACACCGCCGCCGAGATCCGAATACCCCGACGGAACAAAGAGCATCCCTCCCGCGACGACCGGCCCTGCGGCGTTGATGTTGCCGCCCTTGGCCTCGACGCCGTTCACGGTTTCGACGGGCCGAGCCGTGTTGAACTGCCACAGCGCTTTGCCGTCGGTCGTCGAGTAGGCGTACACCACGCCATCACTCGCACCGAAGAACACGACCCCGGGAATGGCGGTCACCGGTGCTCCACCGCCGACCGACGGCCTGGCCCGCCACGCGATGTCGCCGGTTTCCAGATTCAACGCGGCTAGTCCAAGACGTTCGTCGGTGCGCGTGACCGGGAAGAAGGCGAAGCGATTGTCCGCGGCTGAGCCCCACATCATCCCTCCGCCGCCGTTCTCGAAACCGAGGCCAAGCTGGCGAGTCCAGACGACCTCACCCTTCTTGTCGGGGTCGAGGGCCCACGCGTCGCCCGACTTCTGGCCGATCACGATCAGGGATTTCCCGCCGGTCGTGGTCGTGAGTATCGGCGCGTTGCCGAAGTCATAGTCGGGTCCAAGCTCGTCAGGGCAGGTCTCCGATTTGTTGTCCTTCGGCACATTCGGGCGATAGATGCCAGGGCAGTCCCGGATGTAGTGGTCGTTGGCCATCACCTGCCTGGTCCACAGACGGCGGCCGGTATCGATGTCGTACGCGATGACGGCGTCGGACGATTCATCGGCCGGCTGTGTGTAACCGTTCCCGGTGGCGACGTAGACCGCGCGTCGCTGCAGATCGATCGTCGGGGATGACCACACGCCGGCGCCTGCCGGGGCCCACAACTCGGTGCCCTTCGACGTGGTCTTCACGCGATGCGGTTCGCGCACCACCGTGAACGATTTCCAAAGACGTTTGCCGGTCAAGGCGTCGTACGACGCGACGCCGCCGCGGAACGTGCAGCATGGATAACTCGGATTGCCCGCACCCGACTCCTCGAGTGAGGACAAGGGTACATAGAGACGCCCATTGACGAGTGTCGGCGCACCAGTCACGCGGGCCACGGGATGCGAGTCGATTCGCTCCTTCCACACTTGAGTGCCGGTCTCGGCGTTGACCGCGTAGACGTTGCCCTTGATGTCGCCGAAGTAGACGAGGAACCGATTTGCGCCGTTGCCACGACCGACAGTCGGCGCCGTGCGCACACCGGCGCTCGCTCGAAACGACCAGTGGACGCATCCGGTCTTGGCGTCGAGCGAGTACACGAATCCCGTGTCAGCGCCGACGAAGACGCGTCCGCCGACGATCGAGGGTTGGCCGTAGGCGGAGTTGCCTGAAGGAAATCCGAACGCCCATTTCAGCGCGAGTTTTGGCGCGTCCGCAGCGGTCAGCCCTGGCGTCGGTTGATAGCGGGTATTGGTCGCATCCACACCCCAGCCGTTCCATTCCGATCCTTTGAACGGATCGAACCCGCCTGAACTCTGACACGCGTTTTTCATCATCGACTTGTCGCCGGCGGCAAGCGCGCCGAGCGGCCGGCCGCCCACATAGACGGCGACGACGCGCTTGTGGAATTCGGTCAGCGTCTGCGCGTGGCGCGCATGCTCGCCAGCCGTGATTTTCGCGAGGACTTCTTCAGGCGACCGTCGATTCAGGGCGTAGCGGTCCGGAGCGCCGCCAGTTCCCGCGTCGTGGCAACTGGCGCATTGCGCGGTGAAGGCGAAGATGCCGGCGTTGGTGCCTTGCGGATGCGCCAGGTCCTGCACGGGTGCCGGTGCCTGGGCGAGGAGTCTCAGCGCGACGACGCACGACAACCCGACCAAGCCAATCGATCCAGGCACAAACCGTCGGCGAAGAGGGAGGGGCAAGGCGATCCTCAGGGGCACACCCGAGCATCAGCATGATGTCGTTGGCCGCGTACAGCGGCGATTCTAGATCTCTCTCGGCGAGGCGTGTGTCCTCATTTGTCTCGCGCCAGCTGACCCGCGAAGCGTCGCGCGAAAACTAGCGGGTGACCGCCGCGCTGCTCGAGACCGTGTTCGCCCGACCCAGCTCGTCGCTGTAGCCGATGGTCAGGGTGACCGACGACGTTCCGGCCGTGACGCCCGCGTTGTCGTTGATCGTGAGGGGGCCTGAGAAGAGGCTCGAGCCCGCCGCCAGTCTGACTGGCGAGGCCGGGCTGGCGTTCGTGACCGAGTTGCCGGCAAAGGAGAAGGTGACCGTTGTCACCATGGCGTGGGCGCGACCACTGGTTTCCGCTACTTGGTAAGAGGTCCGGTACAACAAGCCGGCGCCACTGTTCTGCACCGTGATCGCAAAGTCGGAGATCGACACCTGCGGCAGCGGCGACTGCGGACTCGGAGTCGTCGGCGACGAACTCGAGCTGCACGCACTCGACACGAGTGCGAAGAACACGACGCCCCCGGCCCATCTCCACATATCCCCCAGTATTTCGGCAGCAATCGCCCAAGAGTGCAGGGCGAAGCGTTTGCCGTCGGCTGTCTGCCGAAAGTACGCTGGCCCTGAATGACCCACGACCACTGGATGTCGCTGGCGCTGCTCGAGGCCGAGAAAGCGCGCGAGGCCGGTGAGGTTCCCATCGGCGCTGTCGTCGTCGCCGCCGATCGGATGATCGGAGCGGGCTTCAATCGGCCGATCTCGGCGAGCGATCCGACGGCTCACGCCGAGATCGTCGCGCTGCGTGAGGCGGCGCAAGCTGAAGGTAATTATCGGCTCACGGGCGCTACTCTCTATGTCACGACCGAGCCGTGCCTCATGTGCGTGGGCGCAATGGTTCATGCGCGGATCGGCCTGGTGGTCTACGGTGCGGCGGAGCCAAAAAGCGGCGCCATCGTGTCGACGATTCGCGCGCACGAATCGCCGGGGCTGAATCATCGTATCGACGCACTCGGCGGCATCCTCGAAGAAGAATGTCGTGGTGTGATTCAAGCGTTCTTTCGGGATCGCAGAAATGATCGATGATCCCCGAGCACGCTTCATCAGGGCCGCGGTTTTGGACGGCAGCCTGGACGACGCCCAGGCCGTCCTCTCGGCGCACCCCGAGATTGCGGGCAGCGACATCTTCACCGCCGCACTCCTCGGCGATGACGCGCTGGTGCGCGACTTCATCGCGCATGACCCGCAGAGCGCCACAGCGGTGGGGACGCCGCTCCAATGGGACGCGCTGACCCACCTCTGCTTCTCGGTGTATTTCCGCCTCGATCGATCGCGCTCGAACGGTTTCGTTAACGCGGCTCGCGCGCTGCTCGAAGCGGGGGCCAACGCGAACACCGGTTTCTTCGACTCGGCACATCGGCCCCACCCAGCGTGGGAGAGTGCACTCTACGCTGCAGCCGGCGTCGCCCATCATGCGGTTGTCACGCGGCTGCTGCTCGAGCACGGTGCCGACCCGAACGACGAAGAGGTCCCGTATCACTCACCGGAGACGAACGACAACGCCGTGATCGAGCCTTGCTCGACACCGGCCGACTCACCGACGACAGCCTGTCGACGATGCTCCTCAGAAGGCCGACTGGCACGACCACGACGGAATGAGGCTCCTGCTCGAACGCGGGGCGAATCCAAACCGCATGACCGGATGGGGCCACACGGCGCTGCATCAGGCACTTCACAGGAACAACGCGCTCGACAACATTGAGCTGCTCCTCAACCATGGCGCCGATCCCGCCATGCCGAATCGGCCCGAAGGCTTGTCTGCGATCTCAATCGCCGTCTGGCGAGGCCGTCGCGACGTCCTGGAGCTCTTCGAAAAGCGTGGGGTCGCGATCGCGCTCGAGGGCGTCGAACGCCTGCCTGCGCCAGAGGCGATGCCGACAGCGCCCGGTCCCTCGCCGCTGCAGAGCCCGATCTGGTCCGCGCGCTCGCCGCCAAGGGCGGCACAGTGCTGGCCCAGTTTGCCGGCGTTGGCAACACGAGTGGAGTCGGGTGTCTCCTCGATCTTGGAATCGGCGTGGACGCGCGCTTTGCGGACGGCGACGGCTACTACGGCGTCGCACCGGGCAGTACTGCGCTTCACGTAGCCGCATGGCGGGCACGTCCGGCGACCGTCAAACTCCTGATCGCGCGTGGAGCGTCCGTCAACGCGCTCGATGGCAAAGGGCGGACGCCGATCGCACTGGACGTTCGCGCCTGCGTCGATTCGTACTGGACCGAGCGTCGAACACCCGAGTCCGTGGAGGCACTTCTCGATGCTGGCGCATCGATCAGCCGCGTCCAGTTTCCGACGGGCTACGACGAAGTGGACGTGCTCCTCAAGGCCAAGTGCGATTGAGCGGTCGTAATAGCCGTCGCGCCAGTACGGGCGTGCTAACATCCCGCGTTCCCGACAACCGGTTCCTTTCGAGACTATGGCTCTCACGCCTGGGACCCGATTAGGTCCGTACGAAATTCTCGAGCCACTCGGCGAAAGAAGCACGGGTGAGGTCTACCGTGGACGCGACAGCCGACTCGAACGTGAAGTCGCCATCGTCGCCTTGGCCCCTTGGCTGTCAGAAACGCCTGAACGCTTTCGCCGTTTTGCTCGTCTCGCTCTCGAAGTTTCAGCAATCAATCATCCAAACATCGCGGTCACCTACGACGTCCGGGTCGAGCAGAACCAATCGTACGTGGTGATGGAGCACCTCACCGGTGAGACGCTGCGACAGCGTCTGGCCCGCGGACGACTGGCGCAAGACGAGGCGGTCCGGATCGCGGTACAAATCGCCCAGGCTCTCACCGCGCTGCACAGACGTGGCCTGGTTCATCGCGGCCTTACTCCAGACGCTGTTTTCATTACCGAAGGCGGGATCGTTAAGATCACCGATTTCGGCTCGATTCTCGAACCCGAATCTCCCGAGCCAGACTCTGCCGGCCTTGCCGGGGGCTTCGTCGGGCGAGGCGTGCTCGGGTACATGGCGCCTGAGCAGTTCGAAGGACGGCCGACAGGCCCGGCCGCTGACGTCTTTTCGTTTGGCACCATCCTTTACGAAGTGCTGGCCGGCGTTGGACCGTTCCGAGCTGGTACTCTCATGGAAACGGTTCAGAACGTTTCGGAGGGCAAGCTACAACCACTTGGCAAACTCGTTCCCGGCCTCCTACCTTCGCTGGATCGCATCGTCAGGACGTGCCTGCAGAAAGATCCGGCGCTAAGACTCACTGCAGAGAGCCTGGCTCGCGAACTTAATGCAATAGTGTGGGGCGGTGAGGTTGGGGTCCAGCATGCGACTGCCACGCCCGCAGTGGCGGCTGCACTTCCGATGCTGGACCCGGTCCCGGTCAGCCTGACTTGGATGCCGCGTTTCGCAATCGTCATGGCAGTGGCAGTGGCCGTGGTATCGGCCGTCGTCTTGCTATCACGGCCGAATCTCGAGGTGTCCTACTCCCCAGCGCACTTTGAAGGAGAGGGAACGCCGATTCTGAATGTGCCCTCTCGTCCGACGATCGTTCCGAGATCAGCCCCGGCCGGAGAATTGGACGTCACGGTCGTTCCGATCGCGAGCTGCGAGCCACCCTGTCAGGTGCGATTCGATGCGCGAGTGTCGGACGCTGCTAACAGGCAGTTGAGTTATGCGTGGTCGGGGTGCGCCAGCGGCACAGGTACAACCGCGACCTGTGAAGTGCAAGGTTCCGAGATCGTCGAGGCCACGGTGACGGTGCGCGACGAGGCGACGGGTGTACGGATGCAGAGCTCAGCCAGTGCCACGTCGCACGTCGTCTCGGTGTTCTACGCCACGGATCGGCGACCTGTGCTCGGCGCGTCAACGATCTCGTATTCGGGTAGCAGGAACGACGATGCCACCGACCCACTGCAGTATGGGATCTACAACGTGTCGATTCCACCGCGCCACCACGTCGGCGCCGTGGAGCGGCCGCGACGCGTCTGGAGGTTTCAAGCTCGTGAGGATGTCAACGAGCACATCGTCCTGATCGGCGGAGCGGAGCGAGACACCGAGGCTTTTTTTGCTGACCTGCAAGAGCGGGTGAAGCGCTCCGATCAACACGACGCCTTTGTGTTCGTGCATGGCTTCAGAGTGGAGTTTGCGGATGCTGTCCGTCGCACAGCACAGCTTGCGTGGGATCTGGGCTTCGGCGGCGCGCCGATTCTCTACTCGTGGCCGTCCGGCGGCGACGTCGCCGATTACGGCGCCGATTACGAGAACGCGCGTTGGACGCGACCACACTTCGCACGTTTTCTAACGGATGTTGCACGGCGGTCTGGAGCAAGCACGATTTACATCATCGCCCACAGCATGGGCGCATGGGCCACCGCAAACGCGCTCGACCACCTAGCCTCGGGCGGTCTCGACAACGCGATCCCACAATTTCGCGAGCTTGTGCTTGCGGCACCGGACATCGACGCCGGCATCTTTCGACAGCTGGCGTCAACGATGAAACGCACCGCTGGCCGCATCACGCTCTACGCAGCCTCCGACGCGGCGTTGCGCGAGTCTAAACGGCTTCGCGCGGGGTACCCCAGAGCGGGCGAGGCGGGCGATACGCTCGTCGTTATCGGGGATGTCGATACTCTTGACGCTTCAGAAGTCGTCAACGAGGACTTCGACATACTCGATCACTCGTACTTTGGCGACACGGTGTCAGTGCTCAATGACATCTCCACGTTGCTCAGGCACGGCGACCCACCGCGGCAACGATTTGGTCTGATTTCGAAGCAGCGCGCCGGGCTCGACTATTGGGCATTTGCCCCGCTAGGGTCACCGGCCCGGTATTTCTGGGTCATGGTCCTTGTAACGATTGGGTTGATCACTATCTTGATGGTCGTTCTTGCTGTCTGGCTACGACTACGCTAGCGTCGCGCCGCTCTTGCCACCTAATGTCGGGCCGCGGATCGGTCTCCGAAGTCGCGACCGCGAATCCCCAAGTGCTTCATCTTGACGTGAAGCGTCTTGAAGTTGGTCTTGAGCTCTCGAGCCGCGCGGCTCTTGTTGCCGGCGGTCGCCCACAGTATTTCGGAAATCGCTTGCCGCTCGGCCGCGGCCGCTGCTTGCGCCGCGATTTCTCGCAGCGACTGGCCAGCGGGACGGACCGCCACCGAAGTCGGCGCGGGCTGCGATCGGCCGAGCACCGCCCGCACGGTTTCCGGACGAATCGCCAGCTCTTTGGTCTCGAGCACGGCCTGGCGCACGACATTCCGTAGCTCGCGCCCGTTTCCGGGCCACGAATGACGACGGAACAGATCGAGCGCTTCGGCAACGATCGCCTGAACGGGCGCTCGCCTCTTCGATGAGCCGCTGTGTGAGATAGGGAATGTCCTCAACACGCTCTCTTAACTGCGTCAGATGAATCGTGTATTGCGCCAGGCGGAAGCACAGATCCGCTCGAAACCGTCCTTGAGTCACGCGCTCCTGGAGGTCCTCGTTGGTTGCCGCAACGAATCGGACGTCGAGCGGCATGGCGCGCTCGGACCCAATTGGCTGGACCTCTCTCGACTCCATGACGCGCAGCAGCTTGGCCTGCAGCGCCATCGACAGGTTGGCGACTTCGTCGAGGAAGCACGTCCCGCCATCGGCGACTCGAAAACGTCCTTCCTTGCGGCGGTCGGCGCCAGTGAACGCGCCGCGCTCGTGTCCGAAAAGCTCTGTCTCCAGCATGCTCCGGGATCGCCCCGCAATCGAGCGCGACGAATGGTCGCCGATGGCGACAGCTCAGCTGATGACGCGCCTGCGCGACGAGCTCCTTGCCCGTTCCCGTTTCGCCCAACAACAGAACCGTGAAGTTCGAAGCCGCGACGGCATCGACGCGCTCGATCATGTGCTGCGCGTGAGCGCTCTGGCCCATCTGGACGTTCAGTGCATGACTCTTGCTCTGGCCGGCCTGGCGTCTGAGCTCCTGCACGTCGAGCCGGAGCGTTCGCATCTCGAGCGCGCGCGCGGCACCGTAATTGTCACTTCTTCTTCGTCGACCGCGGGCGCCGACGACTATCTCGTGAAGCCGTTCGATCATGAAGAACTGCGTGCTCGGATCCACGTCGGCCTTCGGGTGCTCGGGCTCCAGTCTCGGCTCACCGATCGCGTCGCCGAACTGCAAGCGGCGCTGTCGAAAGTCAAACAGCTGCAGGGCCTGCTGCCGATCTGCAGCTACTGCAAGAAGGTCCGTCCCGATCCGGATTATTGGGAGCAGGTGGAGGATTACGTCGCGCAGCACACCGCCGTGAAGTTCCGCCACCGCATCTGTCCCACGTGCTAACGACGCCGTGATGGCGTCATTGGATAGGAAGGTGCAATAGGCCGGGTGGGCCGAGTGGGCCGGGTGGGCCGGGTGGGCCGGGTAAGCCGGGTAAGCCGGGTAGGACGGGTAGGACGGGCGGGAAGTTAGTCAGGCTGCGGCACGTACAAGACCAGGTGTGAGTCGCGGGCAATCTCCCGCAGGCGCATCGCACGAGCGACCAGCGCGCTGGTTTCGGGCTTGATGAAGCGCTCATCGACAACGACATAGCCGAGCGAGGCTCGGTTGACGAAGATGGGGCCGCGCTCGAGAAGAGCCGCTTCGTCCTCCGCCGACAATGCGCGGCCCTCGCTGATGGTAATGAGGCGACCCAGCGTCGGGTTGTCAGCTCGCATCTGCGCGAGGCGTCGGTTCGAAATCCGCGAGAGGTAGCCTCCTATCAAGCGCTTCCGATGTCGCGTCTGGTTGAACTGCGATCGCGCGCTGAAGTTGCCAGCCGACATTACGCCGTCGCGGACGCCAAACGGCAGATTCAGCACCCGGATGGGCCGCGGATCGGCAGCGACGATGTCGAAGATCGGCGAGATCTCGGCCGAATAGAGCTTTGACGGCGCCGGCCAGAGCTCGAAGACCAGCAAGACGCCGACGAGGGCTGACACGAGCCGCCGACGCTCGGGCCAGCGCGTCCCGATTGCCGCCAACCCGCCGGCGAGGAGCACGGCCAATCCCAGTGCGGCCACGACCGAAAACCGCGTCGGCATGCGTGCCAGGCCGATCACCGGAACGTAGCGGAGAAAGGCCCATGGTCCCGGGACATAGCTGTTGACGCCGCCGATCGAGATGAACGGGCCAAGCGCGAGGACCGCAAATCCGATCGTCAGAATCCACCATCCCGCCTTCGGTCGAAAGCGGGCGCGCCAGGTCGCCAACGCCACCACCGCGATAGCCACGAGGCTGAGCGACGCGGTGTGTTCGAGGTAGCGCGTCGGCGCAAGGGCCTGCTCATCGCTGATCAACCAGCGGAACAGCGGGTGACCGGGGTTGGGAGTGACGAGCGCCAACACGTCCACGCCGCTCGGGCTGCTGCGCCAGAACACCGGCGGGCTGACGTACCGGCCGTCGGCGACGCGTTGCCCCAGGCCGAACAACACTGGAACCATCGGTCCGGCGCAGGCGAGGACGCCGACCAACGTCGGCTTGAGCAGCAATCGGTACTGGCTCCAGTCGGACGAGAAGCGAGGACGAATCCAGATGACCGTTCGAACGACGAACAGGAGCGTGAGGAGAAGGACCGGTGTGTACAAACCCCGAACGCTGATCGTGACGCCGAGTACGTCGACCTCGCCGCCGCGTCCGAGGAGGAGACCGCCGACCAATCCCGCGGCGCAGACGAGGAGAACATCGACGAGCCAGACCCACGGCACTCGCGCGCGCGACGGGTCTCGTGTCACCCGCACGAGTGTGGTCGCGGCGTACAAGCCGGCGATGATCAGGCAGTAAACGCCGTAGTACGCGTCGCAGAAACTCGCCCATGCGACGCACAGGCCTCCAAGCGCCGCGTAGCGCAGCTTTCGCGTCTGTTCTGCTGCGATGATGCACAGGAGAAATGCCGGCAGTGGCGCCGCAGCCACGAGGCTGAAATGGCCGGCGATCCGCGCAACCAGCACGGGCGACCAGGCAAATGCCAACCCGGCAAGCCAGGCCTCGAATCGAGTTGCGCCGGTCACTCGTCTCACTAAGGCGTACGTGGCGAGAGCGGTGAGGATCGTCACCGTCAGCAACACGATGTTGAACGTGGCGACCACACCGAGCCACGGCAGCAGCGGAAACGCTAACAGATCCTGAAACGCAGTGTAGTTGTGCTGCGAGAGATCGGCGCGTTGAGTGAGTGAGAGAATCTGATCCGTCGTCATCGGGTTGTTGCCGAGCACGGCTTCGTGCCGGAACACCCATTGATTCCAGACGTACACACCAGTATCTCCACCCGGGTCACCTGTCAGGTGGGTGTCGAGGTGGATCGGAAGGGGCCACGTGAAGGCGATCGCAGCGACCACGTAGCCGACGAAGACGGCGAGCCGGGGGGTCGCCCGTCTCATGGTCAGGCGCGGGGTTACATTTATCATAGGTATCTGCGTTTGCAGCATCACTCGACGAAATCGGCGAAACACAGGCTGAACATCGCGGTACCAACCGCGGCGGCGGCCATGGTGATCGCCGCAATGGTCTCGTTGTGGGGACAGGAGCGTGTCCCGACGGCGAGACTGGTGTCGGCGCCGAGACTCTCGCTGCCGGGGGACATCGATTCGAGCAATCCGCTTGTCTGGGGCCTCGTCGGCGGACTCCTGCGTCTCTTCCTGCTCACTTCGTGGGGCGGCGTGCCGATTCACTCGTCCGGGCCGAGCCTCGATCAACTGCAACGCGGCGCGCCGGCCACCTTCGAGCCGCATCCAGGACACGGAGTGTGGATGGAAGCCATTGTTCCGGACGATTTGGGCGCCTGGTATGGCTATTACCATCACGAGCGACCGGCCGACGAATGCGGCCGCAACGATCGGCAACTGCCGAATATCGGCGCTCTCCGCTCAACCGATCAGGGCCGCACCTGGGCGGATCTCGGCATCGTGATCGACGCACCACCGGGGTCGAGTGTGTGCGATTCGGCAAACCGGTTTGTTCTTGGTGGTGTCGGCGACGTGACGGCGGCGCTCGACCACGACAAGCAGAACCTCTATCTGTATTTCAGTCAGTTCACTCGCGGCGCGTCCACGCAGGGTGTCGCGGTCGCGCGCCTGGCCTGGGCGGATCGGGATGACCCAGTCGGGAAGGTGAGCATCTGGAACGACGGCGCGTGGTTATCCGCGTCTTCGACCACTGAATCCGAGAATGGGACGCCGAAGACGTGGACCTTTCCCGCCGGGACGCCACTGGTGCCTGCGAGCCGCCCATTCCACGACGGATCACCAGCGGCGGACGTGTTCTGGGGTGCGTCAATCCACTGGAACACGTATCTCGAGCGGTACGTGATGCTGCTCAATCGCGCGAGGGACGAGCGCTTCGACAACGAAGGGATTTACGTGTCGTTCGCGCCGGCGCTCGACGATCCGCGGCAATGGACGCCGCCGCGGAAGATCATGAACGACGGCGAATGGTACCCGCAGGTCGTCGGACTCGAGGCCGGGAGTGGGACCGATCGGCTCGCGGGGAAGCGCGCGCGGTTTTTCATCCTCGGAAAGTCGGAGCACACGATCGAATTCGAGAAATGACCGCTAACCCAAAAGCTCACTTCGGTTGATAGCTCCGCGCGATCTTCCCGACCCGCCCCACCCGTCCTACCCGGCCTACCCGCCCTACCCGGCCTACCCGCCCTACCCGCCCTACCCGGCCTACTCGGCCTGCCCGGCCTACTCGGCCTACCCGGCCTACTCGGCACTACTCCTGGCGCAAGGTGATGGCGGGGTCGATGCGCGCCGCACGAAGCGTGGGAACGGCCGCGGCGATCAGGGAGGCCACGACGACGGCCAGCAGCGGCCCCACGTACGCGACGCCGTCGAAGAGGTTGACGAAGTTCGAGATCCGCGCGGCAACCGGCGTCAACATCAGCACCGTCGAGAGCGCCCAGGCCAGGGCGACCGCGGCGACCAGACCCATCGTCACCTGTCGCAACGTCTGCCGCAGCACCAGCCGGATGACGTCTCTCGTGCTCGCGCCGAGTGCGATCCGGACGCCGATCTCGTTCGTCCGCTGGGCGACCAGATACGAAAGCACGCCAAAAATGCCAGAAAGCGTGAGGACGAGGGCCACGGCCCCGAGCAGCATCGTCACCCAAAACCCCACCTGAAGCGGATACGTCGCCAGCGCGGCCAGTGACCGCATCGTCAGCACCTGGTGAAGATTGGGGTCGATCGGTGTGAGTCGATCCAACAAGGTCCGCCGGGCGAGATCGGGATCGCCATGTGCGCGTGCGATGAGCGTCGCTTCCGGGCTGGCTAATCTCGTTGGCAGATAGACGCTGGCCTCAGGCCAGCCGATGGGAAAGCCGGCCACGCCTCGCACAACACCGATGACGACGAAGGTGCTTGCAGACAACGGGATTTCGCCACGACGGACCCATGCGGGATCGGGTTCGAGGCGCAACACCTGTCCGAGGGCGTTGCCGTCCGGCCAGATCTGGCGGGCGGTGCCCTCCGAGACGACGGCGACCGCCGCCTGTGAGCTGGCTTCCGCCTCCGTGAACACGCGCCCGCTCAGCACGTCGATGTCGAGCACGCGGAAGTAGTCGTGCGAGACGAGCCGATAGGCGACCGGCGATGTGCTGGAACGATCCGCCGCTGATCCGAACGCCGCTCTGGGCTCGCCGTCTGTCGGCGCGCCGGGCCACGACGCTGCGACCGCGGCGATCGAAGGCTCAGAGGCCACGGCCGCCACGATGGCCGCGCGCTGGCGTTCGTCGAAGTCGATGATGATCGTGTCTTCAACGCGAAGCCCGGGATCGACGGCCGCATTGCGCAATGCGCTCCGCAGGAAAACTCCGGCGCAGATGAGCAGCAGCGCCGATGCAGTGACCTGGACGACGATGAGGGTGTTGCGCGCGCGGCCGGGCCTGGCATCGCGCGTGACCTCACCGCGCACGGCGCGCACCAAGTCGAATCGTGTCGCCTGCAACGCAGGTACCAGACCGAAGAGTGCGGTCGAGATCACCGCGGCGACGACGACAAACGCGACGACGCGGAAATCCAGCGGCGGCGCAGCAAGGCGGATCATGTCTGCCAACTCCGGCGGCATCGTGCTCATCAGCGCAGAGGTCGCCCCGTCCAGCAGGACACGAGAGACCGCGAGCGCGCACGCGGCCGACGTGAGCGCGAGCAAGAGGCTCTCGGTGAGCAACTGGTGGACCACACGCCGGCGCGATGCGCCAAGCGACACGCGGATTCCGATCTCCCGCTGCCGAGCGAGCGCGCGTGCCAGCAAGAGGTTGGCGACGTTGGCGCAGCCGATCAGGAGGATCAGCCCGAAGGCGATGAAGAGCGGAGAGAATCCCAGCAACACGCCGGGCGAAAACGGCGTCGCCGTGCTTTTCGAGTAAAGCCTGATGTCCTCAGGACGCTGGTTGGCCGTCAGTGCCACCGAACCTTGTGACGCCCACACTGCGAGTCCCGCACGGGCTGTCGGTCTCGACATGCCCGCCTTCAGCCGTCCGATGACCTCGAGATTGCCCGGGTTCTGTGGTCGTTCCGACGATCGAAAGTGGGGGATCTGCGACAGCGGGGCCCAGTAGTCGGGGGGCATGAAATCGAGCCCGCGAAATCCTTCCAGAGTGACGCCGACGATCTCGAAAGGCGCGCCGTTGATCAGCACGCTGCGGCCGACGATGTTCGGATCGCCGTCCACCAAGTGCTGCCATCCTCGGTGACTGAGCACGATCACGGCCCGTTCGCCCGTCAGCGTGTCGTCGTCGGGCAGGAGGGTCCGCCCCAACACCGCGCTGACGCCAAGCACCTGGAAGAAGTTGCCCGTGACGAGCTGCCCCTCCATTGGGCGGCCCTCGATGCGGTTCGAGATATCCATCCGTCTGGCCAGGACGTCCGAAAACACGTGGTTCTCGGCTCGCAACGATTCGTATTGCCGGCGGGTGAACAGGAACCGGCCGGACGAGCCGCCGGATGGCGCCCAGCCCACGCCGACGAGCGCAGAGGGATCACGGACCGCGTCGGCTCGGAACACGAACGCGTTGAACACGGTGAACACGGCGGCCACGAGCCCGAGGCCGATCGCGATGGTGCCGATGATGGCGATCGGGAACGAGGGCTGCTTGCCCAGGCCGCGAAGACTGTAGAGAACGTCGGCAGTCACTCCGGCGGCCACGCGTCGCGTCCAGGAGTCCTGGCGATCCGAGGCGCGATCCTGTAGTCGCTGATCGAGGGCGAGCGTCTGCATCTGGTCTGCGCCGGTCATTTCGCGTGCGAGCGCTGCCCAGTCGGGGATGTGCTGGTCCACGAGCGCGCGAATCGTCTCGTCATCTGCCCCGGATGCGACCGCCTCACGGCAGAGGTCATCCGGCTGCTGCGCAAGTTCCTCGACGGCCTCGGCCTCGCGTTCGGGCCGCAGATGCGGCAGTCGCAGGCGTTCGCGGACGTATGTGTGCCAGTCCGGCTGCGCCTGACGGCTTCGTCGAGACGAGTCCGAGCTCGCCCCTAGACGTCTTGAAGGCCGGTAACTCTTGGACATGAGTCAAGTTTTTCGGCCGGCCTTCGAGACGTCTCGCCCCGCCGGAGGCGGGGCAAAAACGACGCTGCCCCTAGCGAGGCGGAGCCGAAATCATTCGATTCTCTCGGCGGTCTGAGGCGGAGCCTCGCTAGGCTTGGTCGAGACCAGTCAGGCGCCATGGGATTCGGTGACCCGCATCACGGCCGCCATGAACTCGTGCCACAGCGTGCGCTGCCTCCCGAGCGCCCGCCGGCCTTCGGCGGTGAGCCGGTAGTAGCGCCGGCGCCGCTCGCCGGATTTCTCGACCCAGCGGCCAGCGATCAGGCCGCGGGTTTCGAGCCGGCAGAGCAGGGGATAGAGCGACGCGATGCGATAGCTGAGCTTGCCGTCGGACCGGAGCTCGATCAAGCGGCCGATCTCGTAGCCATGTCGCGGGCGCGCCGCCAGCAGCGACATCACGAGCAACTCGGTGCTGCCTTTCTTCAATTCACGACTGAACATCGCGGTCGTGCTCCCATGTATCCGCTAGCGATATGTCGTAATGGAGTATATAAGCGGACCCCGAGGGACTGTCAACCGTGTGGGCGCCCTTCACTCGCTGTGGATTCCCGGTCCACGCTTGGATCCGAAGGCGTTTGGCTCAAAGATAGGCGGATGCCGGCGGCCGGCGACCGCCGCATCGTCATCTGCTGTGACCGCGCGTCACTGAAGCCCGTCGTGTGGCTGCATGATTTCGTGGTGGAGCGTTATCAGCGCGGGATCCACCAGCCTGGCAACCTTCGAACCCTGTTCGAGAGTCCGATCACGATCGAGCGCTTGGCCACGCCTATAGTTCGAGTCTGATCGGACTCCGCATCCCTCTTGCGACAGCGTCGGTGTGCGACTTGGCAAGTAGGCCGGTCGGAAATCGCGACGGTCGCCGATGCTATACTCGATGGTTCCTGCGACCGTCGCGACGGCATCTATCGAACGAGCGATCGCGAATACTGGGAGCGACCGCTGCACGAGCGCGCGCGGTCGCGCGGTCCCCAACGGAGAGGTACCGAAGTGGTCGTAACGGGGGCGCCTCGAAAGCGTCTTGTCCGCAAGGGCACGTGGGTTCGAATCCCACCCTCTCCGCCAACCCCCTCGTGAAGGCGTCCCGGCCTCTTTGAGATGTTCATGTCGCTCTCCCGTGGTCGGTCATAGAAACGACGTTTGACGAGCGTGGAATCGACAAGGCTCGATGGAGACTCGACACATTTCGGGGACAACATCATGCGAGGAGTACGGTGCGCGGAGCCCTGCTCGCGCCATGAGCTGATTCAGGAGCTGGCTTGGCGAACGGCCTGCCGCGTTCATACACGGTCGCCAGTCCCCTTCGTCGTCAGACCGTCATCGCTGGCGGCCGTGCGGTTACCGGAAGCGAAGGTAACGCGCGCCCAATCGCTCGAACGCCGCGCGATCCGCTCCGACGACATCCGCGTTGAGCGAATCCGCGGTCGCCACGAGCCATGCGTCATTTTCGCCCATGCGGCGCGATGCGCGACGCTGCAGGAGGGCGCACCGCCGCGCCTGTGCGAGGTGCAAGCCTTGAACCGCAAACCGCTGCAATGATGCGAACGCTGCTGCTTCGTCGGCCGCGCCCTCGAGCAC
>JBOGIV010000059.1:0-13448 GCA_050747925.1 Vicinamibacterales bacterium
CGACCTCATCCCAATTGACCGGCTCGCCCTCGGCCAATCGATCGGCGTGGTACGCGCGCAAGGCGGCGCCGAGGCACGCCGTGTTCGGCGTCTTCAGTGGTGAGACCTCGCAGCCGAACACATCTGCCATCACTTGCAGAATGGCGCGATTAGTCGAGGCGCCGCCCGTCGCGACGATTCGAACCACCGGCTGACCCATCATCTCGGTTGAGTGATTGGCCATCGCCATCATCTGTGCCTCGACGACAGCGCGAACGTTCGCGGCCGCGTCGTGTTCGTCGAGGTCGAACCGTCGTGCTCCGCCCGCCGCCACGTGCGGCGTAATCTCCGACTCGAACCACGGCAGCATCAGCGCGCCGTTGTTGCCGGGGGGTCTTGATTCGAGCGCGCGGCTGAAGCCCTCCCAGTCGAGTCCGTAGTCATCGCGCACGCGCTCGCGCGCGAGTGAGCCGTTTCGAAAGCAGACCAGGTTCATGTAGTCGCCGGTCGGCGATCGAAAGACATGCGACGCGCCAAAGTGTGGCTCGCGCGTGCACGTGAAGACCGTGTCGCTCGTGCCAAGGGAGATCGCGAGTTGACCCTCGAGCACCGTGCCGGTCCCGATGAGGCTGCACGGGTTGTCGCCGGACCAGGCGATGACTGTCGCAGCGGGAAAGCCGTGCCGGGCCTGCCAATACGGTGCGAGCGTGCCCACGACAGTCGAGGACGGTCGGAGGGCTGGCAACCTGCGCTGCAGATCGTCGGCTGTCGCGGCGAGCGCGTCGCCCGACCACTCGCCGCTTACGAGATCCATCAGATTCATACCGGAGCCGTCGCCCAGGTCGATGGGTGCGTCGTCGCCGGCGAGGAGCGAGGCGAGGAACGAGCTCACGAGGTGAATGCGCGCGGTCTTCGCGTACGCAGCTGGTTGACGCAGGAAGAACTTGCGGATCTGCGGGCCGGTAAAACGCTCGAACGCCCGCGATCCAGTGAGACGCGCAGTCGCCTCGTCGCCGCCCAGCGCGTGCTCGATCTCACGGCACTCGCTGGTCGTGCTCTCGTCCATCCACACCGGAGCGCCCGCTCGTGCGAACGTTCCCGAGATCTGGGGTGCGAGCGCCGTGTGTGCGTGCAGTCCCTGCCAAACGGAGACCGCCGAGTCGTTGACGTAAACGCTGCCGTGTTGTTGCGCCGATCCGGAAATGGCCCGAATCCACGAGACATCCAATTCGGGCGCCTCGGCGATCGTTGCCATCATGCGATCGAGCGCCGCTGCCCACATCACCGGTGGCGCAAACACTTCGCCCGCCGCGCGGCCTCGCAGGACTCCCGCGCGAGTGTTGTAGGCCGGGAATTCCCGATCGAAATTCAGCGAGTGCTGGAAGACAACGCGACGAACGTCGCCATCGATGTCGATGACAATGGCGCCGAAGCTCTGCGTACTGCAGTCAAAGCCTAGATATAAGGCCATACACAGAAACACGGAAGCACGCCGTGGCTTCGTGTTTCAGCGAACGCATGGCGATCATTTCACGCGCCATTCTTGCAGGCCGGCCGAGAAGTTCGGCTGCATCACAAGCTCGATGCGAAGCGCCGTGGTCTTCACGGGCGTGAACGTCACCGTGTTCCACGCATCTCGCGCGACGCCGAACGCTGTGGATAACTCCACGGGCAGCCAGCGATCGCCCGATCTATAGAGTAGCCGCCACGACGCCGGCACGCGCACGCCGCCGCGGCTGGTATCGTCGAACCAGTAGACCTCGGCTTTGGTGACCGTTGCAGCCGACGCAAAATTCATCTCGACCCACTCGTTCTGGCTGCCTTGTACAGGCCACCAGTCGAAGTAGGCCGAAGGGTCGGCCGAATTGCGAGGCTCCTCGCCGTCGTTGATGTTCGCGGCGTTCTTGCCGCGACCGTTGGGCAACGGCGACGCGGCCATCTTCGCGCTCGTCGCGATGGTGGGATAGGGCGTCGGCCGTGCGGCCGAGTCCACTCGCGCCAGCCACACCGCCATTTGTCCTCGACCGCGGTTGGCCCAGGTCGAGTAGGGGATGGCCATGAACGGTTGTTCGGCGCGTTGAACGGCGCCGGTGGCCTCGAGCGAGAGTCCGACCGCGCGTCCGCGAATCACGGCGACTCCACCCAGCAAATTCGGCCGGAACTCCGCGGCGAGCGCATTCTGATCCGCCAGCACGATGTTACGCACCTTCCCGTTCGGGTTGTCGGGCCACTCCGCGGCAAAGACGATGGGGCCGCGTTGTATCGCGACGCGATCGCGGTCCGCCAGGACGTTGTCGTGCGAGACGATGCGGCGGACCGGCATCGGCAGGTTCAGATCGATCGTGTCGCCCGGCGACCAGCGGCGGTTGATGACGAGGTAGCCGCTGTCGAGCGTCATCGCCACAGATTGACCGTTGACGGCGATGGTTGGGACGGCGTCAGACACCGTTCCAAGATTTGCGCTCCCGGCACGAATTTCTCCGCGGTACGCAGATTCTGGAACGGTGTCTGACACCGTCAGGAAGCGATACAGATCGCTTGGCACCGGCTCGTTGCGCGCCCATCCGGGAATCCGAACCCGAATCGCGAACGCGCGCGCCGCAGCCGGGGTCACGGTCAGCTTCACCGCACCGTCCCACGGATAGCGGGTGTCCTGCCGGACCCTCACGTCTCCGCCGGGGAGTTGAACGTCGGCCGTGCCTGCGGCGAAGAGGTTTACGTACAGCGAGTCGCCACGAGTCGCGTACAGGTAGCCGGGCACTGACGGCATGAAGCGTGTGATGTTGCCCGGGCAGCAGGCGACGCCGAACCATTCCTGTCGCGCGTGCTGGCCGTTGGACTCCAGAGGGTTCGGATAAAAGAACGTCTTACCGTCGAGCGCGACGCCGGAGACGAGTCCGTTATAGAGCGTGCGCTCCATCACGTCGATGTACTTCGCGTCGCCTTCGAGCAGGAACAGACGATGGTTCCAGAAGTCCATCCCCACCGATGCGCACGTCTCGTTGTAGGCCGTGAGGTTGGGCAACTCGTACGGCTGACCGAAGGCTTCGCCGCTCCCTGACGCGCCGATGCCGCCGGTGATGTAGAGCTTGCTGGTGATGAGATGCTCCCAGATGCGTTTGCCGGCGGCGCGCAGCTTCTCGTCGCCGGTGACCGCCGCGACATCTGCCATCCCCGAGTACATGTAGACGGCCCGCACGGCGTGGCCGACCGGCTCACTTTGCTCGACGACTTTGAGCTGTGCCTGGTTGTAATTGAGGCCGCGCGGATTGCCGCGTTCGCCGGGCGGGAAGGGTCCAGGTCCACGTTCGTCGAGCAGGAACTTCGCCAGCGCAAGGTACGCCTCCCTACCCGTCACGCGATAGAGCTTCACGAGCGCCATCTCGGTGATCTGATGGCCAGGCCAGGTCGTCCGCGTGCCGGGACCGAAGGTCGCGACCAGCAGATCTGCGGCCTTGATCGCGACGGTGAGCAGCGTCCGCTTGCCGGTCGAGAGATAGTGGGCGACCGCGGCTTCGAACAGGTGCCCCAGATTGTAGAGCTCGTGACTGTCATCGCGCTCGAGGACCCAGCGCTCCGGTCCGGCCCACCGGTGCGGATTCTTCGGATCGATGGTCCGCGTGGTGTAGAGATATCCGTCGGGCTCCTGTGCGGCGGCGATCTTGACAATGAGGCCGTCCACATACGCGTCGAGCTTGGGATCGGGGGTCACGCTGAGTGAGTACGACGCGCCTTCGATCACCTTGTAGAGATCAGTGTCGTCGAACGGATACCCGGGCGGGCGCTTGTCGTCCAGCGGCTCGCCCCGCAGTACCGTCGCCGCCCGCTCGAACAGCTTCACCCGACCCGTGAGCTCGCACTGCTCGAACGCCGATGGGATGCTGACGCTGCGATTGATCTCGATCCGCGGCGCCCAGAAGACGTCGTTGAGACGCACGGCCGTGAACGGGACCGGCTTGATCGGATAGTCCGCTTTTGGCACGCCGCCCTGAGCTTGCAGCAGCGACAGCGCGAGCACGCACGAAACGCCGGCGATCGCAAATGTTTGACGGGCTTGCATGTGCGCACTATAGGCCACAGGCGCCGCAGACGCCACCGGGCCGCACCTGCCGGGGCGACAGATGACACCGATGATCGGATGTGATTCTTATCTGCGTAACCCGTGTAATCTGCGCACACACTCCATTTGCACTTTCGGGAGGCATCGATGAGTCGTTTCACGGCCGAGCAGTTCGCTTACGCGGCGTCGCGTCATGGGTATCTGGATCGCGACGCCTCGCTGGAGTTCCTCAGAGTGATGGACATCCGCATGAGCGTGGGGCACTGGTCGGCGGGCGACTTCTGCGATCGCTTTGCGCCCCCGGGGTATCACTCGGACGACCCGCATTTCAGGAACGACTTCGAAGCGCAATGCCGCCGCACCAAAGCTGCTGGCATTGACGCGATCGAAATCCATCAGAGCGTGTTCGAGAAAACGCTCAATGGCGACATCGATCCGGCGCACATCGAGCGCGCGCAGCACGGCTACCTCGCCGAGCTGGGCATGAAGGTGACCACCTGCAACATCAACACCTGGACGAATCCGAAGTTTCGACTCGGCGGCCCGTGCAATCCGGATCCCGCCCTGCGGCGCGCCGCACTCGGTGAAGTGTTGAAGGGAGTCGAGATCTGCCGGCTGATGAAGATCCCCATCCTCAGCGTGTGGCCGGGTTCCGACGGCGCCGACTATCACTTCCAGATCGACTACAAGCAGTCGCTCGAGTGGTTCACCGAGGCACTCGTCGCGGCGAATCGTGAGTGCGTCAAGTACGGGATCAAGTTCGCGATGGAGCCCAAGCCGTACGAGCCGCGTGAGCTCTACATGATCATTCCGACCGCCGCATCCGCGATTCTCGTCGCCGAGCGTGTGAATACCGCGTGCGGCGGACACAACTGTGGCCTGACAATCGATTATGGCCACCAGAAAATGGAGGCGACCACGGCGTCGACCTCATGCGACCTCGCTGCATACGCCGGCGTCCCCGTGCACAAGTTCGACATCAACGACGCGCGTCAGGGTCGAAACGATCAGGACTTGATGTTTGGCACGCTCTCGATCACCGAATCGGTGGAGTACCTCTATACGACCTTCGTTCGCGACTACGGCGGCTACTACAGCCAGGATCAGTTCACGTATCGTGAAGACCCGACGCGCGCGATGGAGCGGAGCATGATCAACTTCGCCAATCTGTGCCTGAAGGCGGTGCGCGTGCTGGCCGATCAACCTCGGCTCGACGAGGCCAGAGCCGCCGGAACCGGCCCCGATATCCTCGACGTGGTGGCGCCGCTGCTCGTCGGGTGAAGCAGCGGGTGCGAGGGTCGTCGAAAGCGTGCCTCACCGTCCTCCGATCCCTCACCGCTCAGGCAGCAGCACGAGATCGGCGGGAAAGTTGAACGGTGGCAGGTTCGGCCCGCCTAGTCAGTCCCTACCAGCCTTACCAGCCCCACCCGCCCTACCAGGCCCACCCGCCCTACCCGGCCCACCCGCCCTACCCGGCCCACCCGGCCTACCCGGCCCACCCGGCCTACTCGGCCTATCTCCCCCGCAGCCTCGCCACAGGACCATCAACGCCATTCGGAAGCTGCTCGTCGGCCAGTTGATCCTCGTCTCGCACGGCCCTCTTCAGTCTCGCGAGCTCTGCCTTCAGCGTCGCGGTCAGCGCGTCCTGCCCGGGCTCGTTGTAGAGATTGTGGAGCTCGTACGGATCGGTCACCAGGTCGTACAGCTCCCATTGATCCTTCTTCCAGAAATAAATCAGTTTGTGCGTGCGGGTACGGACGCCGTAGTGCGCTCTCGTATTGTGGTCGCCAGGATCGTGGTAGTAGCGGTAATACATCGACGTTCGCCAATCGCTTGGTGTCTGGCCGCGGAGCGCCGGCAGAAGACTTCGTCCTTGCATCTCCGCCGACATCGGCAGCCCGGCGGCCTCGAGGAACGTGGGCGCAAAATCGACGTTGAGCGCGATAGCATCGCTCGTCGTCCTCGGCTTGATGCGCGCCGGCCAGCGGACGAGGAACGGCATTCGAATCGACTCTTCGTACATGAACCGTTTGTCGAACAGGCCATGGTCGCCAAGGAAGAAACCCTGGTCGCTCGTATACACGACGACGGTGTTCCGGGTGAGTCCAGCCTTGTCCAGGTAGGCGAGCACGCGGCCGACGCTGTCGTCCACCGACTGTACTGTGGCGAGGTAGTCCTGCATGTACCGCTGGTACTTCCACCGCACCAGCGGTTCTCCTGTGAGCGTCACGGTCTTGCCATCTCGAATCGTGGTCACTGAGTCCGGCGTGGTCGTCAGCCACTTGGTCAGATCCGGACCGGTCAGACCGGCAGGAGGTGGCAGCTTCAAGTCGCGATTTGTCAGGTCCGCAGCCACGCGCTGCATGTTCTCGTGCAGCGCGTCGGTGCGCGTCTCGTATGAGTCCCAGAAGGTGACCGGTTCGGGAATGCGTTGCGCGGCGAAGTGCGCCGCATGGGACTCGGTTGGCTCCCACGGTCGATGCGGGGCCTTGTGATGCATCATCAGGAAGAACGGTTTCGCGCGCGGGCGCCCGTCGAGGAAATCCAGAGCGAGGTCGGTAATGACGTCGGTGGCGTAGCGACTCGTGTAGGTTTTCTCACCACTCGCCGTGTACAAGACCGGGTGGTAGTAGGTCCCTTGCCCGGGAAGGATCTCCCAACGATCGAAACCAGCGGGATCGCTGCCAAGGTGCCACTTGCCGACCATTCCGGTGTGGTAGCCACCCTGTTGCAACAACCGCGCGACGGTCATGCGCGAACTGTCGAAGCGGTTGAACATCGTCACGCCGTTGAGGTGCGAGTACTGGCCCGTCAGAATGGCGGCTCGACTCGGCGTGCAGATCGAGTTGGTCGCGAAAACCCGTGACAGCAGCGCTCCCTCGCGCGCCAATCGGTCGAGGTTGGGCGTCTTGTTCACTCGCGACCCGTACGCGCCAATGGCGTGCGCGGCGTGGTCGTCCGTCATGATGTACAGGATATTCGGCCGAGCTCCGGGTGAAGTTTGGGCCTGCGCCAGCGGAGGTACGACAGTGATGGCAACGAGCCAGCCCGCGCCGAGCGATCTCATCGCTTCTCCAGTGCTCAACGGTGCTTCGTTGTTATTGTTTCGGGAATAGCAGCGCCGATGCGGCGTTGTCGCTGAACATACATCTGGCGTTGTGGCCGCACGAAGGAACGATGACGCTCTTGTGCGAGGCGCTGAATCTCTCGTTCACATATCTGGCGAACGCCAGCCGCGTCGGACCCCTGATTCGCCATCTCGTAGCGCGACACGAACTGCCCGCCGGCGGAATGACCGGCGACCCCGATCGTTCTCAGATTCGGGAAGATGTCCTTGCGGGCGAGCTTGCGCACGATCTCGTCGGCGACATCAAATGACGTGACCTTCGTATTGTCAACAGCGCCGCCGCCGGCGGTCCAGCGCTCTGGCCCTCCGCACTGCCACTCCAGCTCCTGCGGCGCGATGGTGTCCCGACAACCGGCGCCATCGTTCGACGCAAACCGAGGCGAGACGACGATTGTCGTCTCGAGCGCGCCCGCCAGGAACGTTCCCGCGAGTGCGTGCTGGAAATAATTGTGCGCATCGCGTCCGGCGCCGTGAATCATGACCAGTGCGGACGTGATGGCCGGGTTTCGCGCATCCAGTGAATAGGTTCGATACACGAGGAGGCCGCTCGACCCTCCCGCAGGTGTGACCCATTCAGAGCACGTGGCGGCGGATGTCGTGCACGGCGCCGCCAACACATGCGCCGTCAGCAGCACGGCGACCAACCCAATCCACAAACCTGTCCACAGGCGCTTCATGTCACCCTCCGTGGCGCTCAGCACACGACAGCCTTGACCAGTCCGTTCACTTACCTCCAAACCGGTGTCAGGTGTTGCTAGATCGGCTCTTCAGTCTTCAGTTATCGGCATGATGGTGATCGCGTCGGCATCGGCCCTCCACGATCTCATCAAGCGCGAGCGGCTGCAAGCGCGATCGGGACGCGGTGACCTCCGATCCTTGGCCTCAGTATCGGAGCTTGCTCAGTTCGCTCGCGATCGTAACCAGATCGTGGTGGTTGACGCTTTCGACCACGTCGTACCAATGCTGATTCACCGTGTCGGGATACATGGCGCCGAGAATCCCGCCGGCAATCGAGGCGACTGAATCGCTGTCGCCGCCCACGTTCGCCGCCAGCAGGATCGCGTCCTCGGCCGAACGCATGAGGGTGGCGAGTCCCAACGCCAAGGGCACGATGGTCAATGGCCGATCCGGAAAACAACAGTTGGCGACGTCTGCAGCTCGCAGGACAGGCGTGCGCGCGAGATCGTCGTGGACGGTTCGGACGGCACTGGCGAACGTGTCCGGCAAGTTGCCCGGCCACTGGCGCTCGGCGTGCGCCGCCGCGCGCTCGGCGAACTCGAGAACTTCATGTGAGGCCGCCCCATCGATGGCTGCTGACACGGCGGCTGTGGTCGCGGCCGCGGCGGCGATCGCCAGAGAGCCGCCGTGCGTCGAGATTGATGCCTCGCGCGCGCCGTTCACGAGCTCGTTCAGAGACGCTGACGCATGGAGGATACCCACCGGTGCGACGCGAATCGCGGCTCCACAGCCCTCATGGGCGGTGGCCATGCGTGTGGGATCGCCTGCTCGATGAAACTCCCAGAGCGACGGGACGCCCGGGTGTACGCCCTTCCGACATCCAAGCATTTCCCTGCCGACGGTCACATGCGACACGCGGCGATCGGCGATGATGGCCCGGGCGACGGCAAGCGTCCGCTCGGTGTCGTCCGTCGTTTCACCGAACCGCCACTCGGATTTCGAGTTGCCCACGTATCGAGGTATGACCGTACCTGTCGGCCCCTCGAAACCGCGCACACCTTGCGGATACCACCGCCGCACGTCCTCTCGCGACAGCGTCTCCGTCTGCTTGCCGATGGCATCACCGATGGCGATGCCCTTGAGGCAGCCGACAACGCGATCGACGATCGTCGGAGTCACGTCCGCGATGTGGACATCGTCAGACAGAGCGGGGACCAGTCGCAACTCCCGCGTCGACCTCCTCGATCAAGCGCGTGACCAATCGACCTAGCGGCCGCTTGTGCAGCCAGATGAGGAGCCACGGCCAGATGAATCCCCAGAACAGCACCATGACCCAGGCGATGAGGAGATTCTGGTCGACCGTCAGGCCTGGGATCATCGAGTTCGCGTGTCGCGCGATGTAGCCACGAGCGTCGAAGCCAAGAAGCAGCGCGAGGCCGACGAGTCCCAGCACACCGCTCAGCCCGAGCGCGTAGGTGGCCCAGCGCCAGTAGCGCACGTGGTAGCCAATCACGTTCGCCTGCACGTGTCGAAGCTCCAACTGATTGAGACCAACGTTGATCGCCGTCCACCAGTCGGCCGCGTGGACCTCGAGGTGGCTCGGGCTGGCGTCGATCGCCACATAGTTGGACCGAGGGTGAGGCTGGCCGATGAGAAGACCTGCGCTGACACGCTGGCGGAAGGCCGGCAGGAGCTGCGCCGCGGACGATCGAATCGGGACGGTCCCTTCGATCTCAGGAGTGAAGAACAGCGGCTCTACCTTTCATGTCGAACGTCTTCTTTTCGCGAGGCCGTATCATACCGCTCTGGCAGCGCGAATCACTGCGTCGGCGTCAGATACTCGATCAGCCGCTTGCGGCTGGTTTCATCGCTCATGCCTGGGAACACCATGGTCGTGCCTGGCACGAATCGCGTCGGGTTCGCCAGGTATTGCGACAGCGCGGTTTCTGTCCACGTTCCCTTCATCGACCGAAGCGCCTCTGAGTAGTCAAAGCCAGGGGCCGCCGCGATGCGACGCCCCACGACGCCGCGCAGGTCTGGTCCGCTCAAGGGGGACGTCCCACCGCCGATCGCATGACACCCGGAGCACTGGGCGAACAGCTGCCCGCCGGTTTCCTCGCCGGCGGAGGGCGACAGGAAGAGCAGCGCGCGCGTGGCGTCGCTCCAGACGACAAGCTCTCCTAAGGGGCCTTCGATCAGATCCCGGACACGCTCACCGAGCATGATCTGTTCGACCACGACCGGACGCTCGTCGACCAACCGCAGGCGCCACAAGGACAATTCGGTCAGAGACCCGACGATGAGATCGCCGCGCCAGCGCGAAAACAGCTCGCCCTGCACTTCAATCAGATTGGAAATGCCAATCGACGGCACCCAGGCGAAGACTGGTTCAGTGTAGCCATCATGAGCGCCCTGTCGCGTATTGCGGGGCCAGTCACGCGTTCCGTACTGCACGCCATGCGTCACGATCGGCCAACCGTAGTTGCCACCGGCGTTGATACGGTTCAGCTCGTCTCCGCCATACGGGCCATGCTCGGTCTCCCAGATCGTGCCCTTCGAAGCGACCAAGACGCCCTGTTGGTTGCGGTGCCCCATGCTGAGCGTGTTCGCACGCCCGGTCCGCAGATCGATTAGGAGCATCTTTCCGTAGGAAGTCGTCGTGTCCTGCACGTAGTCGATGGTGCTGTTCACGCCGTCGTACCCCTGATCGCCGACCCCTAACACGACGGTGTGATCGTCGCGCATCGCCATGCGGCCGCCCAACTGAATGCCCTGGAAGGCATGACCGTGGGGCAGCCCCTCGGTCGCCATGAAGGGCAGGCACGGCGAGCTCTCGAAGATCGTGGACCAGTTGTTCTGTGGTTGTCCTTGAACGAACGCCTGGTAGTCGGCCTCCAGCATCGACAAGCGGAGCGTGAAGCAGCGACCCTCGGGCTTCCAGTAGTGATGGCTCGCCAGAACCCGAATGCGTCCGTTGCCGATGAGGGTCTCAACGTCGGCGACGTGAAAACGCACCGCGTCAACTGGCAGACCGGCGATGGCGGCAGAAAACGCGTCGTGGTTGATCGGCACCCGAGTGCCGAGGCCCCGGATCTCCAGCGATCGGTCAACGCCGTTTTGCCGGAAGGCGTACAGCAGGCCATCACCAGTGGCCAGCAAGTACCCCTCCGACAACAGCGCCAAGCCGCCGCCGGCTGCCGCGGGCTTCGGTATGTGTCGCAGGTGCCGCCGAATGTCGATGCCATACAGAGTCGAGTCCTCGGCAGTGGTGGAATCCGAAGGGTCGTCGACTTTCGGCACGGCGCCGAACGGAAAGCGGACGTGCAACGCCGCGGCGACAACACCGGTCGCCAGCAGGATTCCCAACTTGGTGCGATCGAAGCCCGGCACGTAGAACAGCAGAGCTGCCAGGAACACTGATCCCACGTACAGCAGGGCCAGTGGCGTGCCACCAAGCGGCGGCACACCGAACCACGGAAGGGCCACAGAGGTCAGCGCCGTCGTCGCAGTGGCGGTGAACACCGTGTCCACGAGCGTCACCCTCCGCGCCCGACTCTGAAACCCAAGTCGCGCCGCGGCCGCGACAAACCCGATCGCGTACCCGACGAGCGAACCCAAGTCCATTTCCCAGAACGGCCGGTCGAACACGTACGCGATCGCGAAGCCCGGCACGAGGACAACGAGCACAGCGGAGAGAATGACCTGCAACACTCGCATAAGGAGGAGGCTA
The DNA here is from genome assembly GCA_050747925.1 of Vicinamibacterales bacterium. Lineage (GTDB taxonomy): Bacteria > Acidobacteriota > Vicinamibacteria > Vicinamibacterales > UBA2999 > 12-FULL-67-14b. Next base: position 11,575 of record JBOGIV010000059.1, read on the forward strand.
CTTCCTGCGCACATGATGCGCGAGTACGAACACAACGCCGTTTCGCATAGACTGCTGCCCGTTCACCCAGCAAGCGATGAGTTCACCAGCTGCCGCTTCGCCTGCCATCGTCCCGAGTGACAAGGATAGCCGCGAGACCAGACTAACCGTCTTCGCTTTCCTCTGGGCCGTGTACACCCTCTTTCACCAGGCCCAAAACGGATGGGCGGATAGTCCTCTGGACCTGATGAAAACCTTCGCCGCGGTCGCGCTCGTGGGTCGTCCGGCGAGCGTCGGTCTGTTTCTGCTGCTCAACTTCTTTCAGGTCGCCGAGTTCGTTCACAAGATGCCGAACATCTCCAACCACGCGGTCATCAACATCGTGGTCAGTCTCTCGATCTTCGCCGCTGCGCTGCGTGTGTGGATGGGGAACCGGCGTACGGCCATCCCGGCCGCGGAGTTGTACCAGTCGTTTGTGCCGACCGCGCGAGTCGTGGTCCTGATCGCCTACGGCTGGACCGTATTCCACAAGCTCAACGCGGACTTCTTCTACTATCCGGTGAGCGCGGCGAGCCTGCAGTACCGGATGTTGGCCGCACGAATTCATCGAAACATCGGGCTCGGGTTCCCGCCGACCGCTGACTGGGCGCTCATCACAATCGTGATCCTCACGATCGCGATCGAGGCGTCAGTCGTGCTGCTGCTGACGTTCCGCTCCACGCGGCTCGCCGGAATCGCCGTCGCGCTGGCCTTCCACTTCGTTCTTGGCGTGAACGAGTTTGCCGACTTCGCAGCGTTTCTCTACGCACTGATGTTTCTCTTCACCCCGGAGAACTTCCTTGCGGTCGTTCGCGCCCGATTGCACGGGCTCGAGCATCTCCTCGCGCCAATCAAGCGTCGGTTCGAAGCCATGCGCATACCAGGAAGCTGGTGGGCGCTCGCCGCCATCTGCGTGGGAGTGGCCGTCACCGGGAATTCCTGGGACCACACCTACATGGCGTTTCGCGTCCTGTGGATATTCTATGGTCTTGCCGTGAACCTGTTGTTCCTCACCGTGTTGACGACATGGTGGGGGCGTGCGCCGCGGTTCGACGAGCTCGCTCGACCCTCGCCATGGTTTCTGGTGTTTCCCATCATCACTCTTGTCAATGGCGCAAGCCCGTATCTCGGTCTCAAGACGCGGAGCTGCTTTGCCATGTTCAGCAATCTCAGGACCGAGCTGCGGTGGGAGGGTGATCGCTCGAACCATTTTCTCGTGCCATCGTCGATCAAGATTGCCGGCTTTCAGGAAGATCTCGTCTGGGTGGTCGAGTCGTCTGACCCTCGCCTGGCGGAGATCGCGAAAAACGAAGAGTTCTGCACGTTCTTTGAGTTCCGCCGGCACATCAGCGAGGCCGCGCAGAAGGGCATCAGGAATATCCGTGTGACCTATGTTCGGCACGGCGTCCAGAGGTCTCTCTCGAATGCAGAGACCGATCCGGAGCTCTCGCGTCGCCACCCATTCCTGCTGCGGAAGCTCCTGACATTCAGCGATGTGAGCGACGGGCGGCAGCGGAGTCGACACTAGCTCGATGGTGCTGAGCCCGCTCTCGATTCGTTGCGTCGCAGGGCCTGGAGGCTCCTTCTGTCCGATCTCGTCGAACATCGCACGTCGTGCGCATGTCCACGTGACCGAGCAACTCCTGCGGCTGGCTGGGCGCTCTGTCAGGTGATGCAGCCGTATACAATTGCAAGGCTTTGTCGACGCCAGCCTTCACCGTCGGTGTGGACTTCGGCACCAACTCGGTCCGCGCGATCGTCGTCAGCTGCCGCGACGGCCACACGCTCGGTACCAAAGTGTTTGCCTACCCGAGCGGCGATCGCGGTGTCTTGTTGAAGGCGGCTGAGCCCAATCT
>JBOGIV010000060.1:0-5106 GCA_050747925.1 Vicinamibacterales bacterium
CTACCCGCCGGACAAGCAGGAGAAGGCGACGCAGACCGTGCTGGAGCAAGCCGAGGTGTTATCGCGCGAGTGGGCGGCTTAGCCGCAAGGACCGAGGACTGTGGACCGTGGACTGAGTACAGAATGACTCCAAACCAATTCCGCAAGATCGCGCTCGGAATGGATGGCGCGATCGAAGCGTCACACATGAACCATCCGGACTTCCGTGCAAATGGAAAGATCTTCGCGACGATTCATCCAGACAACAAACAAGGCGGGCTCAAGCTCACGCCCGAACAGCAGGCCGCGTTCATGAGCGCGCATCCGAAGATGTTCGTTCCCGCGCCAGGAGCCTGGGGACGGGGAGGCGCGACGATGGTGCAGTTTGCGTTTGCTGAGACCGAAGTCGTCGGCGAGGCCGTGACGCTTGCGTGGCAGAGTGTGATGGCCGAGAAGCCGCGAAGGCCAGGCAACCCTAAAGTGTTGCCTCCACAGAAGGACAGCCGGAAGTCGAAGAAGAAAAGCCGTTAGCTGAAAGGCGATAGCTGTTCTAGAGACGCCCGAGCAGCCGCAACAATCCTTCAGTGAGGGCCGGTACGTAGGTAATCAGCAACACGCCCGCGGCGAGGATCCCGAGCATCGGCAGCGTCGCCATCGTGACTTCGAGAACCGGCTTCTTGAAGCGATAGGACGCAAGGAGCAGGTTGAGGCCCAGCGGCGGATGGAGATAGCCCAACTCGAGGTTGGCGATGAAGATCACGCCAAGGTGAACGTAGCCGATGCCGTAGACGTCGGCGAGCGGAAGAATCAGCGGCACGACCACGACAATGGCAGAGAAGATGTCCATGACCGTGCCGACCAGGAGGAGGAAGACGTTCAGCGCGAGCAGGAAGACCGCCTTCGATTGGATGTGCGACTGCGTCCAGTCGATCAGCAGCGTCGGCACCTGCGCATTCACCAGGTAGTTGGTGAGGCCGACAGCAACGGCCAGGATGATCAGCACGCCGCCAACCACCGCGATCGAGTCACCCGCGACGCGGATCACGTCGCTCATCGACTTCAGATCGCGATGGACGAAGCGCTGAATGATGAGCGCGTACAGCGCGGCGATCGCTGCTGACTCGGAAGTGGTCGCGTAGCCGCCCAGAAGAGCCCAGAGCACGACGACGGGCAGCAGCATTTCCCACTTTGCCGCCCATATGGCTGCCCAGACTTCGCGCAGTTGAAACGGCGCACGCTTGATGACGCCATTCCCGGCCTGCCCGACGTAGCCTTGGCGAAGTCGGGCTTCGCGAACGCCGAGCAGCGCCACAAGGGTCAAGAGCACGATGCCTGGCACGATGCCGCCGATGAACAAGTCTTCGATGGCGACGTTCTGCGCCACGATTGCGTAGAGGATCAACGGCACCGACAGAGGAAAGAGCAACCCGAGCGATCCCGAGGCCGTCAACAAGCCAATCGCAAATCGCTCGCGGTATCCCTCTTTGATGAGGGCCGGCAACAACAGACCCCCGAGCGCGAGGATCGTCACACCCGATCCCCCGGTGAACAGCGTGAAAAACGCGCAGAGCCAGGCCGAGGCCACCGCGGTCCCACCGGACATCCAGCCAAAAAGCGCGCGCAACGCGCGAAGCAGGCGCTCCGACGATTGGCCCTCGGCCAGGAAGAAGCCCGTGAGCGTGAACAGCGGAATCGCCGCGAGATTCGCCGAGGGAGAAGTCAGCTCTTCGTAGGCCTTGATCAGTGGAACGATGGGCCGGCTGCCATCGATGAAAAACGCGACCATCGCGATGCCTCCGAGCAGCGCGAAAATCGGCGCGCCAAGCACGCCCGCGATCAGAATCCCGATGATCCACGGCAGCAGCGCCGCACCTTCAAACACCGCGTGATATTGAGCGGCGAAGAACCCGGCGACGATGCCGAGTGCGGCCGTGACTCGGCCAAGCGTGGTCGGCGAGGCGTGCCACATCAGACGGAGCGCGATAGCCGAGAACGCCAGCGGGAACGCAAGCGTCGACACCCAAACCGGCACGTCGAGGGCGATCATGTCGCCCGCCGCTCGTTCCGTCGCGACGAGGTCGGCGCCGCCGACCGCAAACATCGTGGCGATGGCAGCGCCGGCGGTCCCGCCAATCAGATGCGCGGTGGACGCGATGGGTCCTTTCGGAAACCACTCGCCCGTCGCGAGGGTGAGGAGCTTTCCCTCGCGCGCCGCGATGGCGGCGCCGAGCATCCCGACCCACAGGGTAAGGGATAAGGCAAACGGAGCGGCGCCGGGAATGCCCGTGCTGACGAAGGCGCGGAGGGCGATCTCGGCGAGCGGCAACAGCATGATGCCGCCGAGCGCCAATGCGGCCAGCGTGTTTTCGGCCCTGAGGGCGAGGACCCGCACCTACCAGCCTGTCTGGGTCATCTGCATTCTCTGCAGCCTTACTTTTTCGTGTTGCGGAACACGTCGCGTTCGCGAACGCCGGCGTCGTACATGTCCGCCGGCATCATGTTGCCCCGCATCGTGGTGACCAGCTTCTCAGCCTCGACGCGGAACGCGGCGATCGCGTTCGCATCGAGGGTGGTCACCGTCAGGCCACGCGTCTTCATCGTCGCCACGGAGTCTGCGTCGAGCTTGGGTGTTTCGCCGAGGACGCGCTTTTCCAGACTCTTTGCCGCGCCCAGGATCGCCGGCCGGTCGTTGGCTTCGATCCGATTCCAGGCCTCGTTGGTCATCACGACCGCGCCGTAGAGCGGCGCGACGCGGACATCGAGCATGTATTTCGCGTCGCGGAAGATCTGGAGCAGCAGCGCCGGGTAGGGCGGACTTGGCGCCGCGTCAATCATGCCGGTTCGGAGCTTGAGTTGAGCCGGGATATCGCCGGCCGCCAGGGCCACGGGATGGAACCCATTGGCCTTGTACCACTGCACCATTTTTTCGTCGCCCTGGCTCGTAAACAGCTTCGCGTTCTTCAAGTCGGCAATCGTCTGGAGGGGCTGCTTCGAGAACAGGCGCACCCAGCCGGCGCTGGCCCACGCCAGGAGCTTGAAGCCTTTTGACTCGAGCCGCTTCTCGAACATCGGCGTCAGCTTTTCGAGTACGTGGAGTCCCTCGAGATCGTTCTCGAAGAAGAACGGCATCCCGAACACGTTGAACCCATCGTCAACCTGAATGAGGCCCGGCAGCATCAAGAGGTTGGCCTGGAGCTGGTCGACGCCTGGGCGCATCATGCGAATCGTGGCGTCCTCGCTCCCCTGCGATCCGCCCGCGTACACAACCAGCTTCACCCGACCCTGTGTCGCGGTATCCCAGGTGGCGCCCATGTCGAGCAACGCCTTGTGCCAGACCGAATTGACCGGCGCCTGCGTCGCCAGCTTGATGCCGACGGGAGCGGCGTCAATGGAGGTGGCGAGCGCGAGCGCGACCACGACGACAAGAGCAAACCATCTACCGAACATGTCCCCTCCGATTACTTCGAGAACTTTTCGCCAATCCGCTGCAGCAGCACACGCGCCCGCTTCTGGCCGAGGAGAATCACGAGCCGATTCGACGGATCCTTCTCCGGGTCAATCGCCAACGCCGTCTGCAGAAGCTGCTCGAACTCCGACCGATTCTGGTTCGCGACCGATTGGCCGAGCGCGAGCGCGACGTACGGTCCTGGCGACAATCCCTTCTGGGCGGCCACCGCGATCTTGAAATGTTCGCGGGCGCGCTCGGCATTCCCGCCGAGGGCTTTGGGCAAGCTGTCGAGCGTGATCATCAGCTCGTGGATGGCGCCCTTGCTCCAGTTGGCGTCGAGCGCCAAGGCGCGATCGGCCAGCGCGCGGACGGACGGAAAATCCACGGCCAGTTCGGGCTGATCGATGCCCAGTGCGATGGCCGACCCCCACGAGGCGGCGGACCAATAGAGGAGCGGCACATCTTTCTTCTGCGCCTTTGCGATCGCTGCTGCTGGATCCTGCAGCAATCTGCCGCTGGTGCCCTTGCCTAAACGCACATCCAGCGCGCGGAGACAATAGCGCCGGCCCCGGAGGTAGTGCTTGAGCGCGCGTTCGCGAAGGAGCTTGGCCTCGTCGCGATCCTTTGGCTCGACCGCATCGGCTTCCGATTCCAGGAACGCGTAGCCGTTTTGCGTGAACGCGCCGCAGGTGGACGTGAGGAGCGGCACGTGCGTGGGCACCGACTCCAACAGCGATTCGTAGAGCTTCAACGCAAACGGCGAGGCATCGCGGACCAGATCCGGGTCGTCGTCTCGAGTGAAGACGTCGCCGGTGTCGGACAGCGTGTTGGCCACCGACTTTACGGCCATGGTCTTCAGCGAGCAAGCCGGCGCGGTTGCCAGCACGCAGCAGGTCACCGCCGGAACGAGGTGTCGCAGCAACATCAACCTCTCAGCCTACCGTACGCCCGCGGGCTCAGGAGAGTCCTGAAAAAGGTGTGAGAAAAGGTGAAAATACCTCCCTCACCTTTTTTCCGGGAGTTGGCCATGAGTCGCACCTTCAGACAGGCCATTACGGCATCTCTCTCGTACTGCTATTCACCTCATCCGCCGTCGCCCAAATCGATACCGGCGCGATTGTCGGTCGCGTCGGAGACGATTCCGGCGCCGTACTGCCCGGCGTCACGGTCACGGCCGTGCAGGAGGGAACAGGAGTGACCGCCACCTCGGTGACCAACGAGCGCGGCGAATACATCTTTCCGGGACTTCGTGTGGGCCGATACATGGTTACGGCAGAGCTCCCCGGTTTCCGCCGGGCCATCCAACGCGATGTGACGGTCAACGTGCAAACCCGCGCGCAGGTGGATCTGCGACTCGACGTCGGCGCCATCACCGAAGAGGTGATCGTCAAAGGCGTCACGGAGATGCTGCAGACCCAAACCGTGGACATCGGCGGCGTCGTCGAACAGCGCCAGGTGCGCGACCTTCCGCTGCTCGGTCGTCGGTACTCCGAGCTGGCGTTTCTCGTGCCCGGATCAGGCGCGGCTCTAGGAGCCTTGACGGCCTCGAATCGTGACCAAATAAGTCAAGTTTTCTCCGTCAAGGCGACTGCCCGGCCGGAGGCCGGGCAAGACAACATAGAGGCTAACGAGGCGGAGCATATTGACAGGCTTGTGGGTCTGAGGCTCCGCCTCGTTAG
>JBOGIV010000061.1:0-5053 GCA_050747925.1 Vicinamibacterales bacterium
CTCACCGACAATCCGTTCTTCGAGCCGCTGGCGCTAGTTCCGGAATTGGTCACGCCAATTGGCTTTGCGCTCGGATTGGCAGCCGCCACCGTCACTTTCGTCGTCATCGCGCGAGACACGAGCCCCGATGCCGTTGACCGTGCCTTCGCGTTGTCAATCCTGACGGCTCTGCTCGCCTCGCCGCTGGGTTGGGTCTACTACCTTTGGTTCGCTCTGGGTCCGATGGCTGCGCTCTGGGTCTCGGGCTCACTCCGTCAATGGCCAGGCCCAGCCATCCTGCTTCTGGTCGCCACGCCGGGCTTGCTCTGGCCCATCGTTCAGACCCTCCTCGCCCAGCATGCCCGCTGGGGCAGCCTCACGATTGGCTCGATATACACCTGGACGACTGTGGCGCTCTGGAGCGCTGTGCTGCTCAGCGCACGAGGTCGTCGGACCATCGCACCACAAAGCGCCCGATCTGCTTCGATTGCGTAAACCGGCGCTCCAGTACGGCTTGGACCGACGCATCCACAGGTGGAGACACTGCGGGAGCGGTATTAATAACCACAGCGCGAATCCGTGAGCGATCGAGGAGAGCCTTAGTCGACACCTCGTCTCTGGGTTCCAGGCTCAGAAAGTCGAAGATCGCGCGCGTTGGATTGAGGAATCCCGAGAGAAAGTACACCTCAGGGCAATCCGGTGCCGCGTAGATCGTGCCGCCGGCCGCCCGCTTGTGGAGCTCATCCACCACTGCTTCATACGTTCGCGCATCGTCGCTCGATACGACGAGCCCTCCCCGGTCGAGAGCCAGCCGCGTGTCGGGGGCGTACGGAATGAATCGGACACCAAGGTTCCATCCATACGAGCGGTTCGCGAAGACCACGGCAAACACGAAAAAGAAGACCGCAATGACCAGATGCACCTTCAGCGGAGCCATCCGCTGCGCGGACACGATGGAGACGAGCGCCAGGACGACAATGGGCGCGCAGTAGAAGAAGTAGGTTGGCGACGCGTAAGGGAATTGCACGAGCGAGAGCATTCCCGCCATCGAGGTCAGGAGAAACACGCGCGCACGCTGTGACTCCGAGAGTCCAATCTCTGCGTGCTTGGCGAGCAGCGCCACTCCGGCCAACGTGGCAATCAGGGGAAGGGAGCGGGCAAGGGTCCACGCCGCGCGGTAGACGATGGGCTGCGTCCCGAAGAGCAGCACCGCTCCCAGGACGACCGCGACAGCGATCGCGATGCGCCATTCTCTCGCCAGCATTCGACGCTCGTTCAGCAGAAGCAACACCACGTACGGTGTGGAGAGGCCGAGCATGACAAAGCCAGGAGGATTGAGACTGGCTTCAGTGAGGCGCCGTTGTGGCTGAATAAACGTCCCGTGGACCAGGTCGGGCAACGCGCCGACGCGCCAGTACAGGAGCACGAAGGGAATCAGAATCGCCCCCATGCCGGCGGCAAATGGCCACGCAAGCCGGAAAAGGCCTTTCGCACGATCCAATGCGTTTCCCGATCGCTCTTTCCATTCCCCCCACATGACGAAACCGCAGGCAAAGAGCGGAGGGACAAACAGCGGCGCGAACGAGAGTACGGCAGAGAAGGAAGGTTCTTGGGAGATCAGAAGAACAATGAAGGCGGCAGGGACGGCTGCGGCCAGCCAGAACCACGATCGAGAGGATTGCTCCAGTCGTGCCGGCGCGCGAATCTGTTCGACGTAAACGAGAAACAGCAGCGCACCCAATACGTAGTACGCCCCGGTGATCTTCGCCAGGAGCGACAGCCCTCCGCAGACTCCGGCAACAGCGAGCCACACCCGATGGTCCGATTCGAGAACGCGCATGAGCGCCAGGATGCCGAATGTCGCAAAGAAGAGCGTGTACCAGGAGGGTAGGCTCACGAAGTAGTTCGGCACGCTCCACACGGTGACCAGCGCCAGCGCGCCTGCTGCGACCGGCGCTGAAGAGACGCGGGAGGCCACAGCGTAGGTGGCCGCTAGAAACGCCATGAAGAATGCGAAGAGAATCCAGCGAGGCGTGCGGAGACTGACGCCGAACGCCTTCATGGCGCCTGCGTGTAGATAGGTCACGCCGCCCGTGTACAGCTCGTCGAAGTCGCGGTGCGGGGTCTGGCCGAGGAGGACGCGCTCGGCGCTCTGCCCGATCGTGCCTTCGTCATGCGGGATCCAGCCACGGAGGATAAATCCGGATGTGTACACCCCGCAGAGGATCCACATGGCACAGGCCATGACGGCTGCGCGGCGGCCCATTAGCGCTCCGGAGCGAAGTACCCACCCAGGCTCGCCAGCAACAGATTCGTCGAGCGAACGCGAATCTCAACCTTTCGCCACTTCCCGTCTCGCGTGACGTTCTTCGACTCGTAGCCAACCACCCATCGGCGCCGCAGGTTGTCGACAATTCGCTGGTATTCGGCAGAGAGCGCTTCTGCATCGGCCGGAAAGTACGCCGATCCACCGGAGAGTTTCGCCAACTCTTCCAGCGGCCGTCGATCGACTCTCGAACCAATGCCAACGCCAAACACGACGGCGCCGCTGTCCTTCAGCATGTCCAGGACGTCGTCAAATGCGCGCACGCTGCCTGGGCCGGTGCCCGGATTGTCCTCGTCGCGGCCGTCGGTCACCACCACAATCGCCCGGCGTCCGGGAACGTTCCTCACCCTTGCCAGGGCGGTCCCCATGGCGTCGTAGAGGGCCGTCCCGCCATCGGCCACGTATTCGGCGATCGCCGCGAAACTCTGCTCGCGATCCTTCGAGAAGTCGTGGGTAAAGACGGCTTTGTCGGCAAACATCAAGACCGCGAGCTGATCGGCGGGACGGAGGGTCTTGACGAAGCCTCGCGCCGCGCCGGTTGCGAGCTGCGCACTACGCCGCATGCTGCCGCTCGCGTCGAGGGCGAGCACAATCGACACGGGCGCGACGGCCTCGTGAAACGTGTCGATCGCCTGCTCGACGCCGTCCTCGAGCACGAACAGATCGTTGGCGGAGACTTCCGCGTAGGCCGCAGTCTCAGGGAATGTGAACTCAATGGTCGGCTTGATGGGCGGCGGCTTCGGCGCAAAGAAACCCTTCCGCGTGTGAACCACATGCTCGGGCGATGGCGTCGTCACGTCGATGGCGTGCCATGAGCCGTCGGGAACGGCTTCCTTCGGCGTGTACGCCACCAGGTAACGGTTGGTCACGTTGGCGGCCACCAGGTCATACGTTCCGGCAAGCTCGCGGTCGTCCCAGGGGAAGAACGCCTTGCCGCCGGTCTCCAGGGCGACCTTGCGCAGCAGCGCCTGCCCTCTCAGCGATACGCCGGACACGCCGCCGACGCCGACGATGTAGACCGTGATCTGGTTGGACAAGAGGTCTTTGATGGTGCCTTCGACGGTCTGCTTGCTGTTCTCATCGAAGCCGTCGGTGATCAGGACAATCACTCGGCGACCGTCGATGCCCTTGAGCCGCTCGGCCGTTTGCGACAGCGACTCGAGAATGGCGGTGCCTCCAGATGGCCGAATCGCGTTGATCGCCTCCAGCATGGTTTTGTGATCGCCGGTTGGGCCCGTCACTGCGCCCAACCCCACGGTAAACGGCGCCACGATCACGCGATCCTTCGGGCTCAAATGCGGTGTGATTCGGCGAGCGGCGAGACGCACGAAGTCCGCCCTCGGCGCCATGCTCTGACTGCTGTCCACCAGCAGCGCAAACGTCGCCGGCACCTCTTCTGGCGTCACGAGATCCAGTTTCTGGATCTCGCCGTTCTCGCGCAGCGTAAAGTCGTCCGGCTTCAAGCCGCCGACGAAGCGGCCCTTCTTGTCGAGCACCGTGACTTCGAGCAGCATGCTGCTGACCGATGAGGTGTCGGAGAACTCGTACGCATTCAGCGTCACGCTGTCCTTCGCCGTACGACCATCGCCATCCGTGGCCTCGACGACGATTTCGCGTGACTCCAGCGGATTGTCATCCACCCACTCGGTGGCGTACGGCGGTCCATCCTCGTCCACACCCAGGAGCTTGCCGTCCACCAGGAAGCGCACTTTGAGAGGCGCACGATCGTCCTTGGCGTGAATCTGCGCGACGATGCGAATCGTTCCCGCCACGCCGATCCGTCCGAGCGGCGATGTGATCTGGACCGTCAGGGGCGGCGGCTGGGCCAGAACGACGCCGGAACAAAGAAGACAGAAGAAAGAAGAACGAAGAAAGAAAGCGAACATCGCTAATCGTCTTTGACGAAGTAGCCCTCGCACGCGGTCTGCAGGAGCTCGGAGGTCAGCACGGGCTTCTGCCCACGGTAGTCGGCGAGTAAGAGCGCTTGATTGATGAGGTCGCGCGGATGACAGGCACGCATCTCTATGTGGTGCCTCCGATAGTAGCCATCGAGCAGATCCGTGACCAGATTCCGGTCGAAGGGAACACCGCGCTCGCGGCAATAGCGCTCGAAGATTGCAATAAAACTGTCGCGCGACGGGTTTTCGGCGAAGACCTTGTACTGGACCCGACGCAGAAACGCCTCATCCACCAGATCGCTGGGCTTGATGTTGGTCGCGAAGGCGATGAACAGCTGAAACGGGAGCTCGAATTTCATCCCCGAAGCCAGCGTCAGGTAGTCGATGCCGCCCTCGAGGGGCACCATCCAGCGGTTCAGCAGATCGCGTGGCGCCGAGCGTTGCCGCCCGAAGTCGTCCACCACCAGCACACCGCCGTTCGCCACCAGCTGCAAGGGCGCGCGTTAGTAGCCGAAGCGACTGTCGAAGTTGAGCTCCAACGACTCGAGCGACATCTCTCCGCCCGCCAGCAGGACGGGCCGTCGGCAGATGACCCAGCGGTGATCCATCGCATAGTCAAGCGCGAGCCCGTCGTCCTGTGCTGCCTGCGGGCGCATCTCGTGATTGATGGGATCGAGGACGCGAATGATGCTCCCCTCGACTTCGATCGCATGCGGAATCGCGATGTCGCCGCCCAACAAGTCACGGATCGTTTGCGCGATGCTCGTCTTGCCATTGCCGGGTGCACCGTAGATGAAAATCGAGTGCCCGCCGTTGATGGCTGGACCGATCTCGTCGAGGACGGTATCGC